>JAWXTR010000018.1:0-33506 GCA_044433365.1 Rikenellaceae bacterium
AATAAAATTATTGTAAGAGCAATGTACCAATCTCTCTTGTATTCCAAGTTTAGCTATAATTGCACACGAAGCAGCTGTTGCACCCCATTCGTCAAGATCGCCTATAGGCCACACAATTCCAGGTTTGCTATTATTTTCGTGTTCATAATCAGGCTCACTATTGCCATCAAAACTTATAGCAATACGATTGCCATCATAATCTCTCCAATTAATCTCTTTTTCAATCTTATTGCTATTCGAAAATATAAACTTAGGAGAGAGAGAAAGTAGTATTAAAAGCAACAAAGCGACTTTTTTAATTTTCATGATATAACTATTATAAATTAATTTTAGGGGAGTTCTAATGATTGGTTTTATTCAATTTTTAGAAGTTCCCTTTATGTTGAATATTTCTAAGGCATATAATTTTCCGTATAAAATTACAATTTTTTTTCTAAATAATATCATTTTTTAAAAAAAATATACTTAAAATCATATTACTATTGTGACTTAAGGAGAGTTCTAATAATTGGTTTTATTTGATTTTAGAAGCTCCCTTAAATAATAAGTAGTGTAAACTTTCTAAATTTCTTGTAATTATGGCATCAGTAAAATTAAAATTTAAAGTATCAAAGGTAAGAGGAAGAGAGGGAATATTGTATTTCCAAATTTTGCAAAAAAGAGTGTGTAAACAGATTATAACCATTCACAAAATTTTCAATAATGAGTGGGATAATAACAATTCAGAGATTATCATTAACAGTGAAAATACTCGACGCACTGACTATCTGCAATCAGTAAAACGCAATACTAGCTTTGAGTTAAAAAGACTAAAAAGCATCATTATCCATTTACAGCTTAGTGAACAACCTTATGAGTGTCAAGATATTATTGAAGCATACAAAGGTTCAGAATCTAATATAACTATTTACACTTTTACAAATAATTTAATAGAAAAATTTAAAGAGGTAGGAAGATTAGCTATTTCGGATACATATTCAACCACACTACGTAGTTTTATGCGATTTCGTGGAGGGGTTGATATAGAATTAGAGCATATTGATTCTGACCTAATGATCTGTTATGAGAACTATTTAAAGAAAAAAGGTACAATTCCTAATTCAACCTCATTTTATATGAGGGTATTGAGGGCAATATATAATAGAGCAGTAGAAAAAGAGATTATACAACAGCGTTATCCTTTTAAACACGTTTACACTGGTGTCGACAAGACTACCAAAAGGGCAATCTCTGTAAATAATATAAAGAAAATTAAGGAGTTAGATCTATCACACGATTCGTTTTTAGAGTGTGTGAGAGATATGTTTATCTTCAGCTTTCTAACAAGAGGAATGTCGTTTATAGATATGGCATTTTTACGCAAAAAAGACTTAAAAAGCGGTATTTTAACATATTGTAGGCGCAAAACCAACCAGCAACTTCAAATAAAATGGGAGAATTGTATGCAAGAAATTATTGATAAGTATGACACCTCCGAAACTCAGTATCTACTACCAATAATTAAAAACAGCACATTAACCGATCGTAATCAGTATCGAATTACTACAGGAAAATATAATAAAAGGCTAAAAATAGTGGGTAAAATGGCAAAAATTTCTATTCCACTTACAATGTACGTAGCACGTCACTCATGGGCATCGGCTGCAAAGAAGAAAAACATACCTATTTCGGTTATTTCAGAAGGATTAGGGCATGATAGCGAATCTACAACTCAAATATATCTAGCTTCGTTAGATGCTGATGTAGTTGATAAGGCGAATAATGCTATATTGAAACTATTATAATTAGAATATTATTTTATTAATATTTAACAAAGTTATTTACAAATTACTATTAATGGTCATTCGCAAAACTAATAATATCAAGCTAATTTACAAATAGTTACATGCCTAAAAACCTTTAAATCACCTCCATTTTTGCACGGATGTGCAAAAATGGAGGTGATAGAAAATTTTTTGAGGAAAGTTCTAAATTCTGGATTTATAGAGATTTTAGAAGTCCCCAAAGTAAGCCTATTGCATCAACATTTCAATCTCTGCAATAGATGTTGGATTGTCGGCAGTAATTAGCTCGTTGCCATTTTCAGTAATTAGATAATCGTTTTCAATTCTTACACCTATTCCACGATATTTATTGTAGATAGGCTCCACTTTTTTAATAAAAGCGGCAAGCTCTTTTGCATCTACTTTGCCCTTCATCTTCTCTGAAAGCTCTTTCATATCGTTCGATGGAAAGTATAAACCTGGTTCGTAGGTCACTACCATTCCACTTTTATATTTCAGATTTTCTTTTGGTTGTGAAGTAACGTACCACGACCAAATATCGTGAATATCAAGACCGATATGGTGACTAAAACCATGTCTGATATAGAATTTTCGCTGCCACTCACTATCCTTATCGGTTATCAAACCAAGTTTTGCAAGCTCATCTATCATTAATTCCTCAGAATATTTTTGAGTATTTCCAAAAACATTACCTGGTTTTATAAGCTTTGCACCCTCTTCCATAGCATAAAGAACAATTGAGTAAATTTCTTTTTGTGCCTCAGTAAATTTACCATTTGCAGGAAAACTACGACTAATATCAGCAGTATATCTATCTGAAACCGCTCCAATATCGACAACTGTCATATCGCCATCGGCTAATTTATAGTCGGTAACACCAGCATGAACCGATGTACTATTTTCGCCTGCTGCTGCCTGTTCAAAAGAGATAGAGTCGCATCCTGCTGCTGAAAAACCCTCAAGCATAAGGCGTTTCATCTCCTTTTCGGTATCACCAATTTTGATTTGTTTCATCATATTACTAATACCAAGCCCCGTAGCCTTAGCGGCATGACGAAGATAGGCAATCTCTACACTATCTTTTATTACCCTCATATCGAAAATCAATGAATCTAACGAAACAACATTTTCGATATTTGAAAGACGGCTACTTTTAAACTCATCGGCACGCATTGACGAAAGTGCAAAAGTGCTACTTTTGCTTAATTCTGCAATAAATTGATTTAATTTAGATAGCTCCATCACCTCTAAATTTTCACCAACTGTAGGGTTCTCAACATCGGTAAAAACGTAACCTTTACCCCCATTTTTAGTGTCAAAAACTAAAACTGACTCTTTGTCAGCCATGCCTGTAAGGTAATAGAAGTTGTTAAAAACATCGCCATAATTAGAGTAGCTATCAATAATTGCCACTACTCCACTTCGTTTACCGCAAATTAATTCACGACGAGCAGAGAAACTGTCAGCTACTGTGTCTGATGTCGATGAGCAAGAAACTACAGCCGAAAGAAAAACTGCAGCTGATAGAGAATAAAAAATCTTTTTCATAAATATTCTATTTTGGTTAATTTAATCTACGAGAGTTCTAAATTCTATATTTTGAGAGGTTTTAGAAGCTCTCACTACTTATTCTCGTTTAGTTTTATTTCGGATTAACTAATAGAGTAAATTAAGTCTCAGTCACAAAAAAAGTTTCCGTACGCAGTAGAGACGTAGCACTGCTACGTCTAAAATCGAATTTTGCAAAGCAAAATGAGCTTACGAGGCAAACAAAATTGAATTTGCCAAGCCAAATCAAACTCAGACGTGGCAGGGCTACGTCTCTACAACCGAGCCACAAATTGTAATTCATAACAACAGATTTGTGAGAATGAGCCTAAACTAAGTAATTTTTAACACCATCAACCATATAGTTCAAAAGGGAAGTTCTAAAGGAAACTTCTAATAATTGGTTTTATTAGAACTCCCCTAAAAAAGAACTTCCCTTAAAGATATATTACACTAAATTATGCTTTATCTAAAATTGCAATTTTTTCTCTTACTTGACGTATAAAATCACTAGCTACATTCATATAGTTGATAAACGCCTCATAAGGTGAATCGTAAGGATTTTTGTTTGCAATACTACCACCTGAGAACCATTTAGTACTCATAAAATAAAAGTGGTTAGAGCATTGTAGGAAATCCCAAACATAGTTTAGATTTTCATCGTTCAAACGCTCAACGCTCTCACGAACAGAGTAAAGTTGATTGTATGCCTCTCTTTGAAGCTCATTACCAAGCCATGGAGTTGTATCTCTCTCTTCGTCTGCCCAAGAGATAGGGTGTACAACATCAAGTGCTGAAATTGGCTGAAGCTCTTTAGTCACTTCACTAGCAAATTTAAACTCGATACCTTTACTTAGCATTGCCTCAGGTAGAGTTGCAAGGAAATCAAAAATACCACTCTCTGCATTATTGTGGATACCAAAAGTTTCGTAATCTAAGAAGATGTTTGTAACCTCGCCCTCACCTGTAGCTGCCCACTCTGCATAAGTAGAGGTAGAAAGAGGCCATTGATCCCAAGTTTGGTCACTAAAACGATAACGTAAGTCATCGCAAAGGCTACTATTACGTATAAGTAGCTTAACCTTAGGCTCTAAACTATTTGCATATACATAATTAGGGCTTTTCCATCCTAAAATATGACGAGCACCTTCAGTGATTATTGTATCATAACCAAATTCTGATACCATCTCACCAATACCACTTGTATAGATAAGCTCAGTATTTCTGAACGCTGTTGGTTTTACACCAAAACACTCTTCAACTAGCTCTGCTTGGCGTTCAATCTGCTTTTTGAACTCCTCTTTGTTTACAAGCGATGCAAGCGAGTGTGAGTAGGTTTCAGCAATGAAATCTACACATCCTGTTTGAGCAAGAGCCTTAAACGATTCGATTGTTTTAGGCGAATACTTTTTAATCTGCTCAATAGCTGTTCCAGAGATTGAGAAACTCACTTTAAACTGTTTCCCCAACTTTGAGATTTGATCTAACAAAATTTGATTTGCTACATCATAACATTGGGCTGCACTTTTTACGATAGCAGACTTATTCAAAAACTCATCCAGATAGAAAGTATCGTTTCCCATATTAAAGAAACGGTATTTCTTTAGTTTTAATGGATGGTGAATTTGAAAGAATAGACAAACATTCTTCATATTTTTATATTTTTAATTTATTTCAGATTTTTCAAAATTGCGGGAAGTTTTCTACTCTTTATTCATACTATCAATAGCCTCTTGATAGATATTTTTGACCTTAACAGCAGCAGCATCCCATTTAAGAGCAGTAACCTCCTCTTGTCCTTTTTCAATAAACATTTTTGAAAGAGCAGGATATTTTATCAGTCCGTAGATAGCATCAGCCATTGCATCAACATCCCAATAGTCAATTTTGATAGCGTAGTCTAAGATTTCGGCTACTCCCGACTGTTTTGAGATAATAACTGGCACATTCGATCTCATAGCCTCAAGAGGAGAGATACCAAATGGTTCAGAAACTGATGGCATAATGTATACGTCGCTTAATGAGTACATTTTATGTACATCGTCACCTTTTAAGAAACCTGTAAAGTGGAATCTGTCTGAGATTCCAAGACGTGCAACACGACGTATAATTTTATTTAACATATCGCCACTACCAGCCATTACAAAACGAGCTTCTGGTACTCGTTTTAACACTTTTGCAGCAGCTTCCACGAAATATTCAGGACCTTTTTGGAACGTAATACGACCTAAGAAAGTTACGATTTTATCGTCGATACCCCTTTTGATTTCCTCTTCCTCTTTTGTAGCAAATTGAACAGCATTGTGTACAGCTCTAACTTTTGAGGCATCAATACCATATTTATTTACTACAATATTTTCGGTTAGATGGCTTACAGCAATAACTCTATCGGCTGCCGACATACCTGCTTGCTCAATTTCGTATACTGCTCTATTTACATTCTCACCACTTCTATCATACTCTGTAGCGTGCATATGAACTACTAACGGCTTGCCCGACACTTTTTTTGCAGCAATACCAGCATAGTAAGTAAGCCAGTCGTGGGCATGGATTACATCAAAATCGCCATCCAAATCACGAGCGACCTGAGCACCCACCATAGCATAACGAGCAACCTCTTCCATTAGCGAAGCACCATAGGTACCCGAGAAATTGTAGCGTTGTGTCCAAACATCACCAGTTTTGATAGAGGTGATTTTGTCTTGCTCCGACAACTGCTCATACTCCTCTGGCGAAGCGTAAGGAACAATGTTACTGTTGATTTGAATAAAAGTTACCTTTTCCCAAACGTTCTGTTCTACTGGTCCAGAGTATATAGCCTCGACATCACTTGCGTTAACAACTCTTACGTAGCTTTGATCTTCATCTCCATAAGCCTTTGGCATAACAAATTTTACATCTACACCAGCTTTTGACAACCCTTTTGTCAAACCATAACAGGCCGTACCTAGCCCTCCAGCAATATGCGGAGGAAACTCCCAACCAAACATTAATACTTTCATAATATATCTTTTTATCTATTTATTGTCCTTTAAGATTTTTAGTCAATAAGATTTATCTGGCTAAAAATTTTTTCACACCATTAAATAGTGTGTAGCAGCGTAAATTTCGTTTTTATGGCTAAAAGTAGTTAAAACCTACTTTCTACTATCAATCATATCAATAAGTTTAAGCATTGCGCCAACACTTGTTGCTTTCGAAACAGCTCCACCTGATTTATGAGGAGGATTGCCATCATAAAGCTCTGGCATTGTACCCACACCATAATCTAAGAAATCCTCTTCAAAGCCTAAAATCAACTGCTCTGCTTTGTAATTGAAGCTATTTTCGTAGATTGAATAGTTTGCAGCATAGTAGTAAGGTAGAAGCCATGCTCGAGTTGTACCTTGGTGGTGTCCTAGTGCTCTCTCTCGCTCATTTCCACCAAAGAAACCGATATATTCTGAATCTTTAGGAGATAAAGTTCTTAAACCTTTGTTTGTAAGAAGATGTTGGTCGATAATATCTATTACCGCCTTAACCTCATCATCTTCTGCCACTCTATAAGGCAGTGCACAAGCAAATATTTGGTTTGGACGAATTTGCTTATTAATTTCTCGGTCGTTTACGAAGTCTGCAAAATAGTTCTCATTTTCTAACCAGAAAACTTTATGGAAACTCTCTTTTATAAGCTCTGGATATGATTGCCATTTCTCAATAAAGCTATTTTCGCCATGTTTTTTAGCAAGCTCTAAAGTGTAGCAAATAGCATTATACCACATAGCATTAATTTCGATAACATAGCCTCCACGTTGAGTAACAGGCTTGCCATCAGCAAATTTATTCATCCACGTAAGTGCTACACCCTCTTTACTAGCCCAAATCAGACCATTTTCTCTAAGTTCAACACCCATATATGATAATCCAGAAGCGTAAGTTTCGATTAGCTCCATCATTACCTTACCAAAATTGTTCCAAATTTCTTGCTCGCCAACTGCTTTTTCTAATTGTTGAAGGGCATTATAGAACCAAAGTGATGTATCAGCCGATTCGTAATTACCTATATATGCACGGAAAAGACCTCCACTCATGTGCGACATAGAACTCTTAAATATACCCATACAGTCATCTGCTTTATCTTGACTAAGCGTAACCCAAGGTGCTGCGATAAATGTATCACGACCTTGACGCTCAAACCAAGGATAACCTGCAATAAACTTCATCTCACCATCTTGTTTTACTACAAATTGACGACCACTATGTTTAAGACATGGTAAAAACTCTACTTTTTCGGTACGATGAGAAAGTTCCTCTTCAAAAAGTTCGTTAAGATTTGTTGTATCAACTTCGCTTAAAGAACACGATATTACCACTGAAGGATTGTTTGTAAAATCTATATCAAACACGCCTGTAGTAAGTAAATCTTCTCTCGACTCATATCCTCGCTTAATCTCCTCGATATATTCAAAATCTTTATACCACTCTGGTGCTGGATAGAACTCACTTTCGCAATTTAGCTGCATGTGAAGATATGGAAGATTTTCGTAAAGACGATTTTTGACACCTCCGTTAATTTTGTACGAGCGACCATCTGCATTCATATTCTCTTTGCTCAAAGTGTGAGTTTGACGGAAAGCTAAAAAAGGACGAAGTCGAAGCGTAGTAGGCGAAGTAGCCTGCTCAAGAGTATATCTAATAAGAAGTTGATCTTTGCTATGAAGCCAAAGCAGCTCTTTTTTAAGAACTACACCACCTACACGATAGACTAAAGTTGGGGTTGGAGTGTAGTCAAAACTTCTTATGTATTTGTGACCTTTTGGCTCATATACACCAGCAGGAAAACCATGAATTGCAAGATTGAAAGACTCCCCCCTCTGTATTATCGTCTCATCAAGCGATGAAAGTAGTACATAATTCTCAGAACCTAAATTTTCAATTGGACACACCATCAAACCGTGATACTTTCTGGTATTACAGCAGGTGATAGTGGTACTCATATAACCACCAGCTCTGTTAGTAGAGATAAATTCACGATCAAGTGAATATTCCAAGTTTGTTAATTCGTTTTTGTCAAATTTCAAAATTGCCATTGCTATAAATTTTATAGTGTAATGTTTAATACATTTTATTTTTCTTATCAAAAAATGAAGCAGCACTTCATCTGGTCAAAAACAGTTAAAAACATCCATAAAAAAAATTAAAATAGGCTACAGATAACGTTAAAACTATTTTTGATTTCGTAAAAATATAAATAATTTATCGAATTTCCAAATATTTTTTTATATTTTTTAATAAAAATAGTAAAATTTAATTACTATTACTAGTTTTTTTGATGGTTTTTACTCATAAATTGACAACTTAACTATCAGTAAATCTACACGATTTTAATCTAATATTATTATTTTAAAACTATTGACAATAAAAAAAGTAAAAATTACAAATAAACGCTTTAAAACCGTTTTTAATCCATATTTTCAGCTATTTTTACCTCTTACGTTCAACTTTTTATGTTTGATGGTATGATGTTTGAAATTATGTTTCTGAGAGTTAATGCCTTTCGCTAACAAATATAATAAAATTATTTGAAATATAAATTAAATTTTTTAAAATTATGAATTTCTTAAACTCAATGCAGTGGCGTTATACAGCCAAAATGTATGATTCATCCAAACAAATCAGCAGTGAAATATTAGATGAATTAAAGGAGATTTTACGTCTATCTCCCTCCTCTATTAATAGTCAACCTTGGCGATTTATATTCGTTACAGATAGTGTAATGAAAAATAAACTTTCGCAATTCTCATATTTTAACGGTGAGAAAATTAGAGATTGTCATACTCTGGTTATTTTTAGTGTAATTGATGATGTAGAGAAGTTTGAGCGATGGGCTAAAGACAATTTACCAGAGGGTGCAAACGAATATTACAAAAAATTTATAAAACCACTCTCACAAGAGCAGATAAAGGCGTGGTTTACCAATCAATTGTATATATCGCTTGGAGTACTTCTTTCGGCTTGCGCCTCTATGGGCATCGACTCTTCACCTATGGAGGGAATAGAGTGTGAAAAATATAATGAGGCTTTAAATTTATCTGGATTTAAGACAAAATTTGCTGTAGCTATTGGCACTCGTGATGCAGAGGATTACAACCAACCATCTAAAAATCCAAAATCTCGACGTGCTGCAAATAACCTTATATATTCTATTTAGACAGCAACTAATGGTTAATGCCAATAAAGGATTTTCAAACCTTTATTGGTATAACCAAACATACTTAGCGTAAAAAAGTCACTTAGAAACAGATAAAAACTTCAGTTTATAACTATATATAGAAAGATATAGAATTATTGTTAGCGTAAAAAACAAATTTTGTTTGTTTATAGATATAATTTTTATTACTTTTGTAACAGATTATTTAGAGACTAATTTTTAAGGAAACTTCTAATAATCGACCATCTTATGAGGAGTTCTAATAATTGGTTTTATTCGATTTTTAGAAGTTCCCTTATATAACACAAATCTAAACAAACTCATAATCTATGGCAAAAAAGTATGTTAATAATGAATCATTTAACAGCTCTGTTTCGGTAGATTGTGTAATTTTAGGATTTGACGGCAAAGATTTAAATCTACTTCTTATTCGTAGAGAGAGCAACTCTACTCGCAAAGGAATTGATGACTACAAACTACCAGGAAGCTTGATTTACGAGAGTGAAGAGCTAGAATCTGCCGCATATAGAGTATTGGAGAATATGACAGGGCTATCGAATATATTTCTTGAACAGCTTCAAGTATTTTCCAATCCTAATAGAGTTAAAGGAGATGATTTGAAGTGGTTAAACAGCTATTACGGAATCCAGACAAATAGAGTGATTACTGTTGCCTACTACTCTCTTCTCAAATTGGACGACAAAATCCGTCGATTTACACTTCGAAAGGGGGCTGTATGGCGTCCTATCGACTCTGTTAAAAGATTAGGATTAGACCACAAAGAGATTGCTACAAGTGCTATAAGCACCATAACTAGTAAATTTTTCCAATCGCCTATCGCTTTTGAACTGCTACCGAAGCGATTTACTATTCGCCAGCTTCAAACCTTATATGAGGCGGTAATAGGAACCGAACTAGATAGTCGAAACTTTAGAAAAAAGATTACTAATCTTGGCTACTTAGAGGCTACGGGCGAGAGAGAAAAAAATGTTGCTCACAAACCTGCTCAATATTATACATTTAACCGAATAAAATACGAAAAAGAGAGAAAAAATAGCAATAAAATTTCAAGGTTATATTTTTAAGAATAGATTACTCCAAGAGAGTTTTAAATTTAATATTTTAAGAGATTTTAGAAGTTCCCTTTAGCAATTTTTCTATAAATTTAAACTCCCAAATGAATAAAACAAACAATATTATATGTACACTTTAGGTATCGACATCGGAAGTTCATCAGTAAAAATATCTGCAATGAACGTTGTGAGTGGTGAGTGTGAAGCCTCTGCTACTCTACCATCAAAAGAGATGGAAATTAAAGCTATAAAGGCTGGATGGGCTGAGCAAAACCCACTTTTATGGTGGGACTACGTTTGTGAGGGGATAAACCTTGTAGGTTCAGTTATCGACAACTCTAAAATTGAGGCAATAGGCATAACATATCAGATGCACGGATTAGTGTGTGTCGACAAAGAGGGAAATCCGCTTAGAGATGCAATAATTTGGTGTGATAGTAGAGCTGTCGAAATTGGAGCTAAAGCATTAGAAGATTTAGGAGGCGACAAATGTCTCGACAAAACTTTAAATTCTCCAGGCAACTTTACCGCTTCAAAGCTTGCTTGGGTAAAGGAGAATGAGCCTCAAATTTTTGAGAAGATATACAAATTTATGCTCCCTGGCGACTTTATCGCACTAAAATTATCCGATGATTTTGCCACTACCACAAGCGGACTTTCCGAGCAAATTCTGTGGGATTTTAAGGCTGGCAAACGTGCCGATTTTATAGCAGAAAATTATGGAATACAGCTCGACACAATAGCTAACGATAAGCCATCAATAGCTGTTCAGTGTCATACAACTAAAAAAATCGAAGATTTACTTGGCATTAAAGAGGGTACTCCAATTTCATATCGAGCAGGCGACCAACCAAACAACGCCTTTTCGCTAAATGTGATGGATAGCGGCGAAATTGCGGCTACTGGAGGCACCTCTGGGGTTGTTTATGGGGTAACAGACACTGCTCAGTACGATAAGCTTTCACGAGTAAACACCTTCCTTCACGTAAATCACTCAAAGCAGAATCCACGCTATGGTGTGCTACTTTGTATTAATGGCACAGGTATCTTAAATGCTTGGGTCAAGAGAAATATGGCTGATGAACTATCATACGAGCAGGTAAATAAGATGTGTGAATCGGTTGCTGTTGGCTCAGATGGTGTATTGATGTTACCTTTTGGCAATGGTGCAGAAAGAATGTTAGAAAATAGCTATACTGGGGCTACAATCTCTGGTTTAGACCTTAATCGCCACACAAAAGCAAATGTTCTTAGAGCAGCGCAAGAGGGGATAGCATATTCATTTAGATATGGTGTAGATATTATGCGCTCGATTGGTGTTGAGCCAAAAGTTATCCGTGCTGGTAAGGCAAATATGTTTTTAAGTGAGATATTCCGTGAGACTTTAGCAACTTTATGCGATGCACGTATTGAGCTATACAACACCGATGGAGCTTTAGGGGCTGCTCGTGGTGCTGCACTGGGTGCTGGCATCTATAAAAATCGAGAAGAGGCGTTTAAATCGCTTACAAAACTCGAAACTATCGAGCCAAATCCTCTTATGAAAGATGTTTTAGAAGCTGGGTATCAAAGATGGTTGGCGGAGCTTAATTGGAGGGTTCGTTAATTGTAAATTACAAATTATAAAATTAAATAAAATTAAAATCATGAGTACAATTTTTTCAAGTTTCGACAAAATTAAATTTGAGGGTGCAGAATCTAAAAACCCTATGGCATTTCGTTATTATGACGAAAACAGAGTAATAGCAGGTAAAACAATGAAAGAGCATCTGCGTTTTGCAGTGGCTTACTGGCACTCATTCTGTGGTGATGGTAGTGACCCTTTTGGTCCTGGAACTATTACACGTCCTTGGGAATCCATTTCAGATGCAGTTGAGTCAGCAAAAGCTAAAATGGATGCTGCATTCGAATTTTTTGTAAAAATCGGTGCACCTTACTACTGTTTCCACGATATCGACCTTATCAGCGAGGGTGGAAGCCTTGAGGAGTATGAAGCAAACCTTAAAGCTATCGTCGCTTATGCTAAGCAAAAACAAGAAGAGACAGGAGTTAAACTACTTTGGGGTACTGCAAACGTTTTTAGCAACAAACGTTATATGAATGGTGCTGCTACAAACCCTGATTTCGACACTCTTACTTATGCTGCTGCTCAAATCAAAAATGCAATTGATGCAACAATCGAGTTAGGTGGTGAGAACTACGTATTCTGGGGTGGTCGTGAAGGTTATATGTCGCTTCTTAACACAAATACAAAACGTGAAAAAGACCACTTAGCAATGGTACTTACTATGGCACGTGATTATGCTCGCTCTAAAGGTTTCACAGGTACTTTCTTTATCGAACCAAAACCAATGGAGCCTACAAAACACCAATACGACTTTGACAGTGAAACAGTTATCGGATTCCTTCGTCACTACGGACTAGACAAAGATTTTAAATTAAATATCGAAGTAAACCATGCAACTTTGGCAGGTCACACTTTCGAACATGAGCTTCAATGTGCTGTTGATGCAGGTATGTTAGGCAGTATTGATGCTAACCGTGGTGATGCTCAAAACGGTTGGGATACCGACCAATTCCCAGTAAATCTACAAGAGTCGGTAGAGGCAATGCTAGTGCTTTTGCAAGGTGGAGGTTTAGTTGGTGGTATCAACTTCGATGCTAAAGTTCGTCGCAACTCTACTTCTGTTGAAGATTTATTCATTGCTCATATCACAGGTATGGATACTTTTGCTCGTGCGCTTATTATTGCCAACAAAATCCTTTCTGAGTCACCATACAAATCGCTTCGTACAGAGCGTTACTCATCTTTCGATGCTGGTAAAGGTGCTGAGTTTGAAGCTGGCAAACTAACGCTTGAAGATCTTCGCAACCACGCAGCTGCTACAGGTGAGCCTAAGATGATTAGCGGTCGTCAGGAGTTATATGAGCAAATTATCACTATGTATATTTAGAGGTTAGAGATAAGAGGTTGGAGATTAGGGGTTAGAGATTAGGGGTTAGAGATTAGAGGTTAGAGGTTAGAGAAATTTTCATAACCCTAAGCATTAATCCTAATCCTTAACCCCGTAACCCCTAATTCTTAACCCCTAATCATTAATCCTAATCTTTAATCCCTAACACCTAATCTCTAACCTCTAATCTCTAACTCCTAATCTCTAACCTCTAATCCCTAAAAATAATGAACAGTAAAACCAACAAATATTTGATGTTTGTAACGGTAGTAGCAACACTAGGTGGATTGCTATTTGGTTACGACACAGCGGTTATATCGGGTACAGTAAAGTATCTTGAGCTTAACTTTATTTCACCCCTTGGAATGGATGAAGCTTCGGCAAATTCACTTCAAGGCTTTCTTGTCTCTAGTGCACTTATTGGCTGTATTATAGGTGGTCTGATTGGTGGCTATATGGCTAGCAATTTTGGTCGTAAAAAGAGCCTTATGATTGCGGCAATTCTATTTCTTATCTCGGCAGTAGGTTCGGCATATCCTGATATGGGTAGTAGTGCTCCGCTTCATGAGCTAATATCGGTATTTGTAATATATCGTATTATTGGTGGTATTGGCGTTGGTCTTGCCTCAATGCTTTCGCCAATGTATATCGCCGAGATGTCGCCCGCAGAAAAACGTGGTGCAATGGTTTCGCTCAACCAATTTGCCATTATTTTCGGTATGCTTCTAGTCTACTTTGTAAACTATTCTATCGCTATTAGTGGTAATGAAGAGTGGATTGCCTCAACAGGTTGGAGATTAATGTTCCTTTCTGAAGTAATTCCAGCCTCTCTACTTCTTTGTGCTATTATGTTTGTTGCCGAGTCGCCTCGTTATCTTGTTATGCGTGGTCAGATTGATAAGGCTAAAATAGTAATTGCTAAAGTTGCAGGCAAAGAGAGAGTCGAGACCGAAATTTCTCAAATCAAAGAATCGCTTTCTGCGGTTACCACCTCACGTCTTTTTGCTTTTGGCACAACAGTTATTGTCGTAGGTATGCTTCTCTCTGTTTTTCAACAATTTGTGGGTATAAATGTGGTACTTTACTACGCTCCTGAGATTTTCCGTAATATGGGTAGCGGCACCGACTCAGCACTTCTACAAACTATTATCGTAGGTATTATAAACCTATCTTTCACAACTCTTGCAATCTTTACAGTCGACAAATTTGGTCGTCGTCCTCTTATGATTACAGGTAGTATCGGTATGGCTGTAAGTATGTTCCTGCTAGGGATGCTATTTTTCTCGGGAAATCTTGGAATTGGTGCACTTATCGTAATGCTTCTATACACTGCTTCATTTGCAGTAAGCTGGGGTCCAGTTTGTTGGGTACTATTAGCTGAAATTTTCCCTAACCAAATCAGAGGTAGTGCAATGGCTCTAGCTGTTGCTGTTCAATGGATTGCAAACTATCTTGTGTCATGGACTTTCCCAATGATGGACAAATCATCATACTTAACAGAGCTATTTAACCACGGTTTTGCATATTGGGTGTATGCTCTTATGGCAGTACTTTCAGCTCTATTTATGTGGAAAATGGTTCCAGAGACAAAAGGTAAAACTCTGGAGGAGATGAATAATCTATTTAAGAAAGGTCATTCGCAAAACTAAGTAGTGTAAAACAATTATTGCCATATTCTTAATAGCACTCTTGGAGCGATATTTTTCACTATTAAATCTCAATATAGAACCACTATATTTTCGATTCAATAGCAAAAAATCTCATCTCCAATAGCACTTTTAAAAATACACCAATAATTATTTTACCCTACTTAATATCAAGCTAATTTACAAATAGTTAAGTGTCTAAAAACTTCAAAGTGGGTGACCCACAATCAAAAATCCAGACCATCACCCCTGCTTACAATCGTTGTGAGTAAGGGTAATGGTCTGGATTGTTTAATTTTAAGTAAATTTCTTTTCTTTTGAGTCACCCACTTAAAAATCTATATTTAACACTTTTTTAAAAAAGTGAACAAAAACACGCCTTCAGTAGCTCTACTTATCAAAAGCAGAAGCTTCTTCATATTCAAAGTCGATAAATCGCATAGAGCCAGCTGGCACTGTAATCTCCATTTTTCCACCTTTAACCGACAATTTTTCGCCTGTTAATATATCGACAGCACCTTTTGGCATGGTATTTTGAAGATTTATTGTGGCTATACGCTCAGCAGGGTCGATATATCCTGGGTCGATTAATATTAGTCTAGCATGGTTATCACCAACCTTAAACAGCCCCCATGAAGCGTTATCTACACGCATAAGCAGCGATTTTCCTCCATTTTCGACAATATTTTTCATTGTTGAGCCAAACTCTTTCGCCTCAACTTTTTTGCCATCAACTATAGCATGGTGAATATCACTAACCACATAACCTACTTTATCTTTATCCAGTTGCTTCGCATACTCCGAAGCTGTAAATGGCACCATACCGTTAGGCATTGGAGGAATAAAGTTTAACCAACGATAATTTACACCACTAGCAATTTTTGAGTAGTCGTACTCTGGAATATCGGCACCACACCAATGAACCCCTGCCACAGAAACGATAGCATCCGTATCAGTAACATCATATTTTAGTAGATTATGACCATTGTTTACACGTTCAAGATATTCTTGGTCTATATCTTTTACAAGGTGCCAAGAACCCACTGACAAAATATCTTCTGGTTTAACTGTTGGTAAAATTCCCGATTTTACAAGTGCTAAAAGAGGGTTATAACTCAAATCATTAAGGTAGGCAAGACCAAACACACCATATCGACTACCATAAGCAATCATAAGAGCTGCATTTCTCAAATATGGAGAGAAAGAGCGTTGTCCACCAGGAGAGTATGGTCGCCATGAAGTAGGATTATCATTAATTAAGCGAATAGCATAATCATCTACATAACCACTCATCCACATACCCACACGACCTGCGAAATTAAGGTCTTGCAAGCGATTATTTGTATCCTCAGCAGCGGGAGCTAAAATATCATTATATTTTCCTGAGAAAAACATCTCTTTCCAGATAGGTTCATGGCAATCAGCTGCCCAGAACATATTTTTATATCTAAAATAAAGTTTAGTCTTACTATTATTATCACGTACAGCCTTTGCAATTCGAGGCATATATTCATTTACAAAATATACCACACGTGGATCAGAAGCTCCAGCCATCTCGGCATACACAAGCCCACGACAGGTGTTTGGTGCCACTTTCAACATCTGTTCTATAGTCTCAATCTGCACAAAGAAAGGATCGGTACCATGTCCTACCCACATCTCGAAAGGGTCGTTTGCAGCCTCTTTTTGGCGTGCCCACTCCACAATCTCTTCACGAGTATTGTTGTATTTACGGCGACGGTCATGTTTTAGAGCCGACTCACCAAATGCTGCAACCATGTGGTCACGACTTGTGTTTTCAGAAAAATTACCTCCTCCTGAAAGCGTAATTATTTCACCTTCCGAAAGCTTCATAACCTCTGGAGCTATTGAACTTGGATTAACTCCTAGTAAAGTAAACGAATTTTGCTGTTTTTGCTGATAATCTGGGCGTTTAAACTTTAAAGCTTGAGCATAAAGAGTAGCGATGTTATCTTCGACCTCCGCTGCTCTACCTCCTAACTCTTGCGGCTCTTCCCACCATTTATCTTTTGTTAGGTCGAAGCAGTATAGAGTGTTATCACCCCCTATTTGACCTGCACCAATTAAAGTTTTGTGATCTGGAGCAAGCACCAACTCATTAAATATTACCCCTTTGTAACGCTCACCTACAGTTGCCAACAAATTGCCTTTTAGGTCGAAAACACGCATTATCCCACCATATTGCATCGCTATCTGCTCTTTTACAGGTTGTAAAGATGTGGCTACAGCATGAGCATACACCTGACCATCTTTTTTAGAGCCAAAACAGTTGATAATAGGGTTTAAATCACCATCAAAAACATAAGTACTACCTGTCGAAGAGTGACCTGTTAAGATTACATCATCTTTACCATCACCATTTATATCAGAAACAGATACTTTATTTACGATTAAAGAGGTAGCTGGGGTTAAACGCTCCTCTGACACCTCTATCACCTCTTTGTAAATATCGCCAATAGCTCCGCTCTTTATAATCTCTTTTGTATCGGAGTCGATAAATCCAAAAAAGTTGGAATGTAGCTTATCATGAGTTAATGTAAATACAAATAGGTCGTCTTTGCCTTTTGTAATAAAATCGCCACTTTCGATATACAAAACCGATCCTTCTACTGCGGTTGTAGATAGAAGATTACCCTTTATATCAAGTTCATAAAGATTGTAATCATTACCACCAGCAAAAATTCTCATATCACTACCCTCTCCAACTGTCGCAATCTGACAAAGTCGCACTTTTTCGGGAGTCGAAAATTTCCAAAGCAGCTTGCCTCCACTCGACCAAGCGTATACCGAGCCATTTGCACTTACTCCTAATAAATCGTCGCTTTTGTCGCCATCTATATCCGTTGCAATAATTTCGAACATCAAAGCAGGGTTGTCTGATGGTATTCTCCACCTAGATTTGCCATTAAATTGATTTAAAGATACCGCTCCATCGATTTCTGAGATATATAACATCTCTTCACCATTAATTTGAGCAGTTACTACCCTTCGAATACCTTCGGTTTTGGGTACAATGTTTGTCGCTTGTGCATCTACCGCTCCTGCTAAGAGTGCAGTTAATGCAAAAACAGACGAAAAAAACTTTTGTGAAAAATTTTTCATTTGCTATTAAATTTAAGTTAGTAATATTAGGGGAGTTCTAAATTCTGGATTTTGAGAGATTTTTTGTTTTAAAGCTTTATATGAAGCCTTAAAACGGAAAAACTCCGAAAGTCATATTTTGGAAATTCCCTTAAACAATCATAAGACATCTTATATTTCAGGTTGAAAATCTACCTATTTGATTATGGGAACTTCTAAAATCTTGAAAAATCAGAATTTTAAACTCCCCTTATGTTCGCAATTCACCATGCAAATATAATCAAATAAATAGATTTTTTATTATAAATTGTTATTTTTTTCGTCTACAAACTTGAAAATAAATCTCTCTTACAATTACTACAGGCGATGTATATAAGATAATTTTACCCCATGTATGCCATGATAATGGGGTTGTATTGAATAATTCACCACCAATCTGAACAATAAGTATTGTACAGAAAAGGATGCCAAATGCAACAGCTAAGAACTTAGCATTTTTGGTTAATCCATCAAAAACAGAGTGGTTTTTGCCTGTTACACGAGCATTAAATAGGTTCCACCAATTAAGGGTCATATAGGCTGCAAAAAATGTTGTAAGAGTAACCCCAGAAAACAGCTCTACACCGCTACTCATACCCCACAAAACAACAGAGCATAGCACCCAAACAAATCCACCAAAGCCAAATATCGCCTTTTGCAAATCTCTATTAATAATAAATTCGCTCTTATCACGTGGTTTGTCCTCCAACACCTTTTCGTCGGCTGGTTCGGAAGCTAAAGCTATTGCAGCTAATGAATCCATAACCAAATTTATCCATAAAAATTGGATTACCGTAAAGGGCATCTCTACCCCTAGAAGAGGACCAAAAACAGCAGTAAGACATGCCGAAACATTAATATTTAGCTGAAAAAACAGAAAATTTTTGATATTTTTGTAGAGTGAACGCCCCCACTTTAAGCCTGTAACTATCGAAGGAAAAGCATCGTTTAGAAGTACAATATCGGCAGCCTCTTTTGCCACTGATGTACCCGAACCCATGGCAATTCCCACATCTGCATAGTTTAAAGATGGAGAGTCGTTAACTCCATCGCCAGTCATTGCACACACATATCCCTTAGATTGTGCCCATTTCAAAATATCGAGTTTATTTGTAGGTGTACAGCGTGCTATTACGTTTGGAATCGCTCTACCACCCTCTGTTTTTGTTCTGTTTTCGATAGCCTCTACAAAGTCTTTGGCCTCAATAGCCCAAATATCTTTAAAACCTGCTTGGCGAGCAATTTCACTACCTGTTTTGATGTTATCGCCTGTCATCATTACAACATCTACTCCAGCTCCATAACATTTTACAATAGCTTCTGATACATCACCTCTAATTGGATCTTCGATAAACCAACTACCTACATATCTTGCATCTTCTATCGTTTTTTCGCTCTCTAATCGCTCCTTTAAATTACTAAAAGAACAGTTATTTATGATAGCAGCGGCTATAGCACGCCTTCCTCGCTCCTGCTCAACTGCCACTTTATCTAAAAATGAACTATCGCCAATTAATTTAGAGATAACCTCAGGTGCACCTTTAATAATTAGTAGTTCACTACCATCTTCGCTATTTCTAATACTCTTAACCATATACTTATATAGGCTAGAAAAGGGTATAGTTTCGATGGTTTGGAATAAAGAGCGCAGTTGCTCACTTTTTTGACGAGCGACAAACTTTAGAATTGCACTATCAGTAGGATTTCCAATAGGAAGTGAGCCACTCGACCAATTTGCAGTAGAATTTAACGCTCCAATTATATCAAAAAGTTCACGATTTTCCTCTTTTACATCTATTTCAACCACACTCATAGAGTTTTGGGTAAGCGTACCTGTTTTGTCGGTAAAGATAATATTGACAGCTCCAATAGTTTCGCAAGCATGCATTTTTTTGACAAGGTTATTCTCTTTAGCCATGTTTTTCATTGAAAAAGCTAATGCTAATGTTACAGAAAGCGGCAGACCTTCTGGTACTGCAACAATTATTACCGCCACTGCACTCATCAAAAAACCTACCTCAACAAGAAGGGTGTCTAAATTCCATGCAAACGCATTATTCGACCAATGCACTATATTTAATGTTATAAACATTAAGCCTGCAACAATAAAAGCTATTCTCGAAATTACCTCAGCAAGACCATTAAGCTGCACTTCAAGTGGAGTTTTGTTGTTTGTCTGCTCAGAGGCTTGGCGTGTAGTTTTACCAATCTCGGTACTATCACCCACAGCCACTACAGTGCCCTCACCAAATCCCTGCTCTACAGTGGTACCTCTTAGCAACATATTTGGTGCAAAACCCGAGCCTTCAAATTTATATTCTATTGGATATTTCGAAACCGCCATCGACTCACCTGTCATAGATGCCTCTGATACTTTCATCTCTGTTGAGTCGAAAAGCTCAATATCGGCTGGAATCTCATCACCCGCTGAGATTATCACCACATCGCCAACAACTACCATATCTTTTGTAATTTCGACAACCATCGACCCTCGCCTAACCTTGACCAGCTCGAAATCTTTGTCTGATTTCATTAAATCAAACTTCTTTTTTGCGCTATACTCTTGCCAAAAACCTACTCCTGTAGCTATTAATACAGCACAGATAATACCCACCGATTCGATAAAATCGCCATGCAAAATTCCAGCAATTAGCGATATTACAGTCGCCACAAGAAGTATAATAATCAATGGATCAGAAAATTTTTCGAGATATAATATCCACCACGCTTTCTCCTTTGGCGGAGTTAATAGGTTAACTCCGAACTTTCTTCGACTCTCCTCTATCTGTTGATTTGTTAATCCAATCTTTTGGCTCATATATTCTATTTTCAAAATTTACAAAAGTTAAAACAGTAAAATATTTTAGTTTTCACTAAAGTATTTTACTGTTTTATTAATATTAAGTAGGGTAAAATAATTATTGGTGTATTTTTAATAGTGCTATTGGAGATGAGATTTTTTGCTATTGAATCGAAAATATAGTGGTTCTATATTGAGATTTAATAGTGAAAAATATCGCTCCAAGAGTGCTATTAAGAATATGGCAATAATTGTTTTACACTACTTATTATACGGTTTTAACTCCTACCTCTAATCTCTAACCTCTAATCTCTAACCCCTAATCTCTACTCCTGCGATTCTAAAAGCAGATAAAGAGGTATATTTTCAGTTACAATAAAAGCAGTAGGGAACTCACCCAAAATCTTTCCCCACACATTTACCGCCTCAGTACGTCCCATAAAATTACCAGCAGTAACTTTAAAATAGGGAGGTTCGTAAGTTAGGTAAGTCTTAGAATTTGGATATAATTTTTCGTATTTCATAATTGCCACCTCAGCATCGCTACGAGATGATTGTTTGTTGTCAAAAAAAATTCTAATTCTATACCCTTTTACCTCTTTAGCTAGATTTGGCTTATCGAGTGTTACCGCTACATCGCTATTTATTGTTGTACGTGCCCTATCGTAGCCCATCGAAGAGAGCGATGAAATGATATCTCTCGACTCATATTGAGCTGCATCATTTCCCGATACATCACCATAATTTTGCGCCCTAACGACACTTAATGATATAAAAGTTAAAGCTACAAATAAAACTATCTTTCTCATATTAATTAATTTCTAAAAATTTCAAATTTACTATCTTCTATACTTTCTTTCGAAAATATTGCATATACCAAAGTATAATATTCTGGCAGTTTTCCATCTTTACTCCATAATATCTCTATATTGAGCAAATTAGAGGTGGTTTTGCTAACTTCAAACCCCATAGACTCTAACGAAGGGCGAATTGTAGCCGATTTAGTGCACGGTTTGCCCTCAGATCTACTACACTTTTCATATCCACAACCAATACAAGCACCACCATAAAAACTTTGAGAAAAAGGGGTAGAATCTTCAAGTTCAACCAATTTTTTATCAATTATTTTTCGCTGAGCCACTAAAATTTCTTGACACACCTTAGCAAACTGCTTGCCATCATAGGTTTTATCTAAATAAGAGTCGTCAATATATATTTTTGTAGCCATAATATAGGCAAAATTAAAGGTGTCAATTTTAGCATCTTCTTCTGGTTCAAAAGGTGGGCAACCCCATCTTTTGCCATAGTTAGGACACCCTTTGCAGATACACCTTACCTTTTCAATATTTTGATACTCTCTCTTATACTCTGATACCGATATTTTGGCTAGTTTAAATTCTGTTTTACCCATCTTAATATCTATAAAATTGCTCTATATAGCCTTTTTAAATAGCTCGACAATATCATAACCAACAATATTTTTTAACTCCTTAGCCGATAAATCATTGTAGATATAATTCTTACTTAAAATAAATGATGAGGCTTTAGTCGAGACATTAAATTTCATCTTATCAACATTTTTGATAATTGAAAGTGCTCCTAAAAGCCCTCCTGAAATTTTCATTCTTAGAGGTAAAACCACCTCATTAGTGCCACGCTTTACTTTAACTTTATCATCAACCCACAATCTTATAGCTACATCACCATTAATAACTGCATCAATTTTTGTATCAGATAATTTGAATGCCGACGTACCATTATCGACAACAAATTTAAGGTTCATTTTTAGGTTTTCACTTCCAGTGGCTGCTTTCTCGATACCAGCAAACTTCTTAACATGAATCTTTTCTGGCTCAATACATGAGCTTAGCGATATAGCACAAAGTACTACGATTAAAAACTTTTTCATTTCCTCTATAATTTAGTTTTTGTTGAGGTTTTACCACTCAACTATTTAGTTCCATAATAAACGGTAGCTATTCCAAAAGATAACGAGCGTTTTCGACAATTTTTATACCCTACTTTATTCATTAACTCCAAAAACTGCTCACCACTAACAAAATTCTCAACCGACATAGGCAGATAGTTGTAAGCAAAGCTACTTTTTGATGTTAAACGCCCAATTATTGGCAATATTTTGGTAAAATAGATATTGTAGCCCCATCTTACCAACTTTGATTGAGGCATAGATAGCTCTAAAACCACCACTAAACCACCCTCTTTCGTAACTCTTAGCATCTGAGTTAGCCCTTGTTGTAAATTTTCGAAATTGCGCACTCCAAAAGCCACCGTAATTGCATCAAAACTACAATCAGAATATTTAAGGTCGAGAGCATCGCCTATTTCAAAAGTAACACGCTCTGTAAGTGCCTTTTTTGCCACTTTTTGGCGTGCAATCTCCAACATTCCCTCCGAGATATCTGCACCGATAATCGAGCAGTTTTCAATTTTTTGAGCCAATTTTATCGACAAATCGCCTGTTCCTGCTGCAATATCCAATATTTTTGAGGGATTTTGCTTTTTTACCAATTTCACAACTTTTCGTCGCCATATTTTATCTATTCCAAGCGATAGAAAGTGGTTTAAGAAGTCGTATTTAAAGGCAATCTCATCAAACATTGCCGCTATTGTCTCTTTTCGTTTATCCATTTAGTTTATACTTTAGGGGAGTTCTAAGGGAACTTCTAAATTATGGAGTTTAAGAAGCTCCCTTTATACTTTCATGCGGTGCCATCTTTGAAATTACCCTTACAGGCAAGGTTTGAAGCAACATTAATGCAACAAAACTATAGATAGCAACTCCACAAAGATACAAATAATTTATCTCAATAGGAACATAATCTAAAAAATATGCCTCAGCCGACAATTTTAATGGTTTAAAATAGAGCTGAATATATGATAAAATAAGCGATACCAAAACACCTATCCCAATTCCAACAGCTACGATATAAGAGGAGCGTAGGATAAAAAGCCGCTGCAAAGAGCCATCTTTCATACCCAAAGTTTTTAAAATTCCTATCATTGAGCTTTTTTCAATAAGGATTATCAACATCATAGCAATCATACTAAAAGCTGCCACAAAAATCATCACCACCATTATTACCAAAATATTGGTATCTTGCAGAGCAAGCCAATCAAAAATACGAACATAGTCGCTTTTTACTGAATTTAACATCAGTGGCTCTCCAGCATCCATATTTTCAAACAGCACATCCTCTAGTTGAACGGTATAATCATCAATATTATCGAAATTATCGCTCATTATCTCATAACCTCCAATCTCACCAGCTCTGTAACCACTAACTCTCGAAACAACCTGAATATCACCGATTATTGTCGAACCGTCAAACTCTGCAAGCGATGTTTGATACACACCGACAACCTCCAATCTATCTCTAAATACATCGTCGCCGCTAATAAACATCATCTCAAACTTATCACCAATATTTAAAAGCATCTGGTTGGATATAATTTTTGAAATTATCACCTCTTTTGTCTTTTCATCATTAGAAAATGCAGGCAAACGACCCTCTACCATGCTTTTTTCGATAAAACTAAAGTCGTAAGAGCTATCTACCCCTTTCAGCTGCACCCCTTTTGCGCCCTGTGAACTTTTTAAAACACCCCCTTTTGATGTGTATGGAGCAACCGATTTTACGAAATCAAGCTCTTTTATCTGCTCAATATATTGATTATCAGAAGATATTGGCATTTCTTGACGTTTATCGAGAGAGGTAATAGTGAAGTGACTAGCAAAACCTACCACTTTTGAGCTGATTTCTTGTTTAAATCCACCAATAATATTTATCGTCATAGCCATCACCGCCACACTAACAGCAATAGTCAAAATAGCGGTACGCAACATTATACGCCCACTTCCCTCGCTTTTAAGCGATGAAATTCGCTTAGCTATAAAAAAAATTAACAGTTTCTTAAACATTATTTTTATGATAATTTGACAAAATTAGCTATTTTTGCAAGATAATCAAAATTAATCTTTGAAAGAATAATAAAATTTAAAATATTAAGATTATGGACAAAAAACATGCAATAGTTACAGGTGCAACATCTGGAATAGGTGAGGCAGTAGCTAATAAATTGGCAAAATTGGGTTACAACATCGTAATTACTGGTCGTAGAGCCGATAGATTAGAGAGTGTTAAACAAAAATTAGTAGAAGAGTATGGCGTTGAGGTTGTGGCTTTAGTGTTTGATATTCGCTCTTATGAGCAGACTACACAATCTTTGGCAACATTAAGCCCTCAGTTTTTAGCTCCCGACGTACTAGTAAATAATGCTGGTTTGGCATCTGGAATGGAGCATATTTATGAGGGTAGTTTTGAGGATTGGAACGCTATGATTGATACTAATATCAAGGGTGTACTCCATATCACTCGCACACTTACCCCAAATATGATAAAACGGGAGAAAGGGCATATTATAAATCTTGGCTCAATTGCAGGCACACAAGCTTACGAAAATGGAGGGGTATATTGCGCCTCGAAACATGCACTTCACGCACTTTCTCAAAGTATGCGTATTGATATGTTGCGCTATGGTATCAAAGTTAGTGAGATTAGACCAGGAATGGTAGAAACAGAGTTTTCAAATGTTCGTTTTCATGGCGATAATGAGCGTGCAAATGCTGTTTATAAAGGTGTTACACCACTTACTGGAGCAGATATTGCCGATATAGTTGAATATCTTGTAACTCTTCCTGCTCATGTAAATATTAACGATATTGAGGTTATGCCACTTGCTCAGGCAAACTGTTTTTATACGCACAGAAAATAATTTTGCAGCTGGTGTAAAATTTATGTGAAATTTTAACGTTTTATAAGTATAACTAACAAAGCGAACTCCACTAAAATTTAAACTTTAAAACAATGTCATTAAATCCAGGATTTATCCTAATTATTGCAATCTCCGTAATTGGTATGATTGTACAGATGCGCCTAAAGAGCGTTTTTCAAAAATATTCAAAAGTTGCTTTTCCTCAACGCCTTACAGGACGTGAAGTTGCAGAAAAGATGCTTCGTGATAATGGTATATACGATGTTAGAGTAATTAGCACCCCAGGGCAGCTTACCGACCACTTCAATCCTACAAACAAAACTGTAAATTTAAGCGAATCGGTGTATAATAGTATTTCTGTATCGGCGGCAGCTGTTGCTGCACATGAGTGTGGACACGCTGTTCAACATGCTGTTGGCTATGCACCTCTAAAAATGCGTAGTGCTCTTGTACCTGTTGTTCAAATATCTTCGTCTTGGTCGCAAATCGTTATTTTAATTGGCGCATTTGCACTCTACTCTTTCCCTGCTCTTGCATGGCTATTTTGGGTAGGTATTGCGATGTTTGTAATGGTGCTTCTTTTTAGTGTAGTGACTCTTCCTGTTGAATATGATGCCTCTTCACGTGCTCTGGCATGGCTACGTAGCTCTGGCACTGTTCAGGGACAAGCCTACAATCAAGCCAAAGAGGCTCTAACTTGGGCCGCTCGCACCTATTTAGTTGCTGCTCTATCTGCGTTAGCAACCTTAATATATTATTTAGGTTTTGCTCGTAATAACGACTAAATATAGGGGAGCTTAAGTTGTATATTTTTAGATGATTAGAAGCTCCCTTAAGATTCACCATTCACCATTTTTTCAGATGAAAAAACTATTTTTTACACTTTTTACATTTACATCATTACTTTTAGCTACAACCTCTTGTGATAAAGATTCTACAGGTAGCAGTAGCGAACAAACTCTATTAACAGCCGATTTAGGAAATGGTAGCACAGCTTATGAGCTTACCGAAGATTTAACGCTTAATGCTAATACGACCTACAATCTTAAAGGATTTGTGTATGTGCCACAAGGGCGCACAATTACAATCGAGGCTGGCACAGTAATCAAAGGCGATAAAGATACTAAAGGCACCTTAATAATCGAGAGAGGCGGTAGAATCGTGGCTAAAGGAACAAAAGAGGCACCAATTGTATTTACATCTGCAAAAGCAGCTGGTAGTCGCTCAGCTGGCGATTGGGGTGGTATTATTATTCTGGGTTATGCCGAGAATAACAACGGTGTTCGAACTATGGAGGGTGGTATTCGCTCATCGTATGGCGGAAGCAGCAACAGCGACTCTTCGGGAACACTAAGCTACGTTCGTATCGAATTTGCAGGTATCGAATATTCAGTCGACAATGAGATTAATGGTCTAACTTTAGGCTCTGTAGGCTCTGGAACAATTATCGACCATATTCAAGTATCATACTCTGGCGACGACTCATTTGAGTGGTTTGGAGGAAGTGTAAACTGTTATAATTTGGTATCACTCTCAGCTTTTGACGACGATTTTGACACAGACTATGGCTACAATGGCACAGTACAATTTGGCGTAGCACTTCGCAACCCCGAAATTGCCGATAAATCTGCATCAAATGGTTTTGAGTCCGACAACGACTCTCTTTCGCCAACATCACAACCACGCACCAGCGCAACATTTGCCAATTTTAGCCTTTTTGGACCAGTTTCAGACAAAAATAACTATACCGACCAAGGGAGCGTTGCAGGTAGTAGCAGTGGATTTTTCCAAACAGGTGCTCAAATTAGACGTGGTAGCTATCTGAATATATACAACACTCTAATTGCAGGCTACCCTATTGGTATGATTATCGAAAACGATAAAGGAGGCGACTCACTTACTGCAAAACTAAATGGTACTGGTGGTGAAGTTAGCGGAGTGGTTGTAGCAGGAGCTATCAAAAACTTCCAAGACTACGCAACAAATAGCGCAGATGATATTTATAGTAGCGCAGGTGAGCAAATCTCATCAGAGCTTGTAGAGTCGTATTTTACACAAAACGAGCTTTCAAACTTAACTGTAGAGAGCATCGAAGATTTAAAATTATCGGGCGATCCATTCTCTTTGACCGACCCTGTAATGATTCCATCTAGCGATAGTGAATATACAAAATATGCAATAAGCAGTAGCAACATTATGTATACTGGCTATGTAGGAGCATTTTCAGCAAGCGAAACAGTCGATAATAACTGGATGAGCGGCTGGACAAACTTCGATCCTCAAAATACAGTGTATTAGTAGCTTTTAAAAAACAAACAAAAAACATTTTAAAAACTTCTAAAATTTCAACCATGGCAACAGACAATAACAACAAATTATTAGCTCTATCAGTAGGTGAAAAGAGCAATAGAACACTTGATTACACCCAAAATAATATTAAAGTTGGGGGTGTAGACTACATCAAATTCTCAACAATTGATGAGCTTGAGGCGACAATCGAAAGCGGAAAATATTTTTCAATTATCACAATTTTTGATTGTGAAGATAGCTCTATGCAACAGACAAATATTGATATTGCTAAGAGTCTATCTAAATTAGAAAAATTTCAAATTTCACTTCTTATAAATGAAGAATTTACAGCAAAAAGCGAGCAGATTGATGAATTGAAAGCCATTTGCAAAAATAGTATGGTGGTAGATGGTGCTGCAATTGTAAATATTTGTGACTACACAAACGGACACGATGGCGATGCAACTATTGAGGGGTATATATACCGATTTATCTATCTAGTTTATGGTAGTGTAGTTCTTAATTCACCTGTAAACGTAGATTTTGCTGATATTGTATATGCTATAGACGATAAAGATTTAATTGGTTTTGCCTCACTTGATGGAAAAGGCGATGATTTAATGGGTCAATTTTTGGGATTACTCGAAATTGTTCGTTTTTCAAAGAGTATCGAACCTAATGAAGAAATTTCAGTGATTGCATCAATTGAAGGCTCAAATACAATGATAAAAATGGAAGATATTTATAAAATTTTGGGTTCAATAAATTCAAAATTTGGCGACAATTGCAATATAATTTGGTCGTTAAAAGATAACTCCGAGTACACTGATACTCTTGCGCTTTCAATTTTGGTGTCAAAATAGGGAAATTTTAATTCATAATGCATTATTACCGAGTTTAATAACACCACGTAGAGACGATGGGTCTATCGTCTGTAACCGAACCAAAGGTAGAGACGTTGGGTCCAACGTCTGTAACGCACACAGGTAACCACCCCCCCGAATTGTTTTAAACCCTTTTTTTAAAAACATAACACCGCACAGGTAGAAACGTAGCCCTGCTACGTCTGAAAACGACACACCGAATTGTTTTAAACCTTTTTTTTAAAAACATAACGATTTGTGTTACAGACGTAGCAGGGCTACGTCTCTACTGCTGAGTCACCAACACCCAGATTTGTTTTAAAACCCCCTTTTTTAAACATAACTGCGTAGGTAAAGACGTAGCCCTGCTACGTCTGAAAACGACACACCGAATTGTTTTAAACCCTTTTTTTTAAAACATAACGATTTGTGTTACAGACGTAGCAGGGCTACGTCTCTACTGCTGAGCTATAAATTTTAATTAATGACAACAGATTTTGAGAATGAGCCCTTAAAATGAAAAGTCGACCGCAACACGGCTTTCTCGAACTTTTGCACAAAAACCTGCAACTTTTTGGTGTTCTGGGTGATTGTTATAGGTAACTAGGTCGGCCATAGAATCGAAAGTTGTGATAAGTATCATATCATACGAACCATTAGCACCTAAAATATCTAAACCAACCTCTAGTGATTTTAATTCTGGAATAATTGGAACTAAAGCCTCTAATCCCTCTTTAAAAATTTTTAAGTTTTCTGATTTTGTGTTTCCCTCAGCCTCTTCGAGGAATTTCCACATTACTACGTGTTTAATCATAATTTTATTTTTTAATTTTCTCTTTTAAGCGTTTTTAAAAACCACCTTTTGGAGTGGCTCTAAAACTATCTTTTAATTTCTCAAAATTTTCACCAAAATTTTTTAATTCACTATCTACTAAAGGATAGCTTTTTACTGGAAGAATCGGAACTACTTCGATATTTTCGTTACCTTTTAGTTTGTATCGCTTAAAGCAAATTTCACGAAAAGGCTTTGCATTAACAGGTTGATAAAAAGGCTCTTCGCTCTCTAGTCCAACTCTTCTTGGCTCAGCACCTTTCAAAAATTGCTCCGTTAATTCCCCAACTTCATACATTCCAAATTTTTGGAGATAATAGTTTGTTTGCAAACCCATCACAAATATATATTTGATGGTAGGATTATTTTTTAATATTTGACTAAAATGCGCTATACGTTTTTCAGCATCCTTGGCAGGAATCAACACCCTTTTACCCTTTGGAGGGTGAGCAAGAAGAGTATTTGAAAGCAATGTGCCATGTACCATATCTGCACGACATAGCCCAGCTGTCATCTCTTTTAGGTATTCGAAGATTGTCGTAGCTTCGCTATATCGACTTCTTTCGCCTAAATCGTAGGGAGCATGGTCGAAATAGTAATCCAAAAACATTGCATGCTCTACAACCTCATCATTCCATTGAAGTGTAGAACTTTCGCCAATTAATAATACTTTTGTTTGTGCTGCTACTGATAACCAATCTAAGGTTTCCATATTTTAATGAATAATTGATAATGAATAATTAATAATGCTAACGCTCTAATCTCTAACCCCTAACCTCTAACCTCTAACCCCTAATCTCTAATCTCTAACCCCTAATCTCTAATCTCTAACCCCTAATCTCTAACCCCTAATCTCTAATCTCTAACCCCTAATCTCTAACAAACCGTCAAGCATTGATAGAGCTGTGGCTGAAAAACGAGCTATATTTACCTCTCTTAAATCGCCAAAGGTAAATAATTTTGCAGTGGTAGCGGTTGGAGTAGATATTGCAATCCAAACCGTCCCAACTGGCTTATCTTCTGTGCCTCCTGTAGGTCCTGCAATGCCTGTTGTGGCGATTGCATAGTCGGTATTAAGCATTTTTTGTGCTCCCTGAGCCATCTCAGCGGCACACTCTTGCGAAACTGCACCAAAACGCTCTAAAGTAGACTCTTTCACCCCTAAAGCGGCCATTTTTACCTCATTCGAATAGCTTACAACTCCTCCTTTAAAGTAAGAGGAAGCTCCGCTCATAGCTGTAAACATTGAGGCAATTTTACCTCCTGTACACGACTCAGCTGTAGAGAGAGTTTTGCCACTTTTTAATAGTTTTTCTGCTATTCGACTCTCGATAGATGATTTTTCGTCGTAACCTAAAATATTATTGCCTATTATCTGCTCTAATTTTTTAAATTCGTTATCGATAATCTTGTCACCATCCTCTTGAGAACTTCGATAGGTTAGACGAAGCCTTACACCTTTTGGAGAAGGTAGGTAGGCAAGTTTTACACCCTCTGTTAGGTTCTCTTCCCACAAGGCTATACGCTCAGCTAATATAGATTCGGCAATACCATAAGTCATTGCAGTTCGGTGCGTTATATACTGAAGTGTAAAACGCTCTCTAATTACCCCCATTACATAATCCTCCATAAGCGGCTTCATCTCATGAGGAACCCCTGGTAGATTGAACAGCAAGTTATTACCATTTTCAAACCATAACCCTGGAGCTGTACCGTTTACGTTGGGTAGAACTTTTGCTTTTGATGGCAAAACAGCTTGCGATTTGTTAAGCTCATTAAAAGCGATTGAGCGTTTTTCAAGAAAACTTTTAATCATCTGGTACGATGGCTCATGCAGCTGCTGCGAGCAGTTGAAAATTGAGGCCAACACCTCTTTTGTAATATCATCTTTGGTTGGTCCAAGACCACCTGTAGTGATTGTTATATCAAAACTATCGACCGACTCTTTTACAGCATTATAGATTGCCTCTCGACTATCGGAAATTGAGATTACAGAGTCGATTTTCACCCCGTTTTTCTCTAATAAAGAGGCGATAAATGCAGAATTTGTATCTACAATCTGACCTATCAAAATTTCATCACCAATGGTGATAATTCTAGCTTTAACCTCCATTTTATTGAGCTTTTTTAGCTATTTCGTTTGCAATAATTTTATTACAAATCTCTTTTACAAAACCTGGTCCATTGTAGATAAATCCTGAATATATTTGAATTAACGAAGCACCAGCATCAAGCATAGCAACAGCATCATCAGCACTCATAATTCCACCTACTCCGATAATTGGGTAGTTGCCCTTACATTTACCACTTACGTAACGCACCATTTCGAGACTACGCTTTGTAAGCGGCGCACCACTCAAACCTCCATTGCCAATAGACTCAACTAGCTCTTTATCTGTAATCAAACCCTCACGTGAAGTGGATGTATTTGTGGCAACTATACCATCAAGATTCCACTTTTTCATCTGCTCTATCATCACATCTGCCTGCTCAAAGCTTAAATCTGGCGAAATTTTGATAAGAATAGGACGGTAGTTGTCTTGCCCCTTACGAAACTCTACAATGCCTTCGAGGATTTGCCCCACTGAGTCCGAATTTTGAAGTTTTGTAAGATTTGCAATATTTGGACAACTTACATTTATAACAAAATAGTCGACATAGTCGTATAGTCGACGGAAAAGATTTAGGTAATCATCGGGAGCCTTATCGTTTGGTGTAAGCGTATTTTTACCAAGATTTCCGCCAATAATTGGAGTTTGTTGGTTGTTTGTGTGACGCTTACGTAGGTTTGCAACAGCATTGGTGACACCTTTGTTGTTGAAGCCCATACGATTTATGATAGCACCATCTTTTTTTAATCTAAAAAGACGTGGTTTAGGGTTACCTAGCTGCCCCTTAGGAGTGATAGTTCCAACCTCAATAAATCCAAAACCAAAATTTTCTAATTGCTTATAAACCTCACAATTCTTATCAAATCCAGCAGCTAAACCCACAGGATTTGGAAATTTCATACCGAAAACCTCACGCTCTAGTAGAGGGTGTTTGATTGTAAATATTTTGCGTACTATAGCTTGCCCAAAAGGGATATATCTTAACGTTTTCATTGCGAAAACAGTAAGATGGTGTATTTTTTCAGGCGAAAGCAGAAAAAATAGTGGTCTAATAATTCTCTTATACATAGTTTTATATATTACCCTGCAAAGATATTAAACTTTTTATTAATCTCCAATAAACTACGTCAATTTAAACTTGAAAATGGTTAAGGGAGTTCTAAATTCTGAATTTGGTGGCTCGGCTGTAGAGACGTAGCCCTGCTACGTCTGGGTTTGGATTTGGCTTGGCAAATTCAATTTTGTTTGCTTTGGTTGGCTCATTTTGCTTTGCAAAATTCGATTTTTAGACGTTGTACTCAACGTCTCTACGGAGTGTTATCGAACCTAGCAATTATGAATTATGAATTATGCATTATGAATTAAAATTAGTGGCTCGACTGTAGAGACGTAGCCCTGCTACGTCTGGGTTTGAATTTGGCTTGGCAAATTCAAGGAAGTCTAAATTCTGAATTTTGAGAGATTTTTTGTTTGCTTGGATA
>JAWXTR010000019.1:0-33002 GCA_044433365.1 Rikenellaceae bacterium
GAGATTTTTTGCTATTGAATCGAAAATATAGTGGTTCTATATTGAGATTTAATAGTGAAAAATATCGCTCCAAGAGTGCTATTAAGAATATGGCAATAATTGTTTTACACTACTTATTAATGCGAATAAAGGTTTGAAATTTTTGAGCTATTTTTGTTATTCGAGTTATAAGAAAATAACTTTGAGGGCGACTCAAAAGTAAATAAATTTACTTAAAATTAAACAATCCAGACCATTACCCCTACTCACAACGCTTGTGAACAGGGGTGATGGTCTGGATTTTTGATTGTGGGCCACCCACAAGGGCTGGCAAAAATCGTTCGTTTCCACTCACGGCTTCGCTCCGCTTTTCTTAAAGCGGAAAAAGGTTTTTCAAACCTTTATTGGCATTATTAATTAAACTATCGTCTCACCTCTCTCAGAGAGCATTTGAGCTGCAACATCCTTCAACTTATACTTCTGAATTTTGCCACTTGTAGTCATTGGAAAGCCCTCAACGAAGAAGATATATTTTGGAATTTTATATCGAGCTATTTGGTCGCTACAATAACGACGGATATCCTCTTCTGTAAGTTTTTCGCCCTCTTTTATCTTAACAAATGCACCTACTTGCTCACCATATCGTGGTGAAGGAATACCTGCCACTTCGACAGCTTCAATTTGCGGCATACGATACAAGAAATTCTCAATCTCACGAGGATATATATTTTCACCACCTCTAATTATCATCTCTTTGCTACGTCCTGTAATACGAAGGTATCCCGCTTCGTCCATAACGCCCAAATCACCAGAGTGTAGGAATCCATTTTCGTCTATAACCTCGGCTGTAGCTTCTGGATTGTTGTAGTAGCCTTTCATAACATTATAACCTCGGCAACATACCTCACCTTGAACACCATAAGGAGCATCTTCGCCAGTGACTGGGTCGACAATCTTAACCTCTACATGAGGGAAAGAGCGTCCAACTGTAGTAGCTCTAATCTCTGGAGAGTCGGTAACACGTGTTGCGGTCATACCTGGAGAGGTCTCAGTTAAACCATATACACTAATAATATCTTTGATGTGCATCTTTTCCATCACTTGGTTCATAGTCTCAATAGGACAAGGTGCCCCAGCCATAATACCTGTACGAAGCGATGTTAAATCGAACATATCAAACATTGGATGGTTAAGCTCAGCGATATACATCGTTGGCACTCCATAAACTGCTGTACAACGCTCTTTAGCGATAGATGCAAGCACTGCAAGCGGCTCAAACTCCTCTACCATAACCATAGTAGCACCATGAGTAACGATGGCACAAAGCGCAAGTACTGCACCAAAGCAGTGGAACATCGGCACACACACCAACAACCTATCCTCTTTCGTGTAGTGCATACAGTCGCCTGCTGTCAATCCATTATTTAGGATATTATAGTGCGAAAGCATCACCCCTTTAGGGAAACCTGTTGTTCCAGAGGTGTACTGCATATTTGTGGTATCGTGAGTATTGAATGTTGTTTTAACTCTCTCAAGCTCCTCATCTCCTAGCGATGAACCTAGCGTTATAAGCTCAGCAGTGGTATACATACCTTTCTGCTTTTCATAGCCCATAAAGACTACATTTTTAAGCTCAGGAAATTTTTCTGATTTAAACTCTGCTCTTTCAGCAGTTTTTAGCTCTGGAGCAATTCTATAAAGAGTCTCAATATAGTTATTATCTCTAAAACCCTTACCAATACAAAGAGTGTGAATATCTGCATTTTGCATAATATATTCAAGCTCCGAATCTTTGTAGTTTGTGTTTACGGTAACAAGTACAGCACCTACTTTTGCAGTGGCAAACATATAGGTAATCCAATCGGGGATATTTTTTGCCCAAACTCCCACTTTTGAATCTTTCTTTACACCCATATATATAAGAGCCTTTGCAATTTTATCGACTCTTTCGTTAAAAGTGGCGTAAGTAAAGCGTAAATCTCTATCTGGATATACCAAAAACTCTCTATCTGGATCGTTTGCAGCGTTATATTCTAAAATTGAACCTAGTGTATGATTAATTAATTCCATCGTTTTGTCTGTAGTAATTATAATATCTATTATAGGGAGTTCTAAATTCTGGATTATAAGGAATTTTAGAACTTCCCTTATGTAGTTTAAAAAGCTGATAACTAAAATGAAAAAATACGGTATCCAACCTCTACCAAGGTGTGTAAATTACCGCCATTAAAGTGGCTGTTTCGGTTGTAGATTTATAGCTATGAGGCACAATTGAATCGTAATAAATCGAATCTCCTTTAGTCATCACTATCTTTTTACCACCAAGAGTCAACACCACTTCACCCTCTAATATGTAAGTAAACTCTTCTCCCTCATGAGTAGAAGTTGCAGCAGAGCTATCTTCACCACTTTTTAATGTCACCATTATAGGCTCCATACTTCGCATAGTTTTATTTGGGGCTAATGAGTGTATTGAACTTATATTTTCACCACTTGAAGCTCTTTTAGGCGAAATTGGACGCTCTTCTTTGCGAATAACAGTAGCCTCAGCTCCATCTTCCTCGTCTATTAGTAGCTCTAAGGGTAGATCTAATGCTTTGCTTATCTTGATTAATGTGGTAATGTTAGGCGAAGCCTCTGATTTTAAGATTTGTGATAGTTGAATCTCATTAATACTACACATCTTTGCCAAGGTTGCTTCGTCCAACCCCTTTTCCTCCATAAGATTTCGTAGTCTGTTTGTAAAGCGCATTATATTTAAATTTTTTATGAAAGGGAGTTTTAAGTTTTGGATTTTAGGAGGTTATTATTAGATTAAAATCTCCTAAAGCCATAAACTAAAAATTTCCCATGGTTTCTTAAAATATTTGTCCAATCAAAATTTTAATAACGAACAGATATAATTTCAAACGTAAAGATTACAATTCTTTACTCTATAACAATATGCATATCTTTAATTGTTACAACATCCAACAATCAAAAACATATAAAAGTTACCTCCATTTTCACATAAAACTGTGAAAATGGAGGTAAGAAAAAAATAATTTTATTCAGATTTTATAAATTCGCCTTTTGACTATTTACCCCAAGTAATTTTAAATACAGGAAGAATATGACTTGTTGAAAAATCTGGTTTTGAAATAGTTAAAGCATCAGCTGCCTGTTTCCACTGAATTTTCTCTTTTGAACCTAAAAGTTCGATAGATTTTACTGTTTTACCGCTTTTTGCAATTTCACGAAGTAGTATATCTTCGGTTGGAATACCCATAGCTGTAGCATAAACCACCTTGCTGGCTTTGTCACGAGTGTAGCGAATATCTTTTGGTGTATAGTGGAAATCTTCAGCCCAGTCGGCTGCACCACCTCTATCTTGAGGACCTTCGCCAAATGTAGTCCAAGGGCGAGTTTCAAAGATAGATTCAGAGTTCATATCCATCCATTTTGCAAGCGATGCAAGTAGCTCTTCCACCTCTTTATCTATTGTTCCATCAGGACGTTGCAAAATATTTAGAAGCATATTACCATTTTTACTAACAACATCAACAAGAGTTGTCAACACCCAAAATGGCGAACGATACATTGTGCCTGTATCTTTATTTACATAATTTTCGTTATAAAACCAGTCACCAATAGATGTGTCGGTCTGCCATGGATACTTGCCAATTTCAGCTAATCCGCCACGCTCTCTATCTTCAACGCCAATTTCTGGGTCGTAATACTCCCAACCAGCACCCGAACGAGCAGGTTTTGAAAGATATACAGCCTCTAATTTACCCTTATTTTTCTCAACATCATTGTTGTAGTAGTTTGCAAGCATCTCTTCACCGTAGTGACCAAAAGGAAGTGCTGCATCAGAGTAAAGTAGATCAGGCTTGTAGTTGTTAAGCAGGTCAGACATACGTGCAAACCAAAGTTGCGCAAACATACCATCCTCATGCACCCATTTATAAGGTTTATCTGACGGACTATAGTATAAATCCCAATCTTTCCAGCTTGTAGCACCATCATAAGCTACCCCTTTTTTGTCGCCCTCAGTATCGGCTGCTTTATTTGATTGAAACCAACCATAACCAGCAGAAAGATGCTCAGAAACACCAAATTTAAGACCATATTTTTTAGCAGCCTCTTGCCAAGCACCCACAATATCACGTTTTGGACCCATATCTACAGCATTCCAACGAGTATATTTTGAATCCCAAAGGTCGAAATTGTCGTGGTGAACACCCATACTTACAAAATATTTTGCTCCTGCTGCCTTGTATAGCTTCATAAGTGCATCAGGGTTAAAATTTTCGGCTTTCCAAAGCGGAACTATATCTTTGTAGCCCACCTCCGAAGGATGACCATAGTTTTTTACGTGGTAGTCGTAAACATCTTTTTTATAGTTTTTATTGTTGTTTGGCTCATACATCGCACGTGCATACCAATCGCCTTGCATCGGCACAGATTGCGGTCCCCAGTGCGCCCAGATACCAAATTTTGCATCACGAAACCACTCTGGACACTCATACTGACGTAGCGACTCCAGATTATTTTCAAAGTGTAGATTTTTCTTCTGCGCATTTGCTACAGATACAGCTGCTAGAAAAGCAGCAAAAATTAGTAGTTTTTTCATTTTACTTTTTTTGAGTTATTAGGAACATCAAAGTAGTGTAAAATCTCGATTTTGAAAGATTCTAAATGTTCCTCTAGTTACAAAAATAGCAATTTTATTCGAAATATACAATTTTTAAACGATTTTGTTCTAGTGAACTTCTAAAATACCTACTATCTCACTATACCCCCCCGAAAACCCGTAATTGCAACGGTTAAAATTAGATTTTGCCAATTTTTGAGCTAAATCGCTATCAGTCAATACCATTTTAAGTTTTTGAGCCATATCTTCGCAGTTTCCAACTTCGAAAAGCAGACCATTATCTCCATTTTTTATAATACTTTGCGTTGCGCCAATATTAGAACCTACCACAGGAAGATAGTTTACACCAGCCTCAAGCAGGGTAAGCGGAAACGACTCATAACAACGAGTTGGAAAGAGTAGCAGAGACGACGTTTGATATCTTTCGATTAACTGCTCACGGTTTAATCCTCCTAAAAGCTCCACATTTTGCGGAATGTCGTAGGTAGCAATCTCTTTTTCATTGTAACGCCCAGCCATTAGAAATTTTACTTCGGGTAGAAGCCGAGCCACGTTAAAAACTAAATCAAACCCCTTTTCGTAAGATAATCTACCAACATAAAGTACCGAACCATCTCTTCTGTAGCCTCTATCAAGCGGCATGAAAGAGGTGAAATTTGGGATAACTTTTAGTTTTTTATTATTGAAACCATACTGCACCAATTTCTGGCGTTGAAAATCGGTTGTTGGAGCAAAAACATCGATATTTTTTCGATACAATCCAAAAATTCGTGCCGAAAAGCTACGCAAAGCATAAGCTACACTTCCTAAAAAACTACCCTCACATCTATATTTTATACAGTTAAACTCTCTAACGCCTTTAGCGCACTTTTCGCACACCTTTCCACCGTTAAGGAATAGACCAGTTGGGCATAATAGGCGGTAATTATGCAGAAACATTATAGATTTTACCCCTGCTCTCTTTACAGCTAATAATACTAGTGGTGAGATAATTGGGAAAAGATTATGAACAAACACCACCTCTATCTTTTCTCTTTCGATTATCTTTTTAACATCAGCGTAGGCAGCAAAATTTGCAAGTGAGGTGAAAAACGAACCAACTTTGCCAAGCTTCCACCTTTTCATCTCGTTATAATCACGAAAATAGGTAAAAACCGTATCGCCAGCCTTTGAAAAAAGCTCTTGCTGCATCGCTACAACGCTCTCCTCGCCACCTTGTGTGCTGTATTTGTTATGTATTATTAGTATGCGCATATTTTTAATCTAATTTTAACTAAACAACTGTAACTCTCCATCTTACTCCTTTTAAAAGAGTCTTAGCTTGTAGTTGCGACTCTCGTTTGGCGTGTATAAAGCCATCTTTTAGGTCGCTTCGAATTATCACCTCTCTAATATATCGTCCTTGAATTTTGTCGACCATTGGTACTACGACATCCGATACTCTACTACTTAGAAGCCTGCGACACTCTGCCGAAAATCGCCTAGCAGCACTATCTAGTAGCTGCTCATCTTGATGCTCAATACGATAGGTTATAACTCTGCAAAATGGAGGATATCCAAAACTGTAGCGGTCGGCAAGCTCTCTTTCGAAAAGTGCATTATAGTTGTTGTAAGTAAAATTTTGTAAAAAATCTTCATGCTCCGCCATCTGTAGTGCCATCACCGAATTTTTACTATCTATAAGCAACATTCTAAGCAATGTAAGCAGCTGAAAAGCTCTTTCAGAGGCTTTATAGTCGGGTTGTGAAAACAGATTATCACCATTTACCACCCCTACAAACGTAAGGTTTTCAGGCTTTGGAAGCGATAACATAATTTGTGTTCCTATTACAATATCAACCTCTTTTTTCTCAATTTTTTCGACTATTTCGTTGAAAATACGTGGTTTGCCCATAGTGTCGGCATCCACCCTGACAACTCTAAGATGAGGAAATAGTTCCATAATCTTCAACTCCACATTTTCGGTGCCAACCCCCTGTTTTCGAAGATTACCACTACCACACGACTTGCATTTTTGCTCTACAGAGTAGCTACTACCACAATATCTACACCGTAAATCGTTGGTAGCCATAAAATATGCTAAAGTTGTGTTGCAGTTGTTGCACTGCACTGCCTCACCACACTCAACGCACTCTAAGACTGTGGCATACCCTTTGCGATTTTGATACAGAAAGCTCATTTCGCCCTTAGCAGCTCTCTTTTCTATCTCGGTGATTATAAAGTTACTAAGATAGCGACGGTCGGTGGAGCTACAGTACATTTTTCGCTCTCTAGGGGCTATATTATTTCGGTTTATAGCGACTATTTTTGAGTTAAAATCTCGTTTTTCTGATATTAATCTGTATTTTCCAATTTTACAATTGTAGAGGCTCTCAACTGATGGTGCACTTGATAATAATAAAGTTTGTGCCTTGTGTAGGTGGGCAAGATATACCGCTGCATCACGCCCATTAAAGTTTAGTTCATACTCTGAGGCTTGATATAGTTGGTCGTGCTCTCTGTCTACAATTAGAAGCTGGAGATTTTTAAATGGCAAGCCAACGCCCATTCTTGAAGAGACCACTAAAGTGCCCCCACTGCTTGTTAGGATTGAAAAATAGAGCTGATGAAGCTGAGGTTTTGATTTTTTACGGTCGTAAACAACCATATTTTCACCAAAATGGCTCTTAAACAGCTCAATATAACTATTAGCAGAGTTTAATAGAGGGGTAAGAAATAGCACCTCTCCGCCTCCTTGAAGCACAATATCTATTACCCTACAGAGCATATCCTTTAGCTCTTTATCTTTTTGAGATTCGATAAGTAGAGTTTTGCCTTTACCGTAATTTTCAAGAACTTTTGTTGTTAAACTATTATCGCTCGACTTATTTAGTGGCTCTTGTAGGGTGTAGGGAGGGAGGGAGTAGTCTGTCTCTCGTTTTTCGCTTCCCTGCACCAAAATATTGCTTTCGACAAGTTGTGAAATTATAGAACCACTATACCCTTTTGCCATTAACTCTCGTTTGTCTATCGAAAAATCAACAATTTTTTCAGCGTTTCCATCACCAACTTTTACCGCCAACTCTTCGGCTATTTCTATAAGAAGCTGCGAACGTTTTTTTGCTCGTTTATTCTCCTCAATACCCTTTTCGAGTAGGCTTAAAGAGCTGTAATTTGGATGCAATGATATAATAGCGTGCTCTTTATAGCCAAATATTGAGTTAAACTCAAATTTTAACTCTCCCACCTCATTTTCATCAAATTCAGTAGTAGGTTTTAGCGATGAGGGCAAAAAACTATACCCCATCAACCCCCATGCAAGCAGATAAAATTCGTGTATCCAACTCCAAAACTGTAGCTGTTTTTCGGTAACAACTTTTTGTGAATAGAGCAGAGCCAAAACGGGTTTAATCTCTCGTTTTTTACCCTTTTTTGAGCTATTTTCTTCGCCTATTTCTACGCCATCGTCATCTCTAACAGAGACAACAACTGCCCCAACCACCTTTTTTTTGCCAATTGCAACAGCCACAAAACTCCCTACTGCTACACCCTGCTTCATTAGCTCGTCGCTAACGGAGTAGGTGTAGAGGGCGTCTATTGCTAAGGGGATTATTACTTCTGCGTAGGGCATTGATTTAATTATAAATTATGAATTATAAATTATAAATTCTTTATAATTAGCAATTTATAATTTATAATTAAGTTTCCTATCTTATTCTTAGTCGCTGTCCAAGGCGAAGGATGGAGTTGCGAGATATGTTGTTTAGTCGACATATTGCAGATGTTGTGGTACCATATTTTCGTGCTATAGCAAGGAGCGTATCACCGCTTTTGACTTTATGGTAGAGTGCAGCAGATGGATTGAATGTAGCACCTGCATCGGCTGCTTTTTCAATCAATTTTTCGTCTGTAGCCTTAGCAAATTTATCGCTTGCAGCGGTCAAATCTTCTGCCTCATTATCCAAAATTTCAGAAGCACGAGAGTAGATATTAAAGAACGACTTTTCGAGTGTGAATTTTGTATATCTTAAACTTCCTGTCTCAAAATCTATCAAGAAATCGGGGTCGAAAGTTTGGTCACGGTAGCGTAGCTCATAATGTAGGTGGTTGCCATAGCTACGACCTGTATTACCCATATATCCAATCACTTGACCGCTTTTTACATAGTCGCCACTCTTTACGTTAAGTCGGCAAAGATGTCCGTGCCACGACTCTAAGCCATTTACATTACGGACAATTATCATAAACCCGTAGCCTCCAGTGTGGTACTGTGCAAAACGCACTCTACCATCGAAAGTTGCATAAATTGGCGTGCCCTGTGGAGCTGCTAGGTCGATACCATTGTGGTTACGACCCCAACGAGGACCATATTTTGAAGAAATACGTACATTTTTTGCAGGGGTGTGAAATTGCGAAAGATTTTCGACAATATCGAGTTCGATTACATCGGGAAGGTCTTTAAGTTCAATATTTTTATAGGCAAAAATTTGGGTTGTATCCCAATTTTGAACCAACTCGTTGTGAAGCTGCATCTGTCCGCTATCAACAATATATTTCCACGTTCCATTGGAGTATAGCACCATTCTCATCCCCTCTTTATCGCTACTAAGAGTATCGACAGCAATCGCCATTAACGAAGCAGCAGGAGTCTGGCTTCGCTGTGCATACGCCGAAAAATTCGACACACCAACATAAAAAATAGTAGCAATAACTACCAAAAAATATTTAAAACTTTTTCTCATCACTATGTAAATTCACTATTAATCTTTAATTTCTAACCTCTAATCTCTAACCCCAAATCTCTAACCCCTAATCTCTAACCACTAACCTCTAACCCCTAATCTCTAACCTCTAACCCCTAATCTCTAACCACTAATCCCTAACCACCAATCTCTTAACTCGAGGAGCAACCGAAGTTAATACCTCATATTCGATAGTCGAAAGGCGCAGTGCCATATCGGCTGCTGTATGACCTTTTTTGTAGCCGAAAATCTCAACATATTCCCCAACTTTAACCTCTCTTTTTTGAGCAACCTCGCTTATATCCACCATAGTGCTATCCATACAGATATTGCCTACAATAGGACACAACACACCGCTCAACTCTACAGACCAACTACCACAACTAAGTTCACGACGAAGCCCATCGGCATAGCCTATAGCGATAGTTGCAATCGTTGAATCTCGCTCTACTCTTTGCGCTCTACTATAGCCCACACTCTCACCCTTTTCTACTTTGCTAATCTGCACAATTACGCTTTTTAGAGCAGAAATAGGCTGCAAAAACTCGCTATCACTACCATATCCATAAAGTCCAATTCCAAGGCGCACCATTTCGTAGTGAGCCTCAGGGAAACGACATATAGCCGAGCTATTGCAGATATGGCGTATCACCTTATATGGTAAATTTTCAATAATTTGAGAGCTAAGAGCCTCAAAACACTCTATTTGCTCCCTTGTAAAGCTATCAAACTCCGTAGAATCACTACCCACAAGATGCGAAAAAATGGAGCTTACTTTAACCGCACTATTAGCCTTTAAAATGGCTAGTAGAGGCTCAATATCCTCTTTACGGAACCCTGTTCGGCGCATACCGCTATCAATTTTTATATGAATTGGGTAGTTGTCTACCGCCATAGCCTTACATTCGGTAATAAACCTTTTGAGCAGCTCCAAAGAGTGCATCTCAGGTTCTAAGTTGTTTTCAATCATCGCTCTATGCGAAAATGGATCGCTTCCAAGTACTACGATAGCCGCCTTCACCCCATTTTCTCGAAGAGTAACACCCTCATCGGCAAATGCAACAGCCAAATAGTCTATATTTGCTTTGTCGAGCTGCCTAGCAACCTCCCACGAACCACTACCATATCCCGAAGCCTTCACCATTGCCATCATTTTGGTATTACTACCAATTTTTGAACGGTAAAAATTGAGGTTATGGAGCATATTATCGAGATTTACCTCCAAAATAGTGTTGTGGTGTTTTAGCTCTATAACCTTTAAAATTCGCTCGAAAGCAAATATTCGCCCTCCTTTTAACAATATAGTAGAATTGGCTAACTCTTTGGGGTTTATAGAGGCTACAAGCTCGTCGACACTGCTAAAAAATGATGAATCTATACCGCCAAAAAGCTCTCTATTTTCGCCAATTTTTTCGCCTACTGCAAACAATCTATCTACCGAAGCATCTTTTAACAGCTGCGCCACTTTTACATATAATTTCGACCCTTTAATACTCGATTGCTGAATATCCGAGAGTATCACAACTCTTCCACGCCCCTTTTCGGTAATCGACTCCATAAAGCTAAGAGTCATCTTTAGTGAGCCAAAATCGTTGCTATAGCTATCGTTAATTATCTGCATTTGGTACTGTCCTTGTCGCACCTCCATACGCATAGCAAGCGGTTGAAGTAGCGAAATTTGCTGCTCAACATTTTGCGGCATCATATCGAGATATTTTAGCAAAGCTAGTGCGCAACAACAGTTTTCAAAAGATATTTCATCTGAAAGCAGAGACTTTACGTCAAAATTTTTACCACTCCATCCATTTAACTTCTCCCTAGAAAACGACTCTTCGATAAAACCACTCTCCCACGAATTTTTGCGATAAAAAATCTTTTTACAACCCTTTTGCATCGCTAAAATCAACTTTTCAACTAGCTTCTGCTCCTTAGAACTGAAATTTTCGCCATGTGCATCGCCTATATTTGTAATTACAACAACATCGGGGCGAATCATCTGCGCAAGATTTGCCATTTCGCCACATTTCGATATTCCTGCCTCTATAATAGCCACTTTTTCGTCGCCATTAATCATTAGAAGCGAAAGCGCAACACCAAGTTGTGAATTATAGCTTTTGGGTGATTTAAAAATAGGCTCATCTCCATCATATAGCTGTGCAATTGTCTCTTTTACAACGCTTTTACCGTTGCTTCCTGTAATGGCAACAACCTCACCCTTAAACTGCTTGCGGTGGTAGGTAGCAAGAGTTTGAAGAGCCTTTAAACTATCATCTACAACCAAAAATGCAGCATCGCTATAGCGATTAAAGTCGATAGTGCGGTCGGAAATCAAAAACATCCGCACCCCCCTATCGTAACACTCTTCGATATAGTTATGACCATCAACCCTATCGCCCCTAATAGCTATAAACATCACTGAATCAGACGAAAATAGAAGCCTAGAATCAAACACAAACTCTCCAGCAATAGCATCTACATTGACACTACCGCCTACAATCTCTCCTTTAACTATCTCTGATATTTGACCTAAACTGTATTTATAATGCATAATTCATAATGCATAATGCATAATTAATAATTATTAATTTATAATTTGTAATTAATCAACGATTATCTCTACTGCTGCATTAAATACCTCGTTCATACGGTTGAAATAGTAGTAGAAACCATCGTCGGTTTCATTGCAATTTCGTGCTAAATAGGAGAATATGTAGTTTTTAACAAGTATCTCTTCTTCGTCGGTTAACCCAATTCGTCTTTTAGTTCGAGCATAGGCTAAAAACTCTTCGTAGATTTTGTCGCCATTTACCTCAAAATACTCTTTTACCTTATCCATCGTATCTAAAGATGAAATTACTTTTCGGTTTTTATCAGTATAGCGCAAAGTGAAATAGAACAGAGTGTTGTCAACAAGCAATTTGCGAGTATTATCGGTTAGTAGGGTTGTATCCATAGGTACAAATTCGTCGGGCATAATACCACCACCACCATACACAATTTTACCTTTTGGAGTGGTGTATTCGAGCGAATCGACCAATTTTATACTATCACGATTTAACATTTCGCTATGAACATATCTGTTAAATAGGTCTTGATAATACTCCTCATAACCGTTGTCGTAAGGACGTTGGATTGAACGACCAGTAGGTGTGTGATAGCGAGCAATTGTAAGGTTCATTAGCGATCCATCATTAAACGGTATCTGTTGTTGTACCAAACCCTTACCAAATGAACGGCGTCCCACAAGTGTGCCACGGTCGTTGTCTTGCAGCGCACCCGCCACAATCTCACTTGCCGAAGCCGAACCCTCATCTATCATAACAACTAGCTCTTCGCTCTGGAAACGACCATTTCCATCGCTATACTGCTCAGCAAGCTTGGATTTACGTCCTTGCGTGTAGACTATCATCTTATCTTTTGGTAAAAACTCATTTGCAATTAAGATAGCTTGGTCTAAATAGCCTCCACTATTACCTGTTAGGTCGAAAATTAGCTTTTTCATGCCTTGTGCCCTTAGTTTTTCGACAGCCTCAGTAAACTCTTCGTGAGTGGTACGAGCAAATTGTAGCAGCTTTATATAACCAACCTCTTCGTTTACCATATATACTGCATCAATGCTTTTAATTGGAATTTTACCCCTTACAATATCAAAATGAAGGAGGGTATCTACTCCAAAACGCTCGACTCCGATAGTTACAGTAGTACCGCCTTTACCCTTTAACATACCAATGACTTTTTCGTTGGGCATCTTACGCCCAGCGATGATAGAGTCGCCAACAGTAATGATTCTATCGCCTCCGAGTACTCCAACTTTTTGCGATGGACCACCCGAGATTACGCTCTGAATAATAGCTGTGTCGGTAGCCATATTAAACATCACTCCAATGCCATCAAACTCCCCTTGCAGATGTTCGTTCGACTCGACTGCATCCTTTGCAGGGATATAAGCAGAGTGTGGGTCAAGTTTATGCAACATTTTTCCAATATACTCCTCACTAAGGGTGTCAATATCTACATTGTCTACATATTTTGCATCGATAAGCGACAAAATTTGTCCGAATTTAGATGTTGGAAGCATATTACTTAAAGAATTTATTTGAGAATATACATCCATCTTTTGAGGTTCGTTTTTAGTTGTAAATCTACCAGTTAGGTAGCTTCCGACCATAAGAACTGATAATATGATGGGTGCAAAAACTACCCATTTTTTATTGTTATTACTCATATTTTTATTATTTTCGTGTTTTATTAGACCTTCAAAGTTATAAAATTAAAATGGTTAAACCAAAAATTTCAATAATCACAGTTGTTAGAAATGCCAAAAGTGAGCTTGAGCGCACTATCGAAAATGTGGTGAAATTAAACTACAATAATATAGAATTTATTGTGGTAGATGGGCTATCGACAGATGGAACAAAGGAGATAATTGAGAAAAATAGTCTGAATATCACTCGCTGGATAAGCGAAGCTGATAAGGGCATTTATGACGCTATGAATAAGGGGTTGGAGATGGCCTCTGGCGACTACGTATGGTTTATTAATGCTGGCGATGAAATATATTCACCAGAAACTCTAAACTATATTTTCTCGGGTGTAGAAAATCCCTCAGATATATATTATGGTGAGACTTTGATTCTCTCACAAGATGGCAAGACAAAGGGGTTGAGAGGCAAAAAACCACCTCGCAAGCTAACAGTGCGTTCATTTAAATATGGTATGAATATTTGTCATCAATCTATTATAGTAAGACGAAAAATTGCCCCAAAATATGATTTATCCTACCGTTTTGCAGCCGATATAGATTGGATTTTAGAGGCGGTTCGAAAATCTCGCTCCTCTACCAATACCCATCAAATTTTATCTCGATTTATTGAGGGGGGAATATCCTCGATAAATCGCAAAAAATCGCTAATTGAGCGATATAATATAATGGTAAAACATTATGGAAAAAGCAGCACTATATTTTATCACTTAGTTATTCTATTTAGAATGTTAAAACCTAAATATAGGAAAGTTAGCGGACTTTTAAAAAGTGGGGAGTTAAAAGGACAATTTTAAAGCAGAGTTATAAAATATCGTTAAAAAATCTATTAAAAATAGATTTGTAAATATTAGAAATTGTAATTTTTTATAGGATTTCTCAAAATTTTTATTAATTTTACGGAGGTAAAAATGATTAATTCAAATATTAATTCTAATTTAAGATTATGATATTAAATATCTTGCTTATAATATGTGGCTATTTATTAGGCTCAATTCCTAGTGCTGTTTGGATTGGAAAACGATTCTACGGTATAGATGTTAGAGAGCACGGAAGCAAAAATGCTGGTGCAACAAATACTCTTCGTGTCTTGGGTCGACGTGCAGCTGCTCCAGTCTTTGCTATCGACATTTTAAAGGGATTTGTAGCGGTAAAATTGTATCATATCTCAACATTTTCTACAGATAGCAATGAGCTTTTTATACTACAGGTGATATTGGCTGCGGCTGCTGTTTTAGGACATATTTTCCCTGTTTTTGCAAAGTTCAAAGGGGGTAAAGGTGTTGCAACGATTGCAGGTGCACTTCTTGCAATCTACACTCTTCCGCTACTTAGCTCGCTTGGAGTGTTTGCAATAGTATTTTTTATATCAAACTATGTATCTTTAGGCTCAATTACAGCGGCTATATCGTTTCCTCTGTTTTTGATATTTGTTTTTAAATACAACTCCACTGCTGCTATTATTGTTGGCTGTTTCGCAGCTGCTCTATTGCTGTTTACCCATCGTAAAAACATCAAACGACTTATCAATGGCACAGAAGGCAAAGTTAATCCATTCAAAAAAAGCCCTAAAAAAGAGGAGATAGAGGAGGAGATTAAAAGCAAAGAGTAGCGAGCTTCAAAGTTTTGATTTAGTTGTTAAGGGGTTAAATTTTGATTTTTTTCGAAAAATTTGGTTTTTTAAAAAAGAATAGATATATTTGCATCGCTTTTTGCGGAAGTAGCTCAGTTGGTAGAGCATTAGCCTTCCAAGCTAAGGGTCGCGGGTTCGAATCTCGTCTTCCGCTCAATAAATTGCAAAAGGTGGGTTGTTGATTAGAAGTGGATTGTTCATTGTGGAGTTAGTTTTTAGCGGAGTGGATTTTATTTTCAACACACTGTTAATAACTTTTCAACACACTGTTAATAGTAACAAACATAATAGGTAATGCTGATGTAGCTCAGGGGTAGAGCACTTCCTTGGTAAGGAAGAGGTCACGAGTTCAAATCTCGTTATCAGCTCTTGAAGAGGCTTTCTAAAAGAAAGCCTCTTTTTTTAATTCATAATTTTCGTAGCTCGGCAGTAGAGACGTTGTGTTCAACGTCTAAAACCGAACCATAGCAGTAGAGACGTAGCCCTGCTACGTCTAAGAATCGAATTTTGCAAAGCAAAATGAGGGCTCATTCTCAAAATCTGTTGTTACCCCCATTAAACAAGCAAATTTTCAATTCGGTAAAAGAGAAATGTTAAAGATTTAACACCTCTAAGACGATGTCTAAAATCTTTAATTTTTGAGTTGAGAGCTTCGGCTCTTGCGTTAGAGAATCCAGCGAATTTGCCTAAAAACAATAACCTACTGCTGTTATATTACAGACGTAGCAGGGCTACGTCTCTACTGCTGAGTCGCCAACAGCCCGATTTGTTTTCAAACCCTTTTTTAAAACATAACGATTTGTGTTACAGACGTAGCAGGGCTACGTCTCTACTGCTGTGCTACGAAAATTATGAATTATGAATTGAAACTCAACCCGACAATAATCAACAAAATCTGTGGTTTCAAACAACAAGCTTTGAGCAGAGTTTGTAAGCAAAATGTACCTTGCACGAAAATGGGCATTATATTTTGAAGCTTGACGAAACACCTCTTGAGTAATTACAATATCACGAGCCTTACACTCCACCAAAATTAACGGTTTTGCAGAGCTATCGTAGACAACCAGATCGGCTCGAAGCTGCTTACCGCCAGCTATTGTAAAACCTATCTCTATTCCTATTTGAAGAGGCGAATACCCCAATCTTACAAGCTCAATAATTGTCTTTTGGCGCACAAACTCCTCGGGTGTTGCCACAATAAACCTCTTTCGTATCAAACAAAAAAGCTCATCGCCACCGACTCCTCTGCGAACTCTAATTTTTAAATCCTCCATAACCTACTAAATTTACATGCGAAGTTAATAAAATTTAAGCAATCTCAAAACGGTTCAATGCCCAAATTTTCGATATGAAATCATATCAAATCTCAAAAATTAAACGCTTTTTCACCCCTAATACACAAATTATTAGCTCGAAAAAATGTTAAAAATAATACATTTACCCCCTAATTTGAATAATTAGTATACACAATCAAACTATTATTAAAATTTTTTCAAAGAAATTGAGCATAAACTACAATTTTATAACAATTTTTTAATATTACTGGAATATTAAAAGCAAAAATTACCAATTACTTCAAAAACGAAGCCATATTAAAAAATTTTGATAAATATCGTTTGTTTGAAATATGTTTAACATTATACACTGTAATTGTTAAATTTTATTAAAACAAAACTATAAATATAGAGTTAGTACCCTTATTTACTGCTACTTATATCATAAGTTGTAAAAATATCAGATTAAGATGTTAAAAAAAGTTTTTTATAACGACTAAATCAAACATATTTGCACATCTATGTGAAATTTAATACCTTTGCACCACGAAAACTAAAAAACTAAAGCGATATTTATATATCCGAAAAATTTATAAACTAAATATTTTACAAACGTATTCTAAACAAGTATGAGGAAAATTTTATCAACGTTTCTCCTTATTTTTTGTTTTGGTGTAACTTTATTTGCACAAACAAGAAATATTAATGGAGTTGTTATCTCTACTTCAGACAAACAACCAGTTACAGGATGTACCGTGGTTGTAGATGGTACTACAAAAGGTGCAATCTCAGGAGTAGATGGAGAATTTACATTATCTAATGTAAGTGGTGCAGTCACTATTACTGCAAATTTCTTAGGTTTCGAGACTCAGCAGATATCTCTTGATGCAAATCAAACAGAGATAAGAATCGAACTTACAGAAGATCACCTAGCAATCGACGAGGTAGTCGTTACTGCTTATGGTACTCAATCAAAAAAAGCATTTACTGGTACTGCTTCTATTATCAAGGCAGATCAAATTAAAAACCTTAGTGTTAGCTCGGTTTCATCGGCTCTTCAAGGTGCTGCATCGGGTGTGATGGTAGTATCGGGTTCGGGTCAACCGGGTGAGGATGCTACAATCCGTGTGCGTGGTGTTGGTTCGCTTTCTGGTGAGAGTGCTCCGCTTATCGTTGTTGATGGTGTTATCTACAGTGCAGACCTAAACACAATCAACCCTAACGATATTGAGACTTTTACAGTTCTTAAAGATGCTAACTCTACTGCTCTTTACGGTTCGCAAGCTGCTAATGGTGTGATTATGATTACTACTAAGCTAGGTCGTCCAGGTAAAACTCAATTCTCGGTTAACTCTAAATTTGGTTTAAGCCAAAGAGCTGTTGCTGATTACGATTATCTTAATCCACAACAATATCTTGAAACTCAATGGGCTAAAAACTATAGCCTATACCAAGGAAATTCTAGCTATACTGATGCTCAAGCTAGAGAGGCTGCATCGAAAGATGTAATTGGTCTACTTGCATACAATCCTTACGATGTTGCAACTCCAATTGGTACAGATGGTAAATTAGTTGCTGGTGCAAACCTTCTTTACCAAGAAAATTGGTATGATGCTTTATTCCGTGTAGGTAAACGCCAAGAGCATAACTTCCAAGCATTAGGTGGTTCGGAGACTACTCGCTACCTTATCTCTGGTGGTTACCTTTCTGACGAAGGTATGGTAAAAGAGTCGAAATTCGACCGTGTATCTGCTAGAGGTAAAATCGACACTGAGCTTACTCCATGGTTAAAAGCTGGTCTAAATATGGGCCTATCTTATAGCAACCAGAACTACCCAACTCAAGGTGGTACTTCTACTCGTAACTCTATTCAATGGGTAAGAAACGTTGCTTCAATCTATCCTGCTTACGTTAGAGGTGAAGATGGTCAATATGTATTAGATGCAGATGGCAACCAAATCCTTGACTACGGTTATGCTACAGATTGGAGAGCTAAACGTCCAGTTTCGGAAGGTTCAAACCCTATCGGTACTTTCCTTTATGACGATATCGGAAGCTCACGTTTTACTTCAAACAACTCTGGTTACTTAGAGGCTTCATTCCTTAAACACTTTACAGCTCGCACAGTATTGGGTGTTGACTACTACACACAAAACAACAACACTTTCTACAATAGTTTTTATGGTGATGGTGCTGCTTATGGTGGTATCTCTGAAAAAGAGATTCAAACAAACTCTAATGTTTCGTGGACAAACACTCTAACTTACGATAAAGCATTTGGTCAGAGCAATCTTAATGTACTTGTTGGTACAGAGTCTCGTGACTACTCTTACGGAGAGGTAACTGCTGCTAAAAAGAATTTTGGTATTCAAGATCCAGAACTAGACTACGGTAGTGTGCTTGATGCAGCTAGCTCATGGTCTACAGCTGCTCGTAATTTTAAAGCGTTTGCTCGTGTTAACTATAGCTTTAAAGATCGTTACCACCTTTCTGCTTCATTTACAAGAGATGGTAGCTCACGTTTCTATCGTGACTCTCGTTGGGGTAACTTCTGGTCTGTTGGTGGTAGCTGGAATATCAACCAAGAGGATTTTATGAGCGGTACCTCTTCATGGTTAAGCTCTCTTAAACTTAGAGCTAGTTATGGTACTTCAGGTAACCAAAACTTAGGTTACTTCCCTTACCTTGCAACTTATGAAGTGGGTTGGAATATGGTAAGTAATCCTGGTTCAATTGTAAATTCTCTTGCTAACAACAACCTTACTTGGGAAAAACAGGGTATGCTTGACGTTGGTGTTGACTACGCTTTCCTAGATTATAGAATTACAGGTTCGATTACATACTACGAGAAAAATAGCTTCGACCTTCTTATGGAGCGTCCTCTACCTATCTCGGCTGGTATCACTTCATACAACGACAATGTTGGTTCAGTTAAAAACAATGGTGTTGAGTTTGACGTAAAAGGTCTTGTTGTTCAAAACAACGGCTTTAACTTAGATTTAGGTCTTAACTTAGCATTCCAAAAAAACAGAATGACTGACCTACCTGCTGAGGTTGCAAGCGGTTATAATGGCGATTACTACAAACGTATTACAATAGGTGAGTCGATGTACTCTTGGTATTTAAGAGAGTATGCTGGTGTTAATGCAGCAACTGGTGCTCCAATGTGGTATGTTGATGAGACTGACGCTGATGGTAATGTTACTGGTCGTACAACAACAGAGGTTTATAGCGAAGGTACTAGATATATCGTAGGTGATGCACTACCTAAAGTAACTGGTGGTTTCTCTGCAAACTTTAGCTGGAAAGGTCTATATGCAAATGCTCTTGCTTCGTTTGCTATGGGTAACAAAATCTTAGATACTGACTACGCTTCTTTGATGCACATGTTCTCTTCTGATAGAACAGGTGTTCAACACTCAGTTGATATTTTAGATAGATGGCAACAACCAGGTGATATCTCTTCTATCCCTGCAATCAACAGCACTGACTATAGCCAAATCTCTACTGCTTTCTTACGTAAAGGCGACTACCTACGTCTACGTAACTTTACAGTAGGTTACGACTTAGCTACAATTCCTGCTCTTAAAACAGCTGGTCTTGGTGCTCTTAAAGTGTTCTTCTCTGCCGACAACCTACTTACTATCTTCGGTACTCAAGGTCTTGACCCAGAAGCTAGCATCGATGGTATCACCGACAACAACTCTACACCAATGAAAATTATGTCATTTGGTTTAAGCATTGAGTTTTAATTAAAGCTAAATTTAAAAAAGGCGGGGAGTGTTAAAGCTCCCTGCTGATAAAAATTAAAAGAAATATATGAAAAAATTATTATATACAGCTCTTTTAGCCTTAACATTAACCTCTTGTGGTAATGAGTGGTTAGAGGGTGCAAAACCACACGATGGTACTGCAGATCCTTCTCTTATATTTGTAGATCAAGCATCTGTAACAAACGCAATAGTAGGTGCAATCACAAATATGAGAGATTACTACTACGATAGACATGTAACTTACGGTTTACGTCAATTCTACTTAGGTCTTGACTTTATGGGTAACGATATTGTATCTAATCCAGGTCAATGGTGGACTTATGAGTCGCAATGGAACTCATCTATATCTTCTGCTACAGGTTATCAGTCGAGCTTCTACTGGGCTATGCACTACAATATCATCAACGATATTAACTCTAAAATCGAGGGAGTAGAAGGCAGTGAAACTCTTATAAATGATGTAAAAACTACAGCAATTGCTGAACTTAAAGCTCTTCGCTCTTTAGCATATTTCAACCTTGCTCGTGTATTCCAAGCCTCTTACGCTGTTGCAGGTACTTCGGCTCCTTGTGTGCCAATCTACACAACTGGCACAACTCCTGAGACTACTGGTAACGACAGAGCTACTGTAGGCGAAGTTTACGCTCTTATTATGAGCGATCTTGACTACGCTATCGAAAATATTTCGGAGTCTCGCTCTGATCTATTTAGAGTAAACAAAGGCGTTGCTCTTGCATGGAGAGCTATCGTAAATCTTGAGATGCAAAACTGGGATGCTGCTGCATCTGATGCTTCTGCTGCAATCGAGGGCTACTCACTAATGGATAAAAACACCTACCAAACAACAGGTTTCAACACCTTAACTGGTAATGGTGAGTGGATGTGGGGTTTCTTGTTTCAAGCTGACCAAGCGCATGGATATGCCTCTTTATTCTCTCATATCGACTGTTACCGCTCTCAAAACGGTTACAAAAACTTCTTTATCAACCGTGAGTTTGTTGCTGAGTTTACCGATAGTGATATGCGTAACCTTTTTGTTGACAACTATCCAGAAGAAGAGGATTCAAACTGGTATAAATATGGTTCTAAAAAGTTCCAAGACAACTCTACAGCTTGTGGCGACTACGGTCTAATGCGTGCTTCTGAGCTAATGTTAGTAAGAGCTGAGGCTCTTATCCGTTCAGGTCAAGAGGCGGCAGGTCACGAGGTTCTTTTCTCTCTACAATCTCATAGAGACCCAAGTGCTGTTATCTCTACAAACACAGGTGATGCACTTATCGAAGAGCTTTTACTTGAGCGTAGAAAAGAGCTTTTTGCTGAGACTGCTCCTGAGTATTTCGACTCTAAGCGTTACAACCGTGGTATGACAAGAACTGGTAACCACTATGTTAGCCACATGATTGAAATACCTGCTGGCGACCCAATGTGGTTATTCCAAATTCCTCAAACAGAATTTGACCGTAACCCTAATATCACTACTCAGAATCAACGATAATAATTTGTTGGATTTTATATATTTAAAGCCCTTGCAGTTTTGCGAGGGCTTTTTTGATTAGGCAAATCCGCAAAATCTGTCTTTATAAATAAAAGTTGTGGTTCGACTGTAGAGACGTAGCCTTGCTACGTCTAAGTTTGAATTTGCTTGGCAAATTCAATTTTATTAGCTTTGGAAATTTGATTTATAATTGTTCTGTGTCATTATTTACCCTTGCTAGGTAAGCTCATTTTGCTTTGCAAAATTCAATTTTAGACGTAGCAGGGCTACGTCTCTACTTCTGGAAGCGGAAACAGTTTTTGAAATGAACATTGATTGCCTGTGCTGAGCAAACAAAAATAGAGGGTGATAAAGCCGTAGCTCTACCACCCTCGCCGCACTTGCTAAAGAAAATTATTGTTCAGTTACTTCTTCAACCTCTGTAACGTGTACATTAATTGTTAAATCGGCTTGAATAAACGACTCCTGCTCTCCATCGCCATATTCAAAATTCATTTCGATTACATAATCACCAGCCTCTTCCAAAGGATTGTAGAACTTAACCTCTACAGCTTCTGGAATATCGCTACCATCAATATAGGCATACTCACAATATCCATCTACGCTATCGCCATTAGATTTTTCGAAAGATAACGAGGCGTTAATCTTCTTAATGTCAGCATTGCTAGCCAACATAGAGCTAGTAATACCTAACTGAGAAAGATATGAACTTAAATCGATTTGATTAAAATCAAAACGCTCTACCTCATCTAACGTCCAATCAATATCAGCAATTAAGCTATTTTTGAAGAAAGTAGATGTAGATACAATCTCAACAGTATCGGCTGTAATTACATCTGTAGCTAAAAACCTTACCGATGCACCAACTCCGAGATTACTATTAATCATATCTTCAATTTCATATTTTGGCGAAACTTTCCAATTAAAATCGTCTAATCTCTCTAATGTAAATAGATCTAAAGTATCTTTTTCACCTTTACTATCTGAAAGATATACAGAATCAACAATTACCTTTAAATCAGATATATCGTAATAATTTCCACTACCTTTTGATAGCTCTGCTGCCGATATATTAAAGATTGTTGATTGGTAAGAGTTAATCTTATTTTTGTAGGTGATAGAGTTTGAAGTTGGTAAAACTTCGATTAAACCACTACTTAAATATGGCTTAGTTGTAACATTTGCCACTGAAGAGATAAAATACTGGAACTCACCTGCGCTATTTACCTGACGAATAGCAATAGCGATGTTAGCATCAGCATAATAGTTACCACTTACAATACGTAATCCAGCTAGATATTCTCCTGCTGTACCTGTTGGAATAAGTTCGTAAACTGAAAATTGATCAATAAATGGAGGATACTCCGTAGAAATTGATTTTGTAATCTGACTGTCATAAACGCCCATAAATAGGTTGTCAGAGGTTAGAGGATAATCGGCTGGAACAACCGAGAAAGGGATGTAGGCTGTCTCGCCATTGTAGGAAGTGAAAGAATCACTCGAGATTGTGACAGAAGTGAGCGTTGGAGATACCTCAATAGAAGAGCTCTCTTCTTTGTTACAACTACTGAAAAGTAGTAGTAAAATAAATGTTAGCAATTGTGCTTGGCCTGCTGTGTAAATTTTAACATTCATAATATAAAGATTTAAGTGAATAATATAAATTCAAACTTTTCACAAAAAAAAAGATGTAGCATCATCTTTTTTTTCGTGGTAGCAAGTACGACCAAGCACTTAAACACAGCAGGATAGAGACGCTACACCTAAGTGTAGATCTACCTGCCTGTTATTTTTCGCATGTGTTCAATTTGGTCGTTTTGCTACATGATAAAAAAACTAAGAGCGTTATGAATTTTTAGGGAAAAATTCTAAACCTTATGATTATTGTTATTAAATAACTTAAAAAAAGATAAAATCTATAATTCAAAAATCATTTTTCAAGAATATTTAAAACCGTATCTATGTCGCTATCAGCAACATACACAATGCAAATATAAGAATAATAATTTAGAATCCAAATATTTTTTAATAATTTAGAAACATTAATTTAAAAAAGAGAAATACAAAAACGAGTAGCAAAACTTTAGGGGAGTTCTAATAATTGATTTTATTCGATTTTTTATTTTGAGGTTTTAGATTTGGATTTTACAAAATGTGGGCGTAGCGGTGCCTACGGTGCATTTTGTAAAATTCAAAGATGAAGTCTCAAAATAAAAAAGCGTTAAAATCCAATTTTTAGAAGTTCCCTTTAATTTTACATTTTTAGCTGATTACAATTATTAGAACTCCCCAAATTTATTTGCCATAGACTAATTACTAAATTTTATCACAAATAGCACAAAATCTGTTAAATTACAAAACAATTTCGCTTTTTTCTTTTAATTTTAATATCAAATAGCTATTTTTGGGGAAATTTGCAATTAAATCTCAGTAAAACATTATTTCATGAAAAAAGACATTCTATTTGGCATCATTATTTTAGTAATATTTGCCCCTTTTATCGTATCTAGCGATATCTATTCACTATTTATGCAAGTAACAGCAAAACATCCATACATGATGGCATTTCTGAAATTTGCAATTTTAGCAACTGTTGGCGAGGTGCTTGGTATGCGAATAAAACGAGGAATTTATAGTTATGAGGGGTTTGGCATTGTGCCTCGAATTATTGTTTGGGGGCTTTTCGGAATATTTATCGCTGTGGGTATGAAGATATTTTCTGTTGGTGCGCCTGCAATGGTCGAATCGTTTGGAGTAGATGGTGTTGTAGAGTCGATGAAAGGGGAATTAACCCCTAAAAGAGTGCTTGGAGCATTTGCAACCTCGGTGATGATGAATAGTCTCTTTGCACCAGTATTTATGACGCTGCATAAAATTACAGATACACATATTTTTAATAATAATGGATCGTTAAAGTCGTTGATAACGCCTATCAAAATGGAGCAGATAATCACCTCTTTAGATTGGAAAGTACAATGGGGTTTTGTGTTTAAAAAGACAATTCCGCTTTTCTGGATTCCTGCACATACCATCACTTTTCTGCTTCCTCAAACATCACAAGTACTTTTTGCTGCGCTTCTAAGCATAGCCCTTGGTCTGATTTTATCTATCGCCTCACTACTGTCAAGAGATAGAAACAACGTCAAAGCATAGTTGAATTTAAATTGGTGGCTCGACAGTAGAGACGCAGCAGGGCTATCAAAATTTAGGTTACTTCTGTAATAAAACACAGCAGTAGAGACGTAGCCCTGCTACGTCTAAAAAACAACCCCGATTAGTTTTCTAAAAATCTTTTTAAAAAACGATACCTATTTTGTTACAGACGTAGCAGGGCTACGTCTCTACTGCTAAAGTCGAAATAGATTTTGAGAATGAGCCGATTTGCATAACAACCGCCAAAAAACAAAAAAAGGGGAGTCTCCCGACTGCCCTTTCCTGCGGGATCATAAAGAAGATCCCAAACTACTAACCCAAACTTAAATAAATGAAGAAACCTTGTTTTGCTTTACTAAAGAACGTAATCAATTCTCTTTGGAACTAACACAATGAACTTGCGTTCATCTACTTACAACCTCTCAATTTCTATGCCAAAATCTCTATTTTCGAGATTTTATATTGAAATTCTTGCCCAAAGTCTTTAAAAAAGGAGAGAATATATACTCCTTAGAAAAAGTTTGCAAATTGACTCTAAAAGTAAAGCCTTTTTAAGAACATTTTTGATGGAAACTCTCCACCGTTCTTTTACACCGCAAAGATACAAAATTTGTTTGAATCTTACATCATAAAAACAAAAAAAATATCTATTTTATTGTGTTAATTTTAAATTAATTTTATCAAAAAATTATAATCAACTGAAATTCAGTAAGATAAATAAAAAAATAATTTTCGAATTTGTCCGACAAATTTGATTTTTAGATAAAAAAATATTAAAATTTCTAAATATTCATAGTTTTTAGAAATTTTAATATTGTCGATTAATTTTTTCTGAAAATTATTAGAACTCCTCTTAAATTAAAAATTGAAAAAGATTTGGACTATCATTAATATAGTCATAAACAAAGCCATATTGTTCCATTCGCTTAATAAGCGGCTCGAAATCCTCTTTCTTTTGCAGCTCGATACCAACCAGCGCAGGTCCTTGCTCCTTATTTGTCTTTTTGGAGTACGAAAAATGGGTAATATCATCATTTTTACCAAGCACCTCTTTTACAAAGCTAAGTAGCGCACCTGAGCGTTGAGGGAAACGAATTATAAAGTAGTGTTTCAACCCTTCGAAAAGTAATGAACGCTCACGAATCTCCTCAGTACGAGTAATATCGTTGTTGCTGCCGCTAATGATGCAGACCACATTTTTGCCTTTAATCTCTTCAGCATAAAAATCGAGCGCAGAGACTGAAAGAGCACCAGCAGGTTCACAAACAATCGCACTTTTATTATATAAATCGAGAATTGAGGTACACACTTTTCCCTCAGGAACAGCGATTATATCGTCTAAAACTGTGCGACAAATTTCAAAAGTGTAGCTACCAACACGTTTTACAGCAGCACCGTCGACAAATTTCTCAATCTCATCTAAAGTGACCACTTCTCCCTTTTCCATAGAGGCTTTCATCGAAGCAGCACCCTCAGGTTCAACTCCAATAATTTTGGTATCAGGCGAAATTTGAGATATATAGCTACCTAAACCCGAAGCTAGTCCACCACCACCAATTGGAACGAAAATATAGTCGATTTGGCTACGACTCTGCTCCATAAGCTCTGCACCAATTGTTGCCTGCCCCTCAATAATCTTAGGGTCGTCGAATGGAGGAATAAACGACATGTTTTTAATCTTTGCATACTCTATAGCCTCGCCATTTGAGGCATCAAAAGTGTCGCCTGTAAGTATAATCTCCACAAACTCACGACCAAACATTCTTACCTGTTCGATTTTCTGTTTGGGAGTGGTTGTAGGCATAAAAACCACACCATTTATCTGCAATTTTTGGCATGAATAGGCAAAACCTTGCGCATGATTGCCTGCACTAGCACACACCACACCGTGCGAAAGCTCTTCGCTGCTAAGCGAACGAATTTTGTTGTAAGCACCTCGTATCTTATACGATCTTACAAGCTGTAAATCTTCACGTTTAAGCAGCACATTTGCTCCGTAACGCTCCGAAAGATACATATTATCAAGTAGCGGAGTTGTGGTGATTATCTCGTTTAAGATATGCTTTGCTGCCGCTACGTCTTGTAGTTTTGGGAAATACATTTTTAATGATAAATGATAAATGATAAATTATAAATAATTAATTTATTAATTAGCAATGCCAATAAAGGAGAAAAGAAACCTTTATTGGCATTGCTAATTATGCATTATGAATTATGCATTATGAATTGCTATTTATTTCTTTCAGGACGAAGACCACGAACAGTTGCACCAGCTTGCCACATTTCGCTTTCACGAAGTTCTGCAAGTTCTGCATCAAGTTTTACACGGTAATCCTCTTTACTGTTAGAGTCGATAGAGCGTTGAGCTTCATTGCCACAAGCAACCTCAGAATATAGTTCTTGGAATACAGGAAGAGAAGCATCACGGAATTTTTTCCACCAATCAAGCGCACCTCTTTGAGCTGTAGTCGAACAGTTAGCATACATCCAGTCCATACCGTTCTCAGCAACAAGCGGCATAAGGCTTTGAGTAAGCTCTTCTACTGTTTCGTTAAATGCCTCAGATGGAGTGTGTCCATTATCACGAAGAACTTGATATTGAGCAGCAAAGATACCTTGAATAGCACCCATTAACGTACCACGCTCACCTGTTAAATCAGAGTAAACCTCACGTTTGAAATCTGTTTCAAAAAGGTAGCCCGAACCAACACCAATACCTAATGCTATTACACGGTCGTAAGCTCTACCTGTTGCATCTTGATGAATTGCAAAGCTAGAGTTTAAGCCTTTACCCTCTAAGAATAGACGGCGAAGAGATGTACCCGAACCTTTAGGAGCAACTAAAATAACGTCAACATCAGCAGGAGGAACAATACCTGTACGCTCTTTGTAAGTCACTGCAAAACCGTGAGAGAAATAGATAGCTTTACCTGGAGTTAAATGTTTTTTGATTGTATCCCAAAGTGTAATTTGACCTGCATCTGAAAGAAGATATTGGATGATAGTCGCTTTAGCACAAGCCTCTTCAATTTCGAAAAGTGTCTCACCAGGAACCCATCCATCAGCAATGGCTTTATCCCAAGTTTTAGACTCTTTACGTTGACCAATAATTACGTTAAAACCATTGTCACGAAGGTTCATAGATTGACCAGGACCTTGCACTCCATAACCGATAATTGCTATTGTTTCGTCTTTTAAAGTCTCTAATGCTTTTGCTAGTGGAAATTCGCTACGGGTTACTACATTCTCTACAGTACCACCAAAATTTAATTGTGCCATTGTTATTTTTTTAAATTATTAATTATTTCAATTTTTATTTATAATAATTATTGCCAAATTTTTAATGAATTTTTAAATATTAAGAAAAAATCATTATAAATCTAAAGTAATATTTCTATTTATATTACGTGTTAAAAAAACAAAGATATGAAAGTTATTTTAACATTACAACTATCTAAGCACTTTTTTAACATACTTTATTATTTTTTAACGTAGTTTAGATAATTGTTAATTTTTTTACAAGTTTAGAAAATTGATATTTTCTCGATGTAATACGACGCTACCAGAGCTTGTAAACTGCTCAAGAACTCCCATCTCTTCTAATTTTTCACGGTAAGCGATGATTTTATCTTTTGCACCTGTTAGCTCAACTACGATATAGTCGGCTGCAAGCTCTATAATTCTCACATTTTTGTTGCGTGCTACAATATCGGCTGAATTTTCGAGTGAAAAAATCTCTTTTGATATTTTATACAGTGCAACCTCTTGTGTTATAAGCTCCTCGGGCTTATAATATTTTACATCAAGCACCTCGATAATCTTTTTGATATGACGTACTACCGTAAGGATTGTATCTTCAGTGGTGATGGCAGTAATTACAAACATACTGATGCCTTTTATCGACGATTCGGCAACACGTAGGCTTTCGATATTTATTTTACGTCGAAGATATATCGCTGTAAGGCGATTTAACACCCCCACTTGATTTTCTGTAAATGCTGTTACTATATATTCTCGTTTTTCCATAAAATTTTGATTTTTAAAAAGCTCTAAAGTGGAGTTCTAATTAATTGGTTTTATTCGATTTTTAGAAGTTCCTTAAAGTCATACTTTAGAAATTCCCACTTATTAATTTCCCTCTGCATCACAAATTTGCTCTGAAATAGATGCTCCAGCTGGAACCATCGGGAACACATTCTCCTCTCTATCTACAATTACCTCTAGCAGATACGAACCTTTATGTTCGAACATTCTTTTTACAGCTGCTTTTAGAGACTCTTCATCTGAAACCCTGCTCGATTCAATGCCATAAGCAGCTGAAATAAGCGAAAAATCGGGATTTTGCAGCTCGGTAAATGAGTAGCGACGCTCAAAAAATAGCTGTTGCCATTGGCGAACCATTCCGAGGAAACTGTTATTTAGAATTACTATTTTCACTCCAATATTGTTTTGTGCAATAGTGCCAAGCTCTTGCATAGTCATCTGAAAACCACCATCGCCAAGTATTGCCACAACATCTCTATCTTTTCGACCCAACTTCGCCCCCATAGCAGCAGGTAGACCGTAGCCCATAGTTCCTAAACCTCCAGAGGTGACAAAACTGCGTGGTTGTTTGAATTTTGAGTAGCGAGCAGCATACATCTGTTGCTGTCCTACATCAGTAACTATAATTGCCTCACCATCACACGCTTTAGCGATAATATCAACCGCCTTACCCATTCTTAGAATAGGGTCGTGGTTATGTACAGTTTTGCTAATTACAAGTTTATACTCTTTTTCCAAACAACGCTCAGCCTCTTTAAACCACTCCGATCTATCGCTTTTTTCGACAAGTGGCATAAGCATCTCTATTACTGTTTTTGCATCACCAACAATACCTAAATAGCTAGGAACAACCTTACCAATCTCTACCCTATCAATATCTATATGTACAATCTTTGCATTTGGTGCATAACGTTTAATATCGCCCGTAACACGGTCGCTAAAACGCATACCAATTGCTACGATTAAGTCACTTTTTTGAGTTAATACATTTGCAGCTACTGTACCGTGCATACCCACCATACCCACATATCTTCTATGAGCCGAAGGAATAGTAGAGAGCGACATAAGTGTAGATGCAACTGGAATATCGGTTTTATCGACAAGTTCTAACATTTGCGAGCTAGCACCCGATAACATCACCCCTTGACCAACAATAAATAGCGGCTGTTTTGCACTGTTAATAAGCTCTGCTGCCTGTTTTACCCTATCCTCTTTAATTGTAGGAGTCGGATTGTATGAGCGTAGATTTTCAACATGTTTGTAGTGGTATGTTTCGAGAATCTCAACCTGTGCATCTTTAGTAACCTCCAACACTACAGGACCTGGGCGACCAGTTTGAGAGATATAAAATGCCTTTGCAAGAGCTGTCGCAATCTCAGAGGCACTTGTCACTTGATAGTTCCATTTTGTGATAGGCATAGTCATACTTATCATATCTGCCTCTTGAAAAGCATCACTACCTAGAGCTGTCGAAGCCACTTGAGCTGTAATACAGATAATTGGCGTTGAATCTACCATTGCATCGGCAATACCAGTCACAAAATTTGTAGCACCGGGACCAGAAGTTGCCATACATACACCCACTTTACCCGTAGCACGAGAGTAGCCCTGCGCTGCATGCACTGCACCCTGCTCATGACGAGTTAGGATATGGTTGATTTGGTCAGTATAACCATATAATTTATCGTAAATAGGGATAATTGTACCCCCCGGGTAGCCAAAAATCGTATCTACCCCCTCTGCTATAAGCGAAAGAAGTATCGCCTCAGCACCTGATATATTCTCACTTTTTAACATAAAAAACTTTTTTTTAATCCACAACCATAAATTACGCATTATGAATTATGCATTATGAATTATTCTTTAACCTCACGAACACCCCCTTTATCAGCCGAAAGCACCATCGAAGCGTAAGCCTTTAAAGCCTTGCTAACCTCACGTTTGCGACCCTCTGGCTTATAAGAGCATTTTGCGGCTCTTTTTTCTAACTCCTCTTCGCTTACTAGCAGGTCGATAGTACGACTTGGAATGTCTATAATAATTTTGTCATTATCTTCAACAAGTGCAATCAAACCTCCCGATGCAGCCTCTGGCGAAGCGTGTCCAATAGACAATCCTGATGTACCACCCGAAAAACGTCCATCGGTAAGAAGTGCACACTCTTTGTCGAGCTTCACACTTTTTAGGTATGATGTAGGATATAACATCTCTTGCATTCCAGGACCACCTTTTGGACCCTCATAGCGAATAATTACCACATCTTTGCTATTTACGGTGCCATCTAAAATACCCAAACATGCCTCCTCTTGCGAATTAAAGACCCTTGCCGCACCCTCGAAATGAAGAATTGAGCTATCAACACCTGCTGTTTTTACAATTGCACCATTTTTTGCTATATTTCCATAAAGAACAGCCAATCCTCCATCTTTTGAGTAGCAATGCTCTATATCTCTAATTGCTCCGCTAACTCTATCGATGTCAAGCTCTTTATAGTAGCTATCTTGCGATGCAAATATAAGGTTTTTTTTGCCAGCAGGAGCAGAAAGGTATAATTTTTTTACTTTTTCTGAGCAATTTTCGCCCATTATATCAAATTTTGCCAAATCTTCGGCTAAACTACTACCACTTACACGCTTTACAGAGGTGTCGAGAACACCGCTTTTTGAGAGTTCTGCTAAAATTGCTAAAATTCCTCCTGCTCTATGTACATCCTCCATGTGATACTGGCTTGATGGAGCAACTTTGCTTAAAACGGGCACTTTACGAGATAAAGCATCAATATCACCCATTGTAAAATCGACCCCTGCCTCTGATGCCACTGCTAAAAGGTGAAGAACAGTGTTTGTCGAACCACCCATGGCAATATCTAATGCCATAGCGTTCGAAAATACACTTTTTGTAGCAATTGAGCGTGGAAGAAGCGAATCATCTCCATCGTTATAGTATGCGTAGCAATTTTTAACAATCAGTTTTGCCGCTTCATCAAAAAGCGAAGCTCTATTTGCATGTGTTGCCACGAGCGTTCCATTTGCAGGTAGTGCCAAACCTAATGCCTCGTTTAGAGAGTTCATAGAGTTTGCTGTAAACATCCCTGAACACGAACCACAAGTTGGGCAAGCGTTTTGCTCGACCTCTGCTAGATACTCCTCGCTAACTGTATCGTCAGCACCCATCACCATTGCATCTATAAGGTCTAACTTTCTATCTCCAACCACACCGGCCTCCATAGGACCCCCAGAAACGAAGATTGTAGGGATATTCAATCGCATTGCGGCCATCAACATACCTGGAGTGACTTTATCGCAATTTGAGATACACACCATTGCGTCAACTTTGTGTGCATTACACATATACTCTACAGAATCTGCAATCAAATCACGAGAAGGAAGCGAATAGAGCATACCACTATGACCCATTGCGATACCATCATCGATAGCAATTGTGTTAAACTCTGCTGCAAAACAGCCTTGTGCCTCAATAGCAGCCTTTACTCTCTGTCCAACATCTTTAAGATGTACATGACCAGGAACCATTTGAGTAAAAGAGTTTACTACTGCAATTATTGGCTTGCCAAATTGCTCCTCTTTCATGCCATTTGCACGCCAAAGAGCACGTGCACCAGCCATCTTTCTACCCTCTTGAGTAACCGAACTTCTAAGTTTCATATGTGAATAATTTTTGTTTTTTAATTTGAAGAATTACAAAGGAATTAAAAAAAGATATAAAAAAACTCATTATAGGTTTGAAAATTACGTTACCTAAACGTATAAATTACAATTAATATTCTGATTTTCAGAAGTATTATGTATTACATCCAACATTATAAAAATTATTACAAACAACTCTACAAACAGAGGTTCTTAAAAAAATTGCATTTTTTTCTTGAAAAAATTTGGAAGTTCAAAAAAAAGCATTACCTTTGCAGAGCAATTCAGAAAAAGGAATAGCAATTAAGGGAGCATAGCTCAGCTGGTTCAGAGCACCTGCCTTACAAGCAGGGGGTCATAGGTTCGAATCCTATTGTTCCCACATC
>JAWXTR010000020.1:0-32980 GCA_044433365.1 Rikenellaceae bacterium
ATATAGAACCACTATATTTTCGATTCAATAGCAAAAAATCTCATCTCCAATAGCACTATTAAAAATACACCAATAATTATTTTACCCTACTTAAAAATAAAAGTATAAAAGTGAATAACAGAAAAAATATTTAACTACCTTTGCAAAATTTTAATTTGCAAAGCAATGAATAAAACAGAACTAATTCGCCGTTATCTAATATTTACTCTATCAACTTTTATTATTTCATTTGGAATAAGTGCGATTGTACGCTCCGATTTAGGGACATCGCCAATATCAAGTACACCCTATGTATTTAGCATTAATACACCTCTTTCAATTGGCACCTATCTATTTATTCTATGTTTCATATTTATCATAATCCAAATGGCATTTATGGGGCGAAAAAGTAGCATAGATAACAAGTATGAACTACTACTACAAATCCCTATTTCCTTTCTTTTTGGCTTGTGTACTGACCTTGCAATGTGGGTTTTATCTGATTTACATCCTCAAAGTTACATAGCAAAGATGGTAACTCTTGTTGTTGGTTGCTTTATACTAGCCTTAGGCATTGCACTAGAGGTAAAAGCAGGCGTTGCGATGATGGGGGGAGAATATACGGTACAGGTTGCCTCAAAACGATTTAAAAAGGAGTTTGGCACCATAAAAATCATATTTGATGTTACACTTGTTTGTATTGCAATAATAAGCTCACTTCTATTCGCTGGAAAGATTGAGGGTATTAGAGAGGGAACAATCATAACAGCCCTAATAACTGGTCCCTTTGTAAAGATTATTATGCCTAGATTGAATTTTATAGGTAGATGGCAAGAGGTCACACCAATCTTAGCTACAAAACTATCACCACAAACAGCAGCTCAATCGGTTTTGATTACAATTTCACGTGAATATGGTAGCGGAGGGCACGCCATAGGTGAGATGCTAGCCAAGAGATTAAATATTCCATTTTACGACAAAAATCTTGTTGAGATGGTGGCTAAAGAGGGAGGATTTAGTGAGTCGTTTGTTAGTGAAAATGAACAAAATCTTAATAGTTCGCTATACGATTTGATACTTCAAGATTATGAGGCACCACTAGAGCGAAGTTTATCGCCAAAAGATATGCTTTTTGTGGCTCAAAGCAATGTTATAAATAGAGTAGCAAGCGAGGGTTCGTGTGTAATTGTAGGAAGATGTTCAAGCTACATTCTCGACAAATATCCAAACAATATCTCGGTATTTATACATGCCAATATGGAGAAAAAGATTACTACAATAATCGAAAAATATGGCATCGAACCCGACAGTGCTGCAATGCAGATTAAACGCATCGACAAAGCACGTGCCGACCACTATTTCCATTATACAGGTAATAGGTGGGGCGATGCCCGCAACTACCAGCTATGTTGTGATAGCGGACTACTATCAGAGAAAGAAATCTGCGAAACAATCGAAAAAATATATATACGAGCTTTAGCAAACTTTTAAAATAGTGATAACAGTTAAAAATCTTTAATATAAATGAAAAAAATATATCTTCTACCTCTTCTGCTCCTAATATTTGCATGTAATTCTACATCCGAAAACTTTAACGAGCCAATGCCTAGTCAACCCGACTACACACAGAGCGATATGTGGTATACAAATGTTGATACAACCCCTAGTAATGATGTAGATATATTCTACATTTTACCAACTTGTGTTTTTAGTTGGAGTGATAGTAGCGGAACTATCTACAACTATGCCGATGTAAACAACCAAGAGCAACGAGCAGCTATGCTCTATTCATATCAATTAGCAGAGGAGATTTTTGGTGAAAACAACAACTTTTATGCTCCTTACTACCGCCAAATTACGCTTAATGTGTGGCAGGAGGGTGAAGGTAGTGTAGCTGCTCTGTTTCCTGCTGCAATGGAGGATATTGATGATGCTTTCGATAACTTTATAGATAATAAAAACTCTGATAGACCATTTATTATTGCAGGTTTTAGTCAAGGAGGCAAAGGTGTAGTTGAGCTTGTCAAAGGTTTATCAGAAGATAAGCTATCACGCATGGTTGCAGCTTATGTAATAGGCTATAAAGTGACTAACGAGGATTTAGAAAATAGCAATATACAAGGAGCTGTAAATGCCGAAGATAGTGGAATTACTATCTGTTATAATTCAGTTGAAAATATAGATGCTATCAACCCCCTAATTTCAGATTCTCAACTATGTATTAACCCTGTTAATTGGACAACACTATCTACTCCTGCTCAGCTTAACGATAGCGTAACTGTATCGGTAAATACCACTTATAATGTATTGATTGTAGATGGATTAAACAGCGAAGAGTTGTATATAGAAGAGCTTAGTGAACTATTTAAAGAAGGTAATTACCACCTACAGGAATTAGAATTATATAAAGAGCATTTAAAGGAAAATGTTGACGATAGAATTAACGCTTTTTTAAAAAGATAATCAATTGCAAAAATGATAGGAAAAGAGGGTCATTCGCAAAACTACTATCAATTTAGGGTCATTCGCAAAACCTCTATTAAGTTAGTTTACAATTAGTTACACACCTGAGAAACCTAACTGTTTGTAAATTAGCTTGATATTAGTTTTGCGAATGACCCTGTTTAGAAGTTCCCTTTACTCTTCGACTGCACGTACAGGCAAACCACAGCTAAGAAACATATCAAAAGGAGCAGTTACAATAGATTCCGAAGAGAATAAGCAGATGCCGTATCCTGTTTCTGTTCTTTCAGCCGATTGGTTAGCACTCCAAACATAGCTAGTAGTTGACGAATCGGTCAATATACCTCTACTACTTTCGTCACTCGGATCTCTATAGCCAAAATTTCTATACACTCCTACTGATTTACTACTACTACAGCCTGTTTGTTCGCTACCTGTATTATTAAATGAACTCCATGTATCGCTAACTGGTAATCTCCAGCCCAAAGGCGATGGATCGAAGATAGATTTACCTGTAGTATATACATCAGCTAATAGCTCGTCATCATACCAAATATATTTACGATCTCGTTCAAAATACCAATTATACTGAGAAACTGCATAAAACGACCATATAAAATGGTCTGAAAATTCCACTGAGGTAGCAAGTCCTGCGCTTGAGCCCACCACTTTTGTTAACAAAGTGCTTGAACCATCACTATAAGTTGCTGCCAAACCTGGAAAGGGATCTTTACGCCCAAACTGGTAGTAAACAGAACCAACACCGCCTCCACGACTAAATGTATTTCGCTCTCCAATATTGCGATCCATTATAAATTTTTTCTCATATATACCTCCTACGCTCCAGACCATATCGGTACTACTATCACCATCTACATAACGATGCACAGCACCATTATAACCCGATAAAATATAATCCATATCCTTCCCCTGCTCAATAGAGGCTCTATTTGCATTTGCTATCTTTGTAGGATTATAGTCGGTAAACCATAGATGCCACGACCATAATAAATCATCGATACTACCCCACTCTTGATTGTCGTAATATATTGCAAAAACATAATTACCCTCTTGATTTTCATCAGGAAAGGTTAGTTGTACTGCCATTTTTTCATCTGAGTCACGAACTATCTGGCAAGTTGGTGTAACTGCGCCATCAAAATCTTCCCAAATCATCTTAACATAAAATTCGGTTGAATTGCTATCACTATATATTTTTGTACTATTTTTACCAGAATAACTCATCCAAAAATCGTTGATTCTATCTTCGATAGGTATCTGGATAAATGTCGGCTCATTATCTGTTGGATTGATAATATAGCAGTTTGATATTTGCGATGAATCATATATAAAATCGTCATCATCATCACTATCGCCATCACTCAATTTAATCACATAGTTATATTTTTTCCCAGCTTCCCACGTTGTTGCAGCAGGAATATTAAGAGTTTTAGTGCCTCCTTTTTCTAATGTTAACACCACCTCAGCCCCCTTTGATAGCTCCTGTGGTATCATCATTAAGTAGCCATTATCGGGAGTGATTAGAGTATTCTCTTCTTCTTTTTGAGTATAATCCGACACATCTACAGTAAATTGCTTAGTTGTAACTCCTGTTAATTCCCATATAGGTACATTATTCTTGTAATCCCACAAAGCGAAGCCCTCGTTGTTTACACCCAAAATTTTAATAGATGTAATCTTCTCACTATTTGAAGCATCCACCGAAAAACAGACAGTAGAGAGAATATGACAAAACGTAAGCGATACACGCCCTGCAATCTGAGGAAGAATATCTTTACGTGGAATGGCAAACATTAAATCAGATTGATTTGTACATTTTGTAGGCACCTTATAATTAATCATTAGCTCACCGTTTTCTATATAAGGAGTTACATTTTTCCCTACATCACTATGAGGGGAATATGCAAAAAATGAATATTTATCAGAAAGTGACTCAAACCCCCAACTCTCTGTATTTTCATAGATAGTCCAATTCCCAATGTCATCAACCTCATATCGACGATTATCCATCTTAGTAAATGCGGTATATTCCGACCACACACTATCGCTTGTCATAGCACAATATAGACCTATCGAACCCATATCTTTTGGCTCTTCAACCAACGATGCCTTGGTATACGAACTTTGACTAACATAGATATTTAGTGGTAGCTCAGGTGTCAAATCCGAAAATTCATCAGAAGGCTCATTTCTACTACAAGCAAACGAAAACAACAGAGCAATTGAGAGAAATATTCTATTCATAATAAACACTTTAGGTAAAGGGAACTTCTAAAATCTCTCAAAATCCAGAATTTATGAACTCCCCCAAATAAATAAATTATACTCTCAACAGATGGCAATAATCGTACCATTAGATTAACTATGAAAATTTTGTCCTTTCAGTAATTATTCATATATTTGCACTGACTTCTACATACGACTAAGGTAAGGAAACTTACCTATTTTTGTTGTGGGCATTTTTATGCTTGCAACTAGCATTATATGCACGGGTGGTTTCACTCCCGTGCAGAACATTAATGTGTCTGCTGCCTTAGTCGGTGGAAGTCAACGGGTCGGTGAAACTACCTATTTTTTGTTTTACAACCCAATGATTACTAACAATTTAATAATTTAAGGCTATGGAACAAAAACAAAAAATTAAACTGACAACAACCACCTCATTCGTTTTAGAAAACGATGAAATTAGGAATCTTTACATCTATTTATCGTTATCTCAATATCGCCATCTAAGAATACCTCAATACAACGAACGTCTTTTGATTGAGACACTACAAAAAGATTTTAAGAAATTTTATGCAGAACTTCAAGCAAAATCAGAAGAAGATCCCAATAATCTAATTCTACACAAAATAAGATCATTTTTCGATATGCACTATAAACGATTAAAAATGATTACAGACGAATATTCCGAAAAAGATAAAACAAGAGTCGAAGAACTAAACTAAACTCGACTCATTCTCAAAATCTGTTGCCACCCCCATCAAACGAGCAATTTTTCAATTCGATAAAAGAAAAACGTTAAAGATTTAATACCTCTAAGACGATGTCTGTAATCGCACCAAGCAGTAGAGACGTAGCCCTGCTACGTCTAAAATCGAATTTTGCAAAGCAATCAAAATTGAATTTGCCAAGCCAAATCCAAACCCAGACGTAGCAGGGCTACGTCTCTACAGCCGAGCCACAAATTTTAATTCACAACAACAAATTCTGAGAATGAGCCCTAAATTCGTCATCAAAATTTTGACTTCATACAATATATAATAATTAAGGTAAGTTTTCAAAAAACTCCTGAAATTTTGAATTATTAGAAAAAAATATTATATTTGCAAATTGAGTAATTTAGCAGAAGTTTGGTGCTTTTGCTAGTTTTTTGTTACGTGTTGTTACAAAAGATGTTATATCTGTTTTTTTGAAAGATTTGTGATTTTTGCTGTTTGGATGGTTGCTCGAATGTTGATTTGAGTTGGTGACGAAGATAAAAATCACTATTTTTTTGAAAATTGCTCTTAAAATATTTTTATGGAAAAAATTAAGAATTATTTACCTCATATTGCTGCTTTTTTGCTGTTTATAGCTATTTCTGTGGCATATTTTGCTCCGCAATATAGCGGAATGGATGTTCGCAAGGGCGATGATATTCAGTATCAAGGAATGAAGGGTGGAATCACCGAATATGTAGAGGAGCATGGGGAGCATCCGCAATGGGCACCAAATATGTTCTCTGGAATGCCTGCATACCTTATTGATATGGATTACGACGGTAGATATATTAAAAATATTGCCGATCAGTTCTATTTTTTGGGTAAACCTGCTGCTTACTACTTCATATTGATGGCTGGTTTCTACTTTATGCTGCTCTGCTTTGGGGTAAATCCTTATTTGGCTTTGGTGGGTAGTGTTGGTTATGGGTTATCTACCTATTTTTTAATAATTTATGAGGCTGGGCATATTACAAAACTTATGGCTCTTGCCTATATTGCGCCACTAATTGGTGCGGTTTTCCTTGCATATCGTAAAAATCTATTGCTCGGAGCATCTTTAGCAGGTATTTTTGCAGCTATTGAGATAAGTGCTTCACATCCTCAAATTACATATTATTTCTTCTATGTACTATTTGCTCTTGCTATTTTCGAGGGTGTAAATAGTTATAAAGAGGGTAAAATTAAGCGTTTCATTACTCGAAGTGTGGTTCTTGCTGCTGTTGGAGCGTTGTCGCTTGGTGCAAATAGCATTCAACTCTGGTATGTAAACGATTACGCAAAAGATTCTATTCGTGGAAAGAGCGAACTAACTATTAGTGACAACTCTCACAACCACACCTCTGGGCTTGACAAAGATTATATCACTGCTTGGAGTTATGGTAAGGCAGAGAGCTTTAATATGTTGATTCCTAACTTTGTAGGTGGTAGCTCGATGGGTGGTTTTAGTAAGGATGGTGTGGTAGCAGAGTCTTTAAAGCCTTACAATGCTTCAAGTATGGCTACTCAGCTTCCTGCATATTGGGGACCACAGCCTTTCACCTCTGGGGCAGTATATATTGGTGCTGTTATTGTATTTTTGGCAGTGTTAGCTATGTTTGTATTAAGGGGTTGGATTAAATGGTGGTTAGTCTCTGTTTCGCTGCTTGCTCTGTTTTTGGCTTGGGGTAAAAATATGATGTGGTTAACCGATATTTTTATCGATTATGTACCTCTTTACAATAAATTTAGAACAGTATCTATGATACTTGTTATTATAGAGTGGAGTTTCCCTCTGCTTGGTATGCTTGCACTTCAAAAGGTGTTTAGTGGTGAGGTTTCTAAGGAGGATTCGATTAAGGCACTTAAAAAATCGGTATATGTAGTTGGTGGTATTTTGCTGTTTTTTATCGTTTTAGGTGGTACAATAATGAGTTTCACATCGCCTAGTGATTCTCAGCTTCCTGCGGAGGTGGCTGCGGCTATGTCGGTTGAAAGAGCTGAGCTGTTGAGAGCAGATGCAATTCGCTCGCTACTATTTGTACTTCTTACTGCTGCTGTAATTTGGTTATTTTTAAAGGATAAACTTAAAGAGAAAATCGCAATAGTTTCGCTTCTTCTGTTTGTTTTGGTAGATATGGTCGGGGTGGGTCTGCGCCACCTAAATTACGACGATTTTGTTCCTAAAAAAAGCTCTGTAGAGATTAAACCTACAGCTGCTGATTTAGAGATATTGAAAGATACCGATTTAAGTTATAGAGTTGCAAATTTGTCGGTTTCACCATTTAATGATGCTAATACCTCTTATTTTCATAAATCAATTGGGGGTTATCATGCTGCCAAAATGCGTCGTTATCAAGATATGATTGACAGATACCTATCTAAGATGGATATGGAGGTGTATAGCATGTTAAATACCAAATATTTTATTGTAGCCGATAAAGAGAGCGGTGCTCCTACAGTGCAGCTCAATCCAGATGCTTTTGGAAATGGATGGTTTGTTGAGAATATAAAGTTTGTTGATGGTGCTGATAGTGAAATTGCTGAGATTGCTAATGTAGATTTGCGCACTACGGCTGTAGTTGATAATAAATTTAAGTATTTTGTTGAAAATTTAGCTTTTGAAGCTGATTCTACCTCTTCAATTGTGCTTGTGGAGTCGGAGGCAAATCGCCAAAAGTATGAAGTTGAGAGCGGTAGTGATAGAGCTGTTGTTCTATCTGAAATATACTATCCAAAAGGGTGGACACTTTATATTGATGGAGTGGAAACACCATATTTTAGAGCGAACTACATACTTAGAGGTTTTGTAGTACCTGCTGGCAAACATACAGTTGAGTTTAAATTCGAAGCTCCTAATTTTGGGGTTATGAAAGCGGTTACTATCGCTTGTTCAATGATAATTCTTTTAATGTTTGTTCTATCTATAGTAAAAATTATTTTAAATCGCAAAAATGAAGAGAAATAAATTGGGATCTAAAGCCAAACACTCCTACTATCTATCTACTCTGAGTATTTCGTTAGTGTTATTTCTACTGAGTGTTGTATTTTATATAGGTTATATTGTAGAGAGTACAACAAACGAGGTGGTTAACAAAATACAGGTAAGTGCACTTCTAAAAGATAGTGCAAAGAAGAGTAGCATAGACGATTTCTTAAAGGAGGTGAAGGCTTATGAGGGGATAGATTCTGTAAAATATATCTCAAAGGAGCAGGCCGCTGAAATTTATAAAAAAGCCACTGGTGAGGATTTTATGCTTTTTATCGATGATAATCCACTACCCTCTTCAGTCGATATATTTTTTAAGTCAGATAATGTAATCGACGCTGTCAGCAAGGAGCAGATAGAAGAGTTAACAGTTTGGTTGAAGAAACAGGATATTGTAGATGAGGTTTTACAACCAAAGGGGGTTGTAGATGAGGTTTTAGGACATGTTTATAAAATAAAATTTGTGCTATATTCGTTTCTTATTACGTTGCTATTTATCTCGGTTATACTTATAAACAATGCGATCAAATTAACTATTCGCTCTAAGCGTTTTTTGATTAAAAGTATGAAGCTATTTGGTGCTACCGACTCGTTTATACGTCGTCCGTTCCTTTTAACATCAATAAAACAGGGTTTCAATGCCTCAATTTTTGCCCTTTTCTTCTTTTTTATCGCTATAATTGGATTAAACAGAGGTTTTATAGATTTTAGTTTTACTCGTGAAGAGCTACTTACTATTGGTGTTATTTTTGTGCTCGTTATGGTAATTGGTGTTGCAATCTCACTGATATGTACTTTAGTTGCTGTAAATAAGCAGATTAAACAGAAAAACAGTGAGCTGCATACCTACTAAATTATCTTTCTTAGGGATGGATTTGAAAAAATAATAAGGTTTTAAAATATGGAAAATCGTGAAAAAATGGCCTTTACAGGTCAAAATTATCGTCTTGTGATAATTGCAATTGTGGTTGTGATTATTGGAATGTTTTTAATGGTGGGCGGTGGCTCTGACTTGCCCAATGAATTTAATGAGGAGGCTCTTTTTAGTTTTCGTAGAATAACTCTAGCACCTATTGTGATAGTTGGTGGATTTGCATTTGGGGTTTATGCTATCTTAAAGCGTCCTAAAGTAGAAGATACAACAACTTTCAATAAAGATAAGGTGGAGAACAATAAATCTATTAAAAAACAGTAATTCTAGCAAACTTAAAGAAATATAAAAATTATGACAATTTTTGAGGCGGCAATAATGGGTCTGATACAAGGACTTACAGAATTTTTACCAGTAAGTAGTAGCGGACATCTTGAAATTGCAAGCCATATTTTAGGAGTCAACTCAGAAAGTAATCTGCTTTTCACTGTTGTGGTGCATGCAGGTACAGTACTTAGTACTATAGTTGTGTTTTGGAAAGATATAATGAGAATAATCTCGTCGCTTCTCAAATTTCAGATGAATGACGATACCCAATTTGTACTGAAAATATTTATCTCTCTAATTCCTATTATGGTTGTAGGTTTCACATTGAAGGATAAAATAGAATCGCTATTTGGTGGTACTTTATTAGTTGTAGGATGCTTGTTAGTTGTCACCTCACTGCTTCTTTGGTTTTCAAATAAAGCTAGACCTCGTGTAAAAGGATTAACCTACGCTAACGCATTTTGGATTGGTATGGCGCAAGCATTTGCTGTATTACCAGGAATATCACGTTCGGGTAGTACAATCTCTACTGGGTTACTTTTAGGAGTCAAAAGAGAAGAGGTTGCACGTTTCTCGTTTCTTATGGTTTTAATTCCTATCATTGGAGTCAATTTTTTGGAGATTGTAGGTGGGGAATTTACAGAATCGCTTCCATTAGGGGTATTGATTACTGGATTTTTAACATCTTTCGTCTCTGGAGCTTTAGCTTGTAGATTGATGATACGGATTGTAAATAGTGGTAAGTTATATATTTTTGCTATCTATTGTGCTTTGGTAGGTATAGCTACAATAACCTATTCGCTTTTGGCTCAGTAAAATAACTTTTATCACAATCTTAGGACTTTCTACAAGAAAATATAAATAAATTAAATGACGCAAAAATTAACATCACAATCTAACTTCGAAGCAGGAGTTATCGTTCCAATTGATAAACCATATAGATGGACTTCGGCCGATGTTGTTAGAAAATTAAAACATAGCCTTAAAAATAGAGGGTATAAAAAGATAAAGATTGGTCACGCTGGAACTTTAGACCCACTTGCAACAGGAATCTTAGTAGTTTGTATTGGTAAAGCTACAAAAATGGCTGAAACTATTCAAGCACAAGAAAAAGAGTATATTGCAGAGGTCTGTTTAGGGGCTACAACGCCATGTTTTGATATGGAAAAAGAGGTAGATGCTACCTATCCAGTTGAGCATATCACAGAAGAGTTAATACGCTCTACCTTACCCACTTTTATTGGTGAACAACTACAAATACCGCCGACCTTTTCAGCAAAATTAATCGATGGCAAACGTGCATACGAATATGCTCGAAAAGGCGAAGAGGTGGAGATGCGTAAGGCGTTAATCAATATCTATGATATAGAGCTTTTAAAATTCGAGTCGCCAAAAGCTACAATTCGTGTTAGATGCAGCAAAGGTACTTATATCAGAGCTTTAGCACGTGATTTAGGTGAACGTTTAGAGTCGGGTGGCTATCTGACAGGTCTAATAAGAACAAAAAATGGCTCGTTTACTCTATCCGATTGCCTTACAGTTGAAAATGCTGCTGAAATTATTGCCGCAGCACCTGAAAAAACAATTTAGTAACTTTCCTAATAAAATATAAATATGAAACTTTCGCAGTATAAATACGACTTTTCGAGAGAAATGATCGCTAAGTATCCTACAGAGGAACGTGACGAATCAAGATTACTTGTGCTTGACAGAAAAACTGGCAAAATTGAGCACAAAATTTTTAAAGATGTGTTAAGCTACTTTAAAGATGGCGATACGATGATTTTCAACAACAGTCAAGTATTTCCTGCTCGCCTTTATGGTAATAAAGAGAAAACTGGTGCTGAAATCGAAATTTTCTTGCTTCGTGAGCTTAATAGAGAGCAACGTCTTTGGGATGTACTAGTAGATCCTGCTCGTAAAATCCGTATTGGTAATAAGTTATATTTTGGTGATGACGACTCTCTAATTGCAGAGGTTATCGACAATACCACTTCACGTGGTCGTACACTTCGTTTTCTTTTTGACGGTGAGCACGAAGAGTTTAAAAAGTTGCTTTTTAGTCTTGGTGAGACTCCCCTGCCTCGTTGGGTACGTGAAAAAGTTGAGCCAATCGACGCAGAACGTTATCAAACAGTATTTGCTTCGGTCGAAGGTGCTGTAGCTGCTCCAACTGCTGGTACGCACTTTAGTCGTCACCTGCTAAAACGTCTTGAAATTAAAGGTGTAAACCGTGCAGATATTACGCTTCATGTTGGACTTGGCAACTTTCGAAATATAGATGTTGAAGATTTAACTAAGCATAAAATGGACTCTGAGCAGGTATTCATAGACCAAGCATGTGCCGATATTGTAAATGCTACAAAAGAGCGTGGCAAAAAGATATGTGCAGTGGGTACAACCGTAATGCGTGCTATCGAAAGTTCGGTTACCACACAAGGTCACCTTAATGCCTTTGAGGGTTGGACAAACAAATTTATACTTCCACCATACAACTTTATGGTTGCAGATAGTATGATTACAAATTTCCACCTTCCACTATCTACTCAACTAATTATGGTATCTGCTTTTGGTGGTTACGACCTTATAATGAATACATACGAAGTGGCAAAAAAAGAGGGTTACCGCTTTGGTACTTATGGTGATGCTATGTTGATATTATAATATTAGTATCCAGTAAATAATAAATGAGTCAAATTCGCATTTTTTTGTGAATTTGACTCCCCTTTATTTAAGAGAACTTCTAAATTGGATTTTAACGCTTTTTCAATTATTAGAACTCCCTTTAAATTTTCAAACCTTTATTCGCATGCTATAGGTTGATTAATGACCAAAGCGAGATGAATCAACCTCTTTACGCTGCTTTTGGGTGTAGCCACCAAAGGTGTAGCTAACGTTTAGTGAGAATGTGCGAGTATATGCACCTGTGTACATATCAAGTTGTTGCCCACCATAGTTCTGGGTAACTCGTGGTATTCTACTATGAAATATATCACTGCATTTGGCGGTAATATCTAGTTTCTTGTCAAGCAGCGACCATCTTACTCCTGCATCCACTCCCCAACTTTCACTCAAATCAAATAATCCTTGGATTGCAGGAGTTTGATAGATAGCATTAAGCTCAAGCGAAAGATTGTCTGTTATATTGAATGTATTATTCAATTTTGCGATGCCTACCCAAGCAGAGCGATTGAATGGAGAACCAAAAAAATCTGAGCATTCTTGTTCCATACGCACCCCTGTAAGTGTAGCCTTAGAACTCAACCATTTTCCAATGCTAAATGGAATTATAGCGTTTACTCCATATTGGCGTGAATAGTCGAAGTTTATATTTTTGTATATAAGCGAGAACTTATCGGGTGATAGATAGGCATTCTGCACAAAATAATCATTTGTTTGTGAGCCGAAGAGCACAAAGATATAACGCCGTTTTAGGATATAAACAACTTGCGCTGAGTAGTCACGCATGGGTCTAAGATATGGATTTCCGTGTATTTCAGTGTAACCATCTACATAGCTGATTGCATCTTGCAACATCCAGTATGAGGGGTAGGTTTTATCTGATGATACGTTTGCTTGTAGGATATTCTTCTGGTCGAACATCCACAAAAAGTTAGCTTGTGGATATATCGACCACCGTTCTTCGCCCTCCAGATTATAATATTCGCCAGTAAGCGAAGCCGAAAGAGAGCCTTTAGAAAGGTTCTTACTAAAACCACTATAAAGTTCTGTGCTAACCTCTCTCAGACGAGAGTCTGTATCGAAAGTCTCTACATCACCTGTGACGGCACTATAATATTGATAATCTTTATCCTCAGCCCACGTAGCTTTGGCTCCATAGTCTATACTCCAACCCTTATCTAAGGTGTGCGACATATCGGTGTAAAAGTTAAGACGTTCTACGTTCTGTCCGCTCTTTATATCAAATGATGACCAAGTATCGTCACTATACAGATTACCAAGATAACCACTACTGCTATTTTTGTAAGAGGTATAGTCTGCACCAATATCAAAGCCACTCTCTGCCTTATATCTCAGAGCAACATTATGAAGATAGCTATCTCCAATTTTATCACTTATCGACTCAACATAAGAGCCTTTAGAATCTGAAACTGAGTTTGATGAGGGTGTAATTTCTCCACTATAGACCACGCTAAGAGAACTTTTTTCAGTAGGTGTATAATCGAAAGCTGCTCGCACTGAATGCTGTTTTCCTTTAGAGTATATATCCTCATATTGATTAATATTCTTCACAACATCGCCCACTGTATGTAGAGTTGAAAGCTCTGAGATTTGTGGAGAATAATAATCATTGTAATGATACATAGCATCAGCCGACCACTTAGGTGTAGATACCATAAAGCTACCACCCGTACCCCACGAATTTTCACGCTGAAAAGCATATCCAGCCTTAACCTGTCCCGAATATGAGTAATCACGACTCTCTGTTAACACAAGGTTAATCGAAGCTCCACGCACTCCATATTGTGGTGGCGTGCTATACATCACCTCAGCACTTTCGATTCTCTCGATAGGCATTGTTTTTAACATAGTTTCTAATTGGGCAGCACTCATAGTAGATGGTTTGCCATTTATTATAACCGCAGTAGCACCAACACCTGAGAGTGTTAATACACCATTTTCTTCATTCACACCTGGCAGATAGCTCAATGCTTCATATACATTGGTCGCTGTTGTCTTTTCATTAAGCTGCGTTAAATCATAGCTCAACTTTCCATCTTCGGCTTTAACTATTGGTCGATAGCCTTTGACTGTTACTTCTTCAACAACAATGGATTTTCTTATTAGTGTAATATCACCTAATAGCGTTGTCTTGTCGCACTCTTTACTTAGACTCTCAAATGCTAAATGTTCAAAAATCAAAGTAAATGGAAGCTCTGAAATAGGTAATGAGAAGTTGCCATCCAAAGGTGTTACAGCAGTAGCTAAATGGGTGGAATCGGCAGCAAGCATCACTACCACTACACCATCAATAGGTGCACAGTCACTATCAATCACTCTACCTGTAATTGATTTATCTTGCGCCATCACTTTGAATGAAGCACCAAGGATAAACAGAAATAGAAGTACTTTTTTCATAGTCTTTTTCGTTTAATTATTTATCACAAAATTAACTATAAATTGGTCTTACTCCTAATTTTCACGCCTTACCTTTTATTCGGTTTGGTATTGGTAATTAATGAGTTGCAAAATATAAATCTTACTTTACTTATAATAATGAATATCAGCACTTACTTTCTTAATCATATCAGTATTATTCAATATCTTCAAGCCAATTAACAAACTTATCTATCGCCTCTTGCCACTTCATGTCGTCATAATTACTTTTGCCATCCTCAATAAGCTCAAAGTTATGACCTCTTCCCACAAATGCCTCTATATGGTAGTTTGTTTTCTGTGCAATATCTAAATAGATAGGAATGTAAACGCTTGAACTGCTACCATTATCTTCGGTTCCATAAGCTATAAAAAGATTAGCTTCTATATGGCTCATACTTTCAAGATAGCTATGACTAAAGCTAATCCAGAACTTATTTGCCTCTCTATTCTCTGGATTACAGACAGACTTCCACGCATCGTATGAACAATTTATGTTTGATTGAAGAGCATCTTTTTTTGCGATAATAGGCTCCATCGACAAAACTTTTTGATCTTTTGCGATTGATTCAGCATATCGCCCTAATGGATTGCCGCAAAAATAACCAACCGCATAAATTAGCTTATTATCCATTGCTACATGCGCAGCTACGTGTGCACCTTGAGAGTGACCTAAAATAATTATTTTATCTCGCTCGACCCACGGCTGTTTTCTTAGATAGGAAATAACTCTCTTTGCTCTTTTAACGTGATTCTCAAGATAGTCACTATCCGCATAGGCTTGCTCTGCATCCTTGTCACCATTTGGAAAGTAATAAAGATTGTCATCTAATTGATCTATAGTTGCACTTGCAGGAATATATGGATGCGAGAAGATTACTATATTATAGCTATTTAGCAATGATTCAAAATCAAAATTACCAAGTGGGAGAATGTAATCACTTCCTTCGTCACTAAGTATAATTGGCATTGGTGAAGAGCCGACACAAAACAGAATTACTGGCTTCTTCTGGGAGTCATTAGAAATCTTTACACAATCAATAAGTTCACTTTTAGTATGCTTGATAGAGAAGTAATCAATCTTATAGTTGCTTGCATGAACATTCATACATAGTAATAATGAGGCTAATACTACTAAAATACATTTAAAATTACAGTAGGGATTATTCATAATTAGATTCATTGACTATAAGGATATTACTTTATTCAAAATTAGTAAAGATTCATACTTACTGTCATTTTATCTCCACAGAGGTTCTGTATCCCAAGAAGGAGTAAATCCCATTGGGTGAATCTTGACTGTTGGATATTTAGCAAACAACTCTTGAAGTTGAGCAGTTAAATTATTATCAGCATAGATTGTATTAAGCATATATTTAGCACAACACAAACCAAGATATAACTTCTGTACATTTTGAGGCTTATGTATAATCCATTCTCCTTTTAACTTTTTTGGAATTTGAGGTAAGTCACCAAAAGTTCGATTCCAAATACGTGAATGATGGGCGCAATGGTTTCTTAATACAGATATAGTTTTTAACCAACTAATCAAAACCTTTTGATTTGGCAAATTGAAATATCGTGCTATCTCCTTCTTCTCAGCGCAATCTTTAAAATTAGCATAAAGCTTAGAGATTTGACCCAAAGACAAAACCTCTAAGGATTTCCAAGCTGGTGGCAAAGCAGGCTCATTATAGGTGTTATAATAATTTTTGATAAAATCTTCACTTGAGCGGTTAATCTCTTTTGATAAGGACACCAAATTTGCATCAAACTTTCCTTTATTAACAAATAATTCAGATTCCATAAACCAATGAGAATCAAGTGGGGAAAAAGTGTTGATAAGTTTAGAACGCAGAGCAACCTCAATTGTTTGAATAAGAGAAAATAGGAGTAATCTTAAATCTTTATCAAAATAATACAGATTTAGTACATCACTAAATTTTGCATCTCTATGATAGCTTTTTTCTCCTGTGTCTTTATTTGTGTATTTCAGAGATGATAGATAACGAGCTAATCTAAAATAATTTATTCTTTCTAAATAAAAATCTGCATTATCTATATCAATAGATAATCCTTGAGTTCTCAGCGCAGATAATTGTTCGTTAATTGATATAGCTGTGTTTGAATATTTTCGTTTCATTATAGTATAAAAAGAAAAGTCTCGCCCTGGTTCGCTAGTCGTGAGACAAGAAGCGTGGCGAGCTCTGTTGCTGTAAAGATAAGCAAAATCCTCTCCTCTACCAAATCTTTTATTAAAAATATTTATACTTTTCTCAGGGTTATTCATAAAACTATTACTATTATACTAATTTACAAATAGTTACATATCTGAAAAAATTTTAAATTACCTCCATTTTTGTACAAAAGTGCAAAAATGGAGGTAATTTAAAAACTATATTTAACACTTTTTATTAAAAAGTGAACAAAAATATGCCTACTCAAAATAGCAAACAAATTCACTTACCTCACCCTCGTTAGAGTCTAATATCTTGCGTTTGAGTTTTGATTTAAGGGTGTAGACTCCTCCCAAGGTCATGCCGAGCATAACGCTAATCTCTTGCGGAGAGAAACCTGCTATAATGAGTGCTGCAAAGTTATAGTTTTTCTCTGTCCAAGTAGTGAACGTAGCTTGAAGTCTGCTAACTGCACCACCGCTATACAAATCGGTTACTCTGACAATATCGAGTAGCATCTCCTCACTTAGTGCCAACTCTTTCATCTTCTCAGCAAAGCGATGACTTTCGCCATAGGTGTAGAAAGTCGATGCAATTTGGCGCACCATATCCCTACGCAAAGTCAGATACTCTTTGATTGTGCGCTCACGCTCATCGCTCTCTCTTAGCTTCTCGGTGAAACTTCCAGCTGTTAATTTATAATTTTCAATTACAGAGAGATACTCCTCAATCAGCCTACCTCTCTCACGAAGTTTCCGTCTGTAACTATTAACCGCCCAAAGGGTTGCACCAGCAAGTAGAATAAACCCTAAAGCCCAAAGATATAGTTGATAACGGGTGCGAGTCAAACGAAGCTCCTCCTCACTCTTTTGATGATACTGCATCTCAACTTGTCGCACTTGCTGTTCACGCTCTATGGTATGCAAAGAGTCGGAATAGTGACTATAAATTCGTTGATATTCAAGTGCCGCTTCGGCATCACCTGCCGCTCGTGCAATTTCGGCTGCACTGACCCAGTTGCCTATATTTAGAGGTGAGGTAGGACTCATCTGCTCGATACCGAGTTTGATCTTCTGGTAAGCCTGCTGAGTTTTACCAACTCTATAAAGGACAAACGCAGAGGTTGTATTGTACATAAATATTGGCGATTCACTCCAATCACAACTATTTTTGGAGTGCGAGAGTGTAACAATCTCATCATAATTGATAGAATCTAATTTTTGGAGTAGAGTGTCAGCAGAGTATATTTCACCTCTGACAGCCTTTTGCAAAATTGATAAATCTATCCAGCTTCGAAGCTCTGGGTCAGTTGTCGACTGCCGAACATCCTCCAACAGTTCTACACTTTTTTCTACATCTCCAATGAGCGATACCGAACTTGCAACCATAAAACGCAGGTGGTTTATAGTTTCGGTATCTCCTAACTTTTCAAAAAGTTCAATAGCCTGCTCAAAATAATATTTTGCCTCCTCGTAATAATTTTGCGCAAAATAGAGTGAGCCAACTTCAGTAAGCGAAGCAGCAGTAAGTCGAGTCAAATAATCATTACCTTCGAGATGTCCCTCCACAATTTCAAATAGAGATAAATAGAACTGAGTAGCCTTTCTAATATGCGATGAGTACCCCTCAATTTTTGCATAACAGTAGGTCGCAAGTGCCTTATGCTCAGTTGTGCCACTTTTCAAAAGAACATTATAAGCTGGCAAAACTAAAGAGTCACTTATAATAATATCCCCACGAAAGAGCATAGCACGTGTAAGTGCCACAGCACTTAGCGCATCATCATATTTCGACAACTCACTTTTTCGTATCTTATTAAGCATCAAAATTGCACTATCGGCATTATCGATAATTACCCCCTCTGCTTCTGTTATTTCTCCATTGTATTTATAAGTGCAACTAGTAAATAACATTATCAAAAGAGAATATACTATTAAATTAAACTTCATATTACCATATAATATACTTCCATTCGTGCAAATATAATGTGAATATACCATCAATACAAATCATACAGCAAAATTATTAATCTATTGTATATTATTATTATTATTATTATTATTATTATTATCTTTTGTTATTTTGTTGCAAATTCGTATATTTTTACATATTTTTGTGATAAGATACTAGAAAATAATTTAATTATTAAAAGACAGAATAAACCATAGCATTATAATTTATGAAAAAACTACTAATCCTAGCGATGTTGTTTGCATCACTATCTAATGCACAGGCGCAAAAAAAGAGTCTAAAATTTGAAAATAATCTTGAATCTCTAGCTCAATATGAGTGTCCAGAGTGGTTTAGAGATGCAAAATTTGGTATTTGGAGCTGTTGGGGTCCTCAGACTGTTCCGATGCAGGGCGATTGGTATGCTCGTGCAATGTACGAACAACACAGTACTAATCAAAATAAAAAACACGTTTACGACTATCACCTTAAAAACTATGGACATCCCTCTGAATTTGGTTATAAAGATTTAATTCCTTTTTGGAAAGCCGAAAATTTCGATCCTGAGGCGTTAATGAAGCTGTTTAAAGATGCAGGAGCAAAATATTTTGTAAGTATCGCTTGTCACCATGACAACTACGACCTTTGGGATTCAAAATTTACTCGTTGGGATGCTGTAGAGGTGGGTCCAAAGCGTGATATTATTGCTGCTTGGAAAGATGCAGCCGATAAATATAAAATGCGCTTTGGTCTATCAGAACATCTTTCGGCTGGTTATGGTTGGTGGCAATCGAATAAAAAATCGGATGAAGATGGCGATAAAGCAGGAGTTCCTTATGATGGCAGCGACCCTAAAAATTGGGATTTATACTACAGTGAATCTACGCAGCATGATGGTTGGGTTACGAATAATGGCATGTTTGCGCAGTTGTGGTTGGCACGTATGACCGACCTACTTGACAATTACGAGCCAGATGTTTTTTACTCTGACGGTGCACTCCCTTTCGGTTATTATGGTGAAACTATGCTAGCTAACTACTATAATAATGATGTTAAAAAGAATAAAGGTAAATTAGAGGCTGTATATCTTTCAAAACCTGCTCGACACAATAAAGGTTGGGAAGTTTACGACCCAGAGATTGGCGTAGAAGATAGAGAGCGTGGTGGATTAGCCGAAATAGGCAAATATCCTTGGCAAACTGATACCTCGATTGGTGATTGGTACTACAATAAAAATTGGAGAACAGAAGATACCGATAGTATGTATCGTTCGCCATTTTGGGTTATCTCTACTTTAGTCGATGTTGTTAGTAAAAATGGTAATATGCTGCTCAATGTGGTGCAACGCCCTGATGGAACTGTTGATAAAGAGGTGGTTGAGCTGCTTGAAGCTGTAGGTGATTGGATGGAAATCAACGATGAATCAATTTTTGAAACTCGTCCGTGGGAGATATATGGCGAAGGACCCCAAAAAAGAGAGGGAGTAAACGACTGGAAAGAAGATTTTGAATACACAGCTCAAGATATTAGATATACACGTGATAAAGCTGATAAAGTGCTCTATGCCACAGCAATGGGAATGCCAAAGAGCGATATTGTGCTCCGAGAGGTTGCAAAACGTGGCAGGGAGATAAAATCAATCTCACTTTTAGGCTCCAAAGAGCGATTAAATTGGTCGCAAACCAATATTGCAGTCACAATCTCTAAACCCGATTTTTCAAATAGTTTGATTGTTCCTGTTTTTAAAATTAGATGGAAATAGATCTAGAACTCCCCTTTACTATTAATGCCAATAAAAGTTTGAATAACTTCTTTTGTTTTTCTTAAAGCGGAAGAACTCCCCTTTCAAACTTTTATTGGCATATTTATATAAATTAATATAAATTTTAATTCAATAATATAAAAAATTACTACCTTTGTCTTTCTTGTAAAATAATAAATGATTTTTTGAAAATACCAAAATGAAAGACATAGATATACTATATTTATACCGTAAAAAGCTGGTTAAACCATACATAGATAAAATTTTGTCTTTGATAGGCTCGATATCTATGTTTATGTCGTTTGTGCTTATTACGACGATAGTATTTGAGTATGGTTTTGTGTTGCAGCCAGAAGAGAGGGTTATAGTTGGTAGGGTTTACGACTTCACGTGGATTCTTTTTTTGGTAAATTCATTATCAAATATCATATTTAATTTTAAAACTACAGTTAGGCAGTTTGGTAAATTGGCGTGGATTGTCACCATTATGCTATACCTTACTCTGTTTCCTCTATTTTGGCACGACACCATTTCACCTACTACAGCGTGGATTTTGCAGCTGCTCAAAAGTCATATATATCATACGGTAATTCTTGCAGTTTTATCTCTATTACAAATTTCAAGTGGTATTGTTAGGCTACTTGGCAAGCGGTTAAATCCCTCATCAATTTTTACCATAAGTTTTTTGGTGATAATATTAATCGGTGCTGGGTTATTGATGCTCCCAAAATCTACCTATAATGGAATTTTATTTATTGATGCCCTCTTTACCTCTACAAGTGCAACGTGTGTAACTGGCTTATCTACAGTAGATGTAGCAACAGTTTTCACCCCTTTAGGATTACTCTTCATAATGATATTAATTCAGATTGGGGGCTTGGGTGTAATGACTCTTACAAGTTTTTTTGCTGTTTTCTATATGGGTAATACCTCTTTCTATAATCAAAGTATGATGTGCGACATGGTAAGTTCAAAATCTTTAAATTCGCTCTTCTCTACCCTACTCTACATTTTGGGCTTTACTCTAATTATTGAGGGGGCAGGTGCTATCTTAATTTTTTGGAATATTCACGACACACTAGGTATGACTTTAAATGAGGAGATAGCATTTTCGATATTTCACTCAATTTCAGCGTTCTGTAATGCAGGTTTTTCGACTCTTCCGGATAATCTTGGAAATGAAATGCTGATGCAAGGTCATAATATTTTCTATCTGACAATTTCGATGTTGGTCGTTTTAGGTGGTATAGGGTTCCCTGTGCTTGTAAATCTATTTGATAAACTACGTTATACCCTTAAAAGAACGTGGAAAAAAATCACTTTGCATACCACCAAAGTAGAACATCGAGCCAATGTTTTTGACCTAAATACCAAAATTGCAATTGGAATGACTTTAGCTCTTATTGTTTTTGGTATGGTAGTTATTGCTGTTTTAGAGTGGAATAGGTCGCTCGCTGAGTTCTCTACAGTCGATAAGATTGTGCAATCTGTCTTTAACTCTATAACGCCTCGTACAGCAGGATTTAACAGCGTATCAATGAGTTCATTTAGTTTTCAAACAATATTAATTATGTTGATGCTTATGGTGATTGGTGGTGGAGCGCAATCTACAGCAGGTGGTGTTAAGGTTAATGCTTTTGCGGTGATATTACTAAATATTAGGGCTATGATTTTGGGTAGAGATAGAGTCGCCGTTTTTAATAGAGTGTTGTCAGTCGAATCGGTACGTCGCTCCAATAGCACCCTAATGCTCTATATGATTTTAATATTTATGTCTATCTTTTTGCTTACCTATTTTGAGCCCTACCTACCATTTAGGGCACTTCTTTTTGAGGCAATATCAGCGTTAAGCACCGTAGGAGCGAGTTTGGATATCACACCTCAATTAGGGAATGATAGTAAAATAGTTGTGATTGTATTAATGTTTGTTGGGCGTGTTGGATTGATTACCGTTATGGCGAGTATTATACGTCACAAAAAGATAAATCATTATAGATATCCTTCTGGTGATGTTATAATTAATTAATGAAAAATAAATCATTATAAAAGTATGAAATATATAGTAATTGGTTTGGGAAACTATGGTAGTATTCTTGCCGAAGAGTTGACAATATTAGGTCATGAAGTGATTGGAGTAGATAAAAATCATAGTAAAGTAGAGCAGATAAAAGATAAAATATCAACTTCGTTTGTCTTAGACTCTACTGATGAGCAGGTGCTCTCAATTTTACCCTTAAAGGCTGTAGATGTGGTAATTGTGGCGATAGGCAAATCGTTTGGAGAGTCGATAAAGAGTGTAGCTCTTCTAAAAAAGAGCGGTGTAAAGCATATTTATGCACGTGCCACCGACCTTATGCACAAATCGGTGTTAGAGGCGTTCTCTCTCGATAAGATTTTATTGCCCGAGAAAGTTGCAGCCCGTAGTTTAGTTAAATCGCTCGATTTACGTGCCGATATCGAATCGTTGCAGATAGATAAAGAGTATTTTGTGGTAAAATTCAAAACACCAAAGTCGCTAGTTGGTTTTAAAGTTGGCGATTTAGCTTTGGAAAAGGAGTTTGGACTTCAAATAATAACAATTTTAAAGAGTGAAAAGACAAAAAATTCTATCGGAATTTCTATCATTAAACGCACAGTAAAGGAGGAAGAATCGGTATCTAATGAGTATATTGTATCCGATGAGGACTACTTAGTGTGTTATGGAAAATATAAAAGCTTTGTCTCTTTTTGGAAAACTTTAACGTAGTTATAAAGGGGTTTTGCAAATCCGCCTTATAATCGAATCTATTTTCTTAAAATTTTATCTAAATCTTTGCCCTTAGCTAATTCGTCGATTAATTTATCGAGATATCTTATCTCTTTGATAATTTTATCTTCGATTTCGTCGATTTTTACGCCACAGATGGAGCCTTTTATTAATATTCTATTAGGATTGAGTGAAGGTGCTAAATTAAAGAAATCTTCAAAATCTACTGATTCCTCAATTTTTGATTCTAGTTGCTGCTGAGAATAACCTGTTAGCCAACAGATTATTGTGTCAACTTCATCCTTTCCTCTTCCTTTCCTCTGTGCTTTAGCAACATAGAGTGGATAAACTTTTTCAAATTTCATTCTCTTTATATCCATAAATTTGAGTTTATAATATTTTAAATAGTACTAATTAACCTACTTAAATGTCAAAACTGAGCAACAAAGAAGCTCATCTGCTTCATTACGAATAGTGAAATATTCGCTATTTTGCTCTTTTTTGCACTCTATTGCAATCTCTTCACCATATACCGACTCGTGCATATATGATATATCAATTCTTTTAAGTTTTGGGAGAGTTTCAAAAGGTTTTTCAATAACATTGCATATCCATTCCATATATTTGGATGATGTAACGTGATGATTCATATCTATATCGCTATAAGTTACTTTATAGTGCTCTACCCTATCGGCCACGATTTGAGTAACCCTATTTAGAGGTTCGAGGCGCATTGATTCGCCAAAATTTACAGTAGAAGTATCGAGAATTTTGGTAATATTTGCCAATTTTCGCTCTTTAAAATCTATAATCGACCAATTTGAGTTTACTCTAATAATTACCTCTCCTTTCTCATCAATAAATTGGATATTGCGATAAGAGTATATGCGGTTCATCTTCTCAATCCAAGTGTTTATTGTAATTTTTTCTGAAAATTTTGGAAATCTTTCTATTTCAATCACTAAGCTGCTCAGTACCCACGAATATCCATGCTTTAAAAGTTCTGAAATGCCATTTTTTTCATTTTCAGAATCTTCAAAAGCAACCGAAACCGCAATATCTACGATAGTCTTTGGTGTAAGAAAACCCAAGAAATCTACATCTCTTGGGTTTATATTAATTGTAGTTATCATAATCTAGGACTATGTGTTCATACCACCACAAACGTTGATAACTTGACCCGAAACATAAGCTGAAAGGTCGCTAGCTAAGAATACGCAAGTATTTGCAACATCGGCTGGAGTACCACCACGACGAAGAGGAATTTTTTGTTCCCAATCTTTACGTACCTCGTCAGAAAGTTTGTTTGTCATCTCAGTAATGATAAATCCTGGAGCAATTGCATTTGAGCGGATACCACGTGAGCCTAACTCTTGTGCGATTGATTTTGTAAAGCCAATAAGACCTGCTTTTGATGCAGAGTAGTTAGCTTGACCAGCATTACCCGATACACCTACAACCGATGACATATTTATAATAGAGCCACTACGTTGTTTTAGCATATATTTTTGAACCCCTTTTGTAAGGTTAAATGCAGATTTTAGGTTCACTTTAAGAACTAAATCCCATTGGTCTTCACTCATTCTCATAAGTAGAGAGTCACGAGTGATACCAGCATTGTTAACTAAAATATCTACTTTGCCAAAATCAGCAACAATTTGATCTACAGTAGCAATTGAGTTGTCGTAGTTGCTAGCATCTGAAACGTATCCTTTAGCTTGTACACCATAAGAAAGAAGCTCAGCTTCTGTATTTTTAAAATTTTCGTCCTCAGCCATATCTGTAAATGCAACCGAAGCACCTTGCATAGCGAAAGCAACAGAGATTGCTTTACCAATGCCACGTGCACCACCTGTAACGATAGCCACTTTACCTTCTAATAATTTCATAAGTTTATTAAAATTTAGTTTTATTACTTTATTGCGCTATATAGGTTAAATAATACACAATATTACACCTACAAAGATAATAAAATTTATATAATCTCAATGATTATTGTAAAAATATAATTCTATTACGTAAAATAAAATAACCGACTAGGATTATCCCAATCGGTTAAAATATTTTACTAAATCTCTAATGATTAGTCATTTAAAGAGAAACGTTTGTAAGCAACAACTGTTGCTTCAGCGTTTGCAGCTTTGATATGAGCATCAACAGTGATTTTAGGGTTTTTAACAAATGATTGGCTAAGAAGAGTGTTCTCAGAAAGATATTTGTTAACTTTACCTTCAGCAATTTTATCAAGCATAGCTTCTGGTTTACCATCAAGACGAGCTTGTTCGTGACCAATTTGACGCTCTTTTTCGATTACGTCAGCTGGACAGTCAGCTTTGCTAATTGAGATAGGAGCCATAGCAGCAGCCTGCATAGCAACATCTTTAGCAGTCTCTTCGCTGATAGCAGCGTTGAAACCTAGAATAGTACCAAGTTTTTTGTTTGTGTGAATATATGCAACAACTTGCTCTGCTTCGATTTGAGAGTAGAAAGGAAGTTCAATTTTCTCACCTGTTTGACCTGATTTTTCAGTAACCATTGCAGCGATTGATTGACCGTTGTACTCTAAGTTTTTAAGAGCATCAATATCAGCACAATCAGCAGCTACAGCTGCTTCAAGAATTTCATTTGCAGTTTTAGCAAACTCTTCGTTTTTAGCAACGAAGTCAGTTTCGCAAGCAAGACAAAGCATATAAGCTTTTTTACCAACGATTTTTGCTACAACTAAACCTTCAGAAGCGTCTCTGTCAGCACGTTTGCTAGCGATAAGTTTACCTTTTTCACGGATGATTTCTTGTGCTCTATCGAAATCTCCTTGTGCTTCAGCAAGTGCATTTTTACAATCCATCATGCCAGCACCTGTCATTTTACGTAGTTTTGCTACGTCAGCTGCTTTAATTTCCATTACGAATATTTTTTTGAGGGGAGTTCTGATAATTGGCTCTCTTTGATTTTACTTTTTGAGGTTTTAGATTTGAATTTTGAAAAATGTAGGCGTAGTGGTGACTATGGTGTATTTTAAAAAATTCGAAGATCAGACCTTAAAAAGGAAAAGTAGATGAAATCCAATTTTTAGAAGTGCCCTAGAATTAACCTACATATAGATATATGTAGAAAATTTCATTTTTGCAATTTTAAAATTGGGGCAAGTTAAGTGAAGAAAACTTCGCTATAAAATGCCCCTTTTGTATTTCTGAGATTACTCAGCAACTACCTCTTCAACTGGAGCAGCTACCTCTTCAGCAGGTGCAGCAGCAACAGGAGCAGCCTCTTCTACCTTCTCTTTACGAGGGCGAGTAGCTTTAGCCTCTTTTTTAGGAGCTGATTCAGCCTCTTTTTCTTTTTCAGCTTTTCTTTCAGTAAGACCCTCTTCGATTGAAGCACAAACTACGTCAAGAATAGCAGCGATAGATTTTGAAGCATCGTCATTTGCAGGAATCACATAGTCAATTTGTGTAGGATCACAACAAGTATCAACCATTGCAAATACTGGGATGTTCAAACGCTTAGCCTCTTTTACAGCGTTAGCCTCTTTTTGTACGTCGATAACGAAAAGAGCAGCTGGAAGACGAGTTAGGTCAGCAATAGAACCAAGGTTTTTTTCTAATTTAGCACGTTGACGGCTAATTTGAAGTTTTTCTCTTTTTGAGAAGTTGTTGTAAGTACCGTCAGCAGTTAATTTGTCGATAGTACTCATTTTTTTGATTGCTTTACGGATAGTTGGGAAGTTTGTAAGCATACCACCTGGCCAACGTTCAGTAACGAATGGCATACCAACTGTTTTTACCTTTTCAGCAACGATATCTTTAGCCTGTTTTTTTGTAGCAACAAAAAGAACACGACGACCTGATTTAACGATTTGTTTAAGAGCAGCAGCACTCTCATCAAGTTTTACTGCAGTTTTGTGAAGGTCAATGATATGAATACCATTTTTCTCCATAAAGATATATGGAGCCATTTTAGGGTTCCATTTTCTTTTTAAGTGACCGAAGTGAACTCCAGCCTCTAATAGCGTATTGAAATCTGCTTTAATCATTTTTTTAATTTTTTCTTTTTTTCTCTCTTCTTCAATCTTTTACGGTAGCACCTCTCGTAAGTGGTCCGAAAGATTTTCCGCAGCTAGGCAACAACCATCGTAGGCAAAATATTGCAATCGCAGCTGTTTAAAAACCTTTGCTGTGCATTTGTAGGACGAATAGAAAAATTGTTTATAAAATAAATTTTGTTGTAGGAATATCCCGAATTAACGTTTAGAGAATTGGAATTTCTTACGAGCACCTGGTTGACCTGGTTTTTTACGCTCAACAACACGTGAGTCACGAGTTAAGAAACCGTTTTTCTTCAATACTGGGCGAAGCTCAGCATCGATTTCGCAAAGTGCTCTTGCAATACCTAAGCGTGCAGCTTCTGCTTGACCTTTGATACCACCACCATCAAGATTGATGTTAATATCAAAAGATTCTGTCTTCTCTGTTACAAGAAGAGGTTGTTTTACAACAAAACGAAGGATATCCAATGGGAAATAAACTTCAATGTCACGAGAGTTGATAGTGATTTTTCCGTTGCCATCTTTAACGTATACACGTGCTATGGCTGATTTTCTGCGTCCTACAGTGTTTACTACTTCCATAATGATTACTTAATGTCTGATAAAATGATTTGTTTTGGAGTTTGTGCCTCGTGAGGATGCTCCGCACCAGCATAAACTTTAAGGTTACGTAGAAGAACTGCACCTAAACGATTTTTAGGAAGCATACCTTTTACTGCTTTCATGATTACAAACTCTGGTTTACGAGCTAGGAAATCAGCTGGAGTTGCGAAACGTTGTCCACCTGGATAACCTGTATGACGAACGTAAACTTTGTTTGTCATTTTTTTACCTGTTAATTTTACTTTCTCAGCGTTAATTATGATTACGTTATCACCGCAATCAGAATTAGGAGTGAAAGTTGGTTTGTTTTTACCTCTTAAAATTTTAGCAACTTGAGCTGCAACACGTCCTAGAGGTTGATCGTTAGCGTCGATCAAAATCCACTCTTTGTTAGCATTTGCTGCATTTACCGAGATAGTTTTGTAGCTTAATGAATCCACTTTGTCTCTTTTTTAAATTAATACTTTGTTAAATGATCCTACCCCACTTAAGGGCACGCAAAGGTAATAATATTTTATAAAATAACAAAAGTAATCTCTCTTTTTATTGATTTTTCTTCTAAAATGCCCTTTTTTTATCCTAAATATACTCTTTTTCTATCCCAAATTCGATATTTTAGGAGCAAAAATTGTATAAGAACTCCCCATAAATATTTTGCTTTACATCAGCAAAATTAATAGTTTTCGACAATGCTCATACATAAATTTGCAAAAAAATACTTATATTTGTAGTCAATCAAAAAAATAAGTATTAATCTATCTAATCGCTTATCTATTTTTACAAACAATAAACTAGACTGTTATACATAATTAAGATGACAAATACAACGACAAATAAACCAAAAAGCGGCACTTCTAAAAAGAGAACTTCCGCTGTAAAACCGAGAAAAACCACAACAACTCCACAAAAAAATAGTGATAAGCCTACGCCATCTACCGCCGATGCTTCAAATAGAGCTAAACAGACCAAAAAGAGAGTTGCTGCAAAAAAAACATCTATTTTAAACGAGTTGAGCGAAACTCAGCGTTATATAATTGCAATAGTTTTGATTGCAATGGCTATGCTTCTTGCGCTAACTATAATATCCTACTTTTATTCTTGGAGACAAGACCAATCGGTAAATTCACTCAATCTTTTTGCCGAATTTTCGAGTGAGTTGACTCAAAACAGTATTGGGCGTATTGGAGCAATCATCTCTAATTTAGTTGTTGGAAAGTGGTTTGGTATATTTGCACTATGTATACCTTGCATCATACTTTCATTCTCTTTCTTACTATTCAATACCGCTTCGGAGCTATCTCGCAAATCTATTTTATCACTATTTTCTTTGATGTTAATAGGTTCGATAGCAGCAGCGCACTTTTTTCCTCACTATCACGGCACTTTTGGAAGCTCGCTCGGTGGAGGATGGGGTTTGTCTATAGATAATTGGCTTATAAATATTATTGGTGTTACTGGTGGTGCAATAATAATAGTAATGTTTATCTTGATTTGGTTGATTTACACCTCCCTTACCACATTTAAGCTTTTTGGTAAGACAATCAAATTTTTCTTTGTAATACTTGGTAAATTCTTATTGTCTCTAACCTCTATTTTTACTGTAATCGAAAGAATTGGCAATAAAAATTCGACTAATTCTCCGCAAAAAGGTGGTAGACGACCTATCAAAAAAGTTAGTGAGCCTGAGGATGATTTAGAGGATAGTGGTGCTATTGTGCCGGCTCTAGTGCAGCAAACATCTAATGATAAGAGTGAGTCTAATCTGACCTTAGAGGGTGTTTCTACCCCGCTTTATGAGATTGAAAGTGAGGAAATTGTTGAAAATACTGAGATAAGTGAGGCAGATAAGGCAGAAGAGATAAATAAACATAATCAGCAAATAATCAACTCTATATATGCTAATAATGGAGTAATCTACAATCCTTCAAATAGTTATATAGATAACCAAAATAGCGATGGATACCAAAATGACAGCAGCTATATAGATAGTATGGTTGTAAACTCTATAATTGGCGATAGTTATGGTGATAAATTGGGTGTAAACAAGAATTTAGATTCAGAATTTATTGTTCAAACCATAGAACCAAGTGATAAAACTGATAAAAATAACAGTGCGGTCGACGAAGAAAAGAGAGATTTGCAACCTCAATTTTTCGTTGAAAATAGAGATGGCTCTTCAGAGTCAGATAATGAAATTACAATTAGTTATGTACAACCCCAGACAAATAGCATAGCTAACGAGCATGATATGGAAATTGAACGAAAAAATGATAACGAAGATGATAAATCGTTGTCAGGCTCAATACCTGATATAATAGTTCAAACAGCTGGAAGTGGTGAGATATACACCGATGCAAGTAAAATCAAGGACGATCAGTTTGAAGTGGCAATAACCTCTAATACTGAGATAGATATTAATGGAGCAACTGAGGGTGAAAATATCAAAATCGTAAAAAATGAACCATCAGAGCTTGATGATATTGATATTTCGGTATTCGATCCTACTCTGGAGTTATCATCCTACAAGTTACCACCTGTAGATCTACTTGATAACCACACAAACCGTGTTGTCGTTACAGATCAAGAGCTACATGACAATAAAAATAGAATTATCGAAACTTTAAATAATTTTGGCATCTCTATTGATAAAATTAAAGCTACAATTGGACCTACAGTAACGCTTTACGAGATTAAACCTGCACCAGGAGTACGTATCTCGAAGATTAAAAATCTTGAAGATGATATTGCACTTAGTCTTTCGGCATTGGGTATTCGTATTATTGCGCCTATCCCAGGTAAAGGGACAATCGGTATTGAAGTTCCAAACAAAGACAAAGAGGTGGTTTCAATGTATTCGGTAATTAAATCGGCTAAGTTTCAAGATAGTAGCTGCGATTTACCTATTGTGTTGGGTCGTACAATCCAAAATGATGATTTTGTAATTGACCTTGCAAAAATGCCCCATCTTCTTGTTGCAGGTGCTACAGGTCAAGGTAAATCGGTTGGGTTGAATGCTATTATTACATCTCTTCTATACAAAAAACACCCTTCAGAGCTAAAACTAGTATTAGTAGATCCTAAAAAAGTGGAGCTTACTCTTTATCAAAGCATTGAAAAACACTTTTTAGCTAAAATGGAAGATGAAGAGGAGGCGATTATTACCGATACTCAAAGAGTAGTATACACTCTTAACTCATTATGTATAGAGATGGACGACCGCTATAAACTGCTCAAAGCAGCAAAAGTTCGTAATATTAAAGAGTATAACGCTAAGTTTGTAAATAGAAAATTAAATCCTAATAATGGACACCGATTTTTACCCTATTTTGTGGTTATTATTGATGAATTTGCCGACCTTATTATGACAGCAGGGCGTGAGATTGAAACCCCTATTGCTCGTATAGCGCAGTTAGCTCGTGCAATCGGCATTCATCTAGTGATTGCTACGCAGCGACCAACAACCAATATCATCACTGGTGTAATCAAAGCCAACTTCCCTGCTCGTATAGCATTTAGAGTTTCGAGTATGGTCGATTCACGTACCATAATCGACGGACCAGGTGCTAATCAGCTAATTGGTCGTGGTGATATGTTGGTATCTACTGGTAATGAGACGGTGCGTGTGCAGTGTGCATTTGTTGACACTCCTGAGGTAGAACGCATTACCGATTATATCGGCGACCAACGTGGTTATGGTTCGCCTTATATTCTTCCTGATTATGCTCCAGAGGGAGATTCTAAATCTAATGATACATCTAAAGGTGCAGTAGGAAAATTAGACGATAAATTTACCGAAGTGGCACGTTATGTGGTACAAAATCAACAAGGCTCAGCATCAACCATACAGCGCAACTTCTCTATCGGCTTTAACCGTGCTGGACGATTAATGGATCAACTCGAAAGAGCTGGAATCGTTGGAAAACAAGAGGGGAGCAAACCTCGACAGGTGCTAATTTCTGAAATGGCAACCTTAGAGTTAAAGTTGTATGATATGGAAAATGGTAATTTCTAAAATAGAAATTCTCTATAGGGATCTTCTAATAATTGAATAAAATCAATTATTAGAACTCCCCTTTAATTCAAAAACATTAATTTTATGAACATAATAAAATATATTTTGTCCGCATTATTTGCGCTAGTAATATCATCGTATGTTAACGCTCAACAGTTAGAAGAGGTATTTCAAAAATTTAAAAATGCTAAAAGCTCATCGATTGTTTTCTCTGGGCAAGGCGAACGCTACAATCTTATTACTTTAGGCTCTAAATACCGCCTAGAGAGCGATAATAGTGATATTCTGTTTGATGGAGAGACTCTGTATTCTTATAATGGTAACACAAATGAGTTAGTAATTGAGAATATCTCTAGTAGTGGTTCGCTACTACTAAATCCAATCAATCTTTTTTCATTAGATTTATCTGATTTTAGCTACACCCAAAAAAAAGATGGTCACTACACCATAATTCCCAAAAATATCGAGAATAGCCAAATAGAGAGTATCGAAATTACACTGCAAAATGGAGAGATAAAAACACTTTTAGTCACTACTCCATCGTCATATAGTTTAGATTTAAAAATAAATTCAATAAAATTTGATGAAAATTTAGATTCAGAAAATTTCAAATTTAACAAAAAATCATACAACAAAGCTGAAATTATAGATTTTCGATAATTTTATCTGTTTATAATGATTTGAAAATAAACAAAATAAAAAATAGTTTAATAAAAACATAAAAAAAGTAACAAAAAAATTTGGAGAAACCGAATTTTTGCCCTACCTTTGCATCGCAATCAGGAAGTAAAACGCCACTCATAAAGAGTAAAGCAATTGAATCTTTTCAAACAAAGAAATCAACATTACAACTGAAAGCGACCAACAAAACGGTGTGGTAGTTCAGCTGGTTAGAATACCTGCCTGTCACGCAGGGGGTCGCGGGTTCGAGTCCCGTCCATACCGCCAAGAAGACTG
>JAWXTR010000021.1:0-32471 GCA_044433365.1 Rikenellaceae bacterium
GAGATTTTTTGCTATTGAATCGAAAATATAGTGGTTCTATATTGAGATTTAATAGTGAAAAATATCGCTCCAAGAGTGCTATTAAGAATATGGCAATAATTGTTTTACACTACTTAAACATCATAAAAATTTTAAAGATAATGATACAAAGATTACAAACAATCTACCTACTAGTTACAATAAGCCTACTTTCTGTAATGAGTTTTGTCCCTTTTGCAAAAGTTGCAACAAACGATGGTGAGCTTATTTTAAAGCCTTTTTTAATTAGCGAAAGTGGTAGTGCTCAAGCCTCTTTATCGGCTGTTGTGGGGCTAACCTATCTATCTGCTATTGCTTTTTTAGCTATGTTAGTGGCAATATTTACGATTTTTAAGTTTAAAAATCGTATTTTACAGATAAAACTATGTTTTATAAATATGGTGCTATTTTTTGGATTACAAGCTTTTACACTATATTCTATGTATAAGGCTAGCTCATTTATTGAGGGCATGAATAGTCAAATTAGCGGTTACAGTGCAGGTATAAATTTCTCACTTGTTGCAATTTTACCATTTGTAGCTGTAGTTTTCACCTATCTTGCCTACCGTGGCATAATTAAAGATGAAAACCTTATTAAATCGTTAAATCGTATTCGTTAACGATAATTAATATCAATAAAACAATTATTACAACTCCTCTTAAAAGAGAAATCGAAAGATTTCTCTTTTTATATTTTTTGAAGTATTTTTTTTATAATTTTTTATTAACTTTGCAGTAATGCTAATAAAAAGTTATTAACTATGAAAAAAACCCAATTATTTATAGCAATAGTAACGATGCTATTGTTGTGTAGTTATAATGCTACAGCTACCGACCCAGTACGTCCAGTAAAGCCAACTTATGATCCAACTTTAGTTAAAGGTGCCGCCTTTATCGACCGTTTTTTGCCACTTCCCTCTGGTAATATTTCTAGTAATTGCTGGGGGGCTAGTAATGTTGTTCCACGTAATGTAGATAATGGAATTGAGGATGCCGACCACTCATATTGGGGAGGAAATATACTTAAAGGCGACGATGGAAAATTTCACCTTTTCGGTGCACGTTGGCCCCAAGATATTAGCCGTCCAAATGGCAAGAGTGGGCATGAGATTTGGTGGGATTCAGATGTTTATCACGCTGTAAGCGACAAAATTACTGGTCCTTATAAGGTTGTAGATATGATAGGTAAAGGACATAATCCCGAAATTTATAAATGTAAAGATGGAACCTATGTAATAGGTGTAATGGGATTAAAAGCGTATAAATCTAACTCATTAAATGGTCCTTGGGAGCAAATTGAGACAAAAATGGAGTTTTTAAGAGATACTCACAATATTTCAAACCGAACATATATCGTTAGAGAAGATGGTTCTGTCTTTATGATGAATAAAGAGGGGGGAGTGTTTGGAAATATTGATGGTGAAATTGAAAATTTTGTGCAATATGACGTACCAAAAGCCTATTTTCGTGCAAATGGTTCGCACGAAGAAGATCCTGTAATTTGGAAAGATGAAGTTGAATATAATCTTGTGGTAAACGACTGTTTAGCTCGAATTGCCTATCACCTTACATCAAAAGATGGTATGAAATGGAGTTATGAAGAGGGTTTTGCCTATACTCCCGAGATAGTAGTAAATGAAAACGGAGTAAAAGAGAGTTGGTGGAAGTTTGAGCGTCCTAAAGTATCTACCGATGAATATGGTCGTCCACTTGTGATGAATTTTGCAGTTGTCGACACTCTAAAAGCTCACGATAGAGCAAACGACAACCATAGTTCAAAAAATATTGTCGTACCTCTTCGCCTAGAACGTAGAATGGAGCTAATAAAACCATCAACTATAAAAACATCCACCTCTTCCATTACTATTGAGCTACTTGCTGAAGAGGGTTTTGACCCATTTAATGATGTTGATTTACAATCGTTACGACTAGGTGCTGCAAAGCTGGTAAACCATGCCAAAGGGCTTGAAGTAGTAAAGAGCAAAAAGAGCGAAAGAGGGTTGGTTATAACCTTTAAAGGCGATGATTTAGGGATAAAAGAGGGAGATTATAAACTAAAACTCCTTGGTGCTCTAAAGAGTGGCGAACCGATTTCCTCTAAGGTCAGAATTAATTAATAATTTATAATTTAATCCCCTCCAAAAAAATGAAAAGAAAATTATTTTTATTATTAGCCTTTACAGCCTTAGGCTATAGTGCTCTATCACAATCATTGCGTGAGAGTGCTCAGACAAAAATGCAACAGCTCGAAGAGCTAATAGAAAAAGCTGATTCAAAGAAAATTAACACCCTAAAAGAGCGTACTGCACTACGCACCGCCGAGATTTTTATGGTATATGCCGATTGGGATGCAAAAAATATTGAGCGCAACAAACACCACTTCTCTCTTGTAACACGCTACAAAGATGAAGCAGATAAATACGCCAATCTCTTAGCCGATTTTGAACGTGAAGAGATTGTAAAGATGATGGATAGCTCTATTTCAGAGCTAAATAGCATTATGAGTGGTGAAATTAAGCGTCTCGACTCTCCGCAAGTTGATTGGACCAAAACCGATGTTGTAGGCGATGAGATTAGATATGAGGGCAAGCCTGTCTTTCTTACCGATTGGACTTGGAAGCCTACAATCGATTTTTATAATGAGTATCATGGTGACCAAGATGGCTTTTTCTTAACTCCATCGTTTGTTGAGAGCGAAGATGGACGCATATCACCTCGAGTTATTGACGAATTAAAAAGAAAAGATAGCGGTTCGATGGGTTTTATCTTCTTTAATCATAAAGGTATACCTCGTTGGGCAAAGTCAAAATATCCAGAGATGGAAGAGGGTGGAGGACTTCACTATACGGAGTATGATATTAACCATCCTAAATCTCGTGAGATGCAAGCAAATCTGATTAAGGGCGTTGTACCCTATATGGCAGGTAAAAACTACACAAAACTTGGCTATATGCTCTGCAATGAGCCTCACTGGAACACTATTAAAGATTCATGGGCATACTCACCATTTTCTGATTATGCTTATAAAGATTTTAAAGTGTGGCTAAAAGCTAAACATAATAGCGTAGAGGAGTTAAATAAAGTTTGGGGTAAAAACTACTCCTCTTTCGACGATATTGATGCTCCTAAGGTGATGGTAGATTCATTGCGTGGCACTGCTATGTACTTCGATTTTATGAAATTTAATCAAGATCGTGTAACCGATTGGTTTAGCTTTCTAGCAGGTGAGATTAAAAAATATGATAGCGATGCTAAAACGCATATTAAAATTATTCCAGGTATGTGGGCAGCGGAAAAACGTGATTCTGGTATCGATTTAGAGGCATTAACATTCAATTCAGATATTATCGGCAACGACTGCTCTTCATGTGAAGAGTGGATGTGGGGAGAGCCTAAATTTTGGGAGAAAAACTATAGCTTCGATTGGATTGATATATGTTTGTCGCAAGATTTTATGAAGTCGGTAGCCCCCGATAAGATTATGTACAACACCGAGGGTCACTTCCTTTCTACAGGTAAATCTCGTGACCTATATCAAACCCCACAATATGCTCGTTGCAACTACTGGATGGCTCATATACATGGTTTGACAGCTATGCAAACTTGGTATTGGTGTCGTAGAGAGGATGGCGATAGCCGTAGCAATCAAGACAGTAACGGATATGGTGGCTCAAACAATCACCAACCTCGTATCGTAAACGAAGTACACGCTACAATGGTCGATTTAAACTCTGTTTCTGATAAAATTATGACTTTCCAACGTCAAAGAAAACCTATTCGCCTATTCTACACCGAGGCTTCGGCTATCAACAACATAGCGCAGATGGATAATGTGTTTGCACTCTACGAAAAACTATGCTTTGAGGGCACTCCGCTCGGTTTCGCAACAGAGGGAATCATCAATAATCAAGATAACGATAGTTGGGATGTGGTTGTAGTTTCAAAAACAGCAAATATGTTTGAAAAAGATGTTATTGCTCTTCAAAAGTATGTAGATGGTGGTGGTATTGTGGTTATTGATAGCGAGAGTATGCTCTCAAATGAGTATGGTAATCCGCTTAAATCTACCCTAAAATCTTCGAAAGGCAAAGTTATTAAAGTTTCAGATTTAAATCAACTTAAAGAGGAGGCATTTGCAGTTGTAGATAAAAAAGGTGTTGCTCCAGAGCTAAAAATCACACAAGATAATGGAACCGACCAACCGACGGCTATTTGGAGAGCTATAGATGGTCGAAAAGGTTCAAAAATATTAAATATCACTAATTTCGGTAAGAATAATTCAAAAATCACAATCTGCACAGCCGATGGAAAACCTGCAAAAAGTGTAGTAGATATACTTAACGGTAAGGAGTATAGTAATACTCTTACATTGCAACCTTATGATTTATACTTTGTTGAGGTGAAGTAGTAAGGGGTAGAGATTACGGATTAGAGGTTAGCTTTTTAGGCACATTCTCAAAAACTGTTTCCGCACACAGCAGTAGAGACGTAGCCCTGCTACGTCTAAAATCGAATTTTGCAAAGCAAAATGAGTTTACGGGGTAAACAAGAGCTCAGTGGTCTCGAAGAGCCGCTGAAAGCGTGTTTTTGTTCACTTTTTCTTAATAATGCCAATAAAGGTTTGAAAAACGTTCTTCCTATTTTAGCGAGCGGAGCGAAGCTGTGAGTGAAGCTGTGAGTGAAAACGAACGATTTTTGCCAGCCCAAAGGGCGTGCTTTTTTTTAAAAAGCATTAACAAAAGTTATTTTTTTGTAATTAAGTAGTGTAAAACAATTATTGCCATATTCTTAATAGCACTCTTGGAGCGATATTTTTCACTATTAAATCTCAATATAGAACCACTATATTTTCGATTCAATAGCAAAAAATCTCATCTCCAATAGCACTTTTAAAAATACACCAATAATTATTTTACCCTACTTAGAATTGCAAAAATAGCTCAAAATAGCTCAAAAATTTCAAACCTTTATTCGCATGAAGAATAGATCTGTTTAATGCAATTTGCAAATATGAATTATTTGCATTAGATTTGTGTACGAATAAAGGTTGTAATGGAAGTAGGCGTATTCGCAAAACCCCTTTTGCGGATACGTCTCACAATTTTCTTTGAAAATTGTGAGCTCAGTGGTCTCGAAGAGCCACTGAAGGCGTGTTTTTGTTCACTTTTTCTTAAAAAGTGTTAAATATAGTTTTTTAATTACCTCCATTTTTGCACTTTTGTACAAAAATGGAGGTAATTTAGAGGTTTTTAAGGCACGTAACTATTTGTAGATTAGCTTGATATTAGTTTTGCGAATGCCCCGAAGTAAATAGAAACAAAATCAAATTTTAAAAATAAAAAAAATGGAAAAGTCAAAAGTATTAGAAGTTATGGCCGCAGCAGGCGAGCCTCTTAATGCAGGTAAAATTGTTGAGTTGTCAGGTTTAGATCGTAAAGTTGTAGATAAAGCAATGAAAGATCTTAAAGCAGATGGCAGTATAGTATCCCCAAAACGTTGTTATTGGGAACCTGCAAAGTAAATTGCACAATTAAATTACAAGGTAAAGCTAAACCCTATTTGTAGGGTTATTAGCAAAAGTATTATCAATCTATTTTTACAGGCAAATTCGCAAATCCGCAAAAAGGGTTTTGCGAATTTGCCTTTATAACTCGGATTGCAAAAATAGCTCGAAAATTTCAAACCTTTATTAGAACTCCCCTAGCATTATATCTCAAAAAGTGCGTCATCAATATCATCATCATCACAACCGATATAGGTTGGATCGAAAATTTCATCCTCTTCCATCCCTAGCCATTCACATTTTTCTGCATATTGAGGGTGTGAAGAGTCGCTAAGAATAGCTTTTAGCTCCATATAAGCTGCTGCACCGCCACAATCCTCTGGTGGAGCCATATTTTTGCCCTTTATGTAGTGTGCTTTACGCTCTTCAAGAGGTGCAAGTACCTTTTCGACCGAGATATTATGAATCCAGCTATCGCCAAAATCGTACTCATATTTCACAAAATCCTCCTCTTTTTGGAGTAAATCGCCAACTTTAGTATTGTTGTAAAGCTCAAAACTCTCGCTATCCTCCTGCTCGTCTATAAATCCCTCGCATGGAGCTACGTAGCATACTCCATCCTTTATAAATTGGTGGAGATGTCCGCCAAACCATGGCATAACACTCTGTATAACTGTATTAAAATCGGCAAGCGATATATCCGAGTTGACAACTACACGTCGCCAAACAAGTGGTTTAATTCCTGCTAAGGAAATTTTTAATTGCAAACTGTATTTCATTATATATAATTTAAAATGCTAAAATTATTGTGTTACAACGAACTCGTCGCCAACTTCATCCAACATTTTTTGTAGTTTTTCGGCTAAAAGTGCACGTTGCTCTTTGTGTGGTGCAAGATATACCATATTGTTTAATTCATAAGGGTCTTCATTCAAATTAAACAACATAATCGGTTGATTTTCGACTACTACATATTTCCAGCCATCCGCTGTGACAATACCTCGCCAAGGTCTATCCAGACATTCAAAATCTTTTGGGTAGATATGCTGTAAAAGTACTGCATCGGGCATTCCCTCGACAGTTATCCCCTCACTAGCAACTTTTGAAAAGTCGAAACCTACCATAAAATCGGGTTGCTCTATACCGCAAGCACCCAGAGATGTTGGTGCAATATCTATAGTTTGTAGCATTGCATTAGTCGACTCTGCCACCCCCTCTTTACGTCCTCCAGCAGGGCGGAAAATAAATGGAATACCTATTGACTCTTGCCAAGGGCTGCTCTTTTTGGTGTAACCGTGTGAGTAGTGGCAGTCGCCATGGTCGGAAAAAAACATAAGATTGGTATCGTCGAGCAGTCCAAGCTCTTCGAGAGCATCATACAAGCGACCAACGTTCATATCGAGATTTTCGATTTGAGCATAATAACCTGCAAGGTCTTTGCGTGCCGCCTCTTCTACCCTCTCCACTGGTGGAACATTTGGTCGTAGTACGATAGAGTCAGTATTATATCGCTCCATATACTCTGGTGGTGCTACATAAGGATTATGAGGTGGTTGTACCGAAAGAACCACGAAAAATGGCTTATCTTTAGGTCTGTTTTTCAGAAACTCAATCACCTTATCCGTTAGTGCATCAGTTTCGTACCCTACCAATTTTTCGGCTAATGGCTCTTTATCGTCACGCCCCCAAATATCATGACCATGAACATGAACATCATACTGAGCATTATTATTTTCGTAAGCTATCCATATATCAAACCTACCTCTTTCATCTTTGGGAACAAAGGTTTTTTTATTAAATCCATGAAGATGCCATTTGCCATAAAGCGCAGTGACATAACCATTATCATTAAAAACATCAGAAACCATAGGTAGGGTGGGGTCAAGCTTTTGAGGTGTGCGATATACCGCCTTATTCGCATGCAATCCAGTATAAAGCGAACCCCTAAATGGAGTAGACCATGGACAAGCCGAAATAGCGTTATTAAAAGTGATGCTCTCGTTTGCAAGTGCATCCAAATTTGGAGTACGAGCATTCACATCACCCTTATAGCCTAAGGCTTGTGCACGGTGCTGGTCGCCAAAGATCCAAATCATATTTTGCTTAGATTGTGCTGCTACTTCTAATGAGCAGACTAAGCTGATTGTTGATAAGAGTAGAAATTTATTTTTCATTTAGATTATGGTTAAAATATTTATAGATTCCCGTAACATATCTGAAAATTTATCTCTGTCGCTATATTTGACACAAATTGCCAGATTATTTCCTGTAAGATGTAGCACTAACAAAGATACTATTTTTACTTTGAATTGCAAAATTTAGAGGCTCATTCTCAAAATACAGAAATTAGAACTCCCCTTAAGAATTAAAATTTGTGGCTCGGCTGTAGAGACGTAGCCCTGCTACGTCTGGGTTTGGATTTGGCTTGGCAAATTCAATTTTTGGTTGCTACTACGTAAGCTCATTTTGTTTTGCAAAATTCGATTTTAGACGTAGCAGGGCTACGTCTCTACTGCTGTGTGCGGAAACAGATTTTGATAATCAGCCATTAAAACTATCTTATATAATTCAATTAAGTAGTGTAAAACAATTATTGCCATATTCTTAATAGCACTCTTGGAGCGATATTTTTCACTATTAAATCTCAATATAGAACCACTATATTTTCGATTCAATAGCAAAAAATCTCATCTCCAATAGCACTTTTAAAAATACACCAATAATTATTTTACCCTACTTAAAAAAGGTTGCGTGAATTTTCATGCAACCTTTTTTTATTGAATTACGGGGAACTTCTAAAATATCTCAAAATCCATAATTTAGAACTCCCATATAGAAAAATACTATCTACGTTCCCAAGCGAAAAGAGGATAGTTTTCCATCATTTTATTAACCTCAGCTCTAACCTCTGCGATAACCTCTTCGTTTTCGTGGTTAGAAAGCACACGGTCGATAAGCTCAACAATCATATCCATTTTATCCTCTTTCAAGCCTCTAGTTGTGATAGCTGGCGAACCAACTCTGATACCAGAAGTTAAGAAAGGAGAGCGGCTATCGAAAGGAACCATATTTTTATTGGTTGTAATATCGGCAGCAACCAAAACTTTCTCTGCAACTTTACCTGTAAGCTCAGGGAATTTTGTGCGTAGGTCGATAAGTAGTAGGTGGTTGTCTGTACCGCCTGAAACGATAGTGTAGCCACGTGTTGCAAACGCCTCGCCAAGTGCTTTTGCATTTTTTACAACCTGTTTTTGATACTCTTTGTAAGCTGGCTCTAATGCCTCACCAAATGCTACTGCTTTAGCAGCAATAACGTGCTCTAATGGACCCCCTTGAGTACCAGGGAAAACAGCAGAGTTAAGGATTTGCGACATCTTTTTAACCACACCTTTAGGAGTAGTCAACCCCCAAGGGTTTTCAAAATCTTCGCCCAAAAGGATAATACCACCACGAGGACCACGAAGAGTTTTGTGGGTTGTAGAGGTAACGATATGAGCATATTTTACAGGATTTTCAAGCACACCAGCAGCAATAAGACCTGCTGTATGAGCCATATCTATAAGAAGAAGCGCACCAACTTTGTCGGCAATCTCACGCATACGCTTATAATCCCACTCACGAGAGTAAGCAGAAGCACCACCAACGATAAGTTTTGGTTTAGTTTCAAGAGCTAAAGCCTCCATTTTATCGTAGTCGATAGTACCAGTAGCTTCGTCGACTTTATAACCAACAGCCTTGTATAGCATACCCGACATATTTACAGGCGAACCGTGTGAAAGGTGACCACCATGCGAAAGGTCTAAGCCCATGAAAGTATCGCCTGGTTTAAGACAAGCCATAAATACAGCCATATTAGCCTGAGCACCAGAGTGAGGTTGAACATTTGCGTAAACAGCACCATAAAGCTCACAAAGACGGTCGATGGCAAGCTGTTCGATTTGGTCTACAACTTGGCAACCGCCATAATAACGAGCATTAGGGTAACCCTCAGCATATTTATTGGTTAATACCGAACCCATAGCCTCCATTACTTGGTCGCTAACGAAATTTTCTGATGCAATAAGCTCAATGCCGTGCATTTGACGCTCTTTCTCTTTAGAGATTAGAGAAAAAATCTGATTATCTCTTTCCATATATAAAAATAATTTATGTCATGTGAATACTACCGCAAAGTTAAATAATTTTTTGTGATTTATGAATTTTGAGCGAAATTTATTTTAAAGTGGTTGAAAAAGTGGGAATTAATCGAAGTTTTTAAAGGGAACTTCTAAAAAAAATATAAAGAATCACACCAAATTTTGTGAAATATACTTTTTTCATAAAAAAAGGTAGAGAGCAGTATATAATTACCACAATCTACCTTAACTAGCAGTAGGCGCCTCACGGTTGCTACGACTAAACTACATATTATAATTACTGTTCGTATTCTGTTGGAAGGTATTATTTAAACGATTAACATAAACCTTGCCTTGATATTTAAATACAACAATTATGCCAAAAAAACCAAAAAAATATTGAATTATTCTTAAAATCTGTTTCCGCACCTAGCAGTAGAGACGTAGCCCTGCTACGTCTAAAAAACGACACCGATAATTTTAAAAAACCTTTAAAAAAATGACACCTAATTTTGTTACAGACGTAGCAGGGCTACGTCTCTACAACTGAGTTACAAAATCACGAATTACCAAATCCGCACCTAGCAGTAGAGACGTAGCTCTGCTACGTCTAAAAAACGACACCGATTAGTTTTAAACAACCCTTTAAAAAACGACACCTATTTTGTTACAGACGTAGCAGGGCTACGTCTCTACTGCTGAGCTATCAATTAAAATTCATAACAACATATTTTGAGAATGACCCCAAAATATGAATATTCAGAATCTGTTTTTAAGAAAGATTATTGCTCTCCTCTATGTCTAAAATATTTTCGTGCGGAAGAACTATTTTGTTGTTGTCCTCTTTGCTGGATAGGTTTTGCAATAGTGCCCGTTCTATTGCTTGATGAATTATTGCTGCCGTAAGATGATGTTGACGAACTTTGACGGCGTGGTTTGGTCTCTTTTTTAGGCTGTGCGCTATTTGCCTTTTTTCGGTTTGTGTTGATTCTGGTTGATTGAAGGGCATCGTCGTCAATATCGATTAAGTCTTGTGAAAAACGTCGAAAATCGTTAATTACAACCTCATCCGAAGGATATTCTTGGTTGTATTCATACGATTTAAATTTCATGAATTTTACAATATCTATAGCTACTAATTCTTGTTGTTCAGAGTTGTTTTTCTCTATAATTTCGTTAATTATACGACGTACATTACTACCATATTGGCGATATCCTCTTAGTGGACGTGGGTATTCTAACCTATCAGGAACTACATGAAGCTCTTGTGATGTAGGTGCTTCGTATGGAAAGTCAACATCAAGTTTGTAGTCTGAAAGTATGTAGAGATGATCCCATAGCTTATGTCGAAAGCCATTTGTGTCACGTAGAGTAGTGTTGAGATTGCCCATAACGTTAATAACGATATGCGCTTGGCGTGTGCGCTCTTCACGGTTTTCAATCTCCATTAAGCCACGTACCATATTTTGAATATGTCGACCATATTCAGGAAAAATTAACTTTTCCCTGTCAGAATTATAGTTTTTAGATGTCATACAATGTTTTGGAATAACGGGAGTACGAAAAATATTTTGAATCTCCCATAAATAATGGCTATAAATATGCCATTTTAAAAAGCAAAAATTTGAAAAGCTCCGAAAGTCATATTTAAGAAGTTCCCTACGATTAGTCTGGAGTGTAAATCGACCACAAAGGTAAGAAAAATATTAGTAAATTACAACTTTTCTGTTTAGATAGATTTGGAAGTTTACTTTAGATGAGTTCTAAATTCTGGATTTTGAGAGATTTTCTGTTTTAAGACTTTAGATTTGGATTTTGCAAATATGGGCTGTAATGGCTCCTACCGCTCTTATTTGCAAAATTCAAAGATGAAACCTTAAAATGAGAAAGCCCCGAAAGTCAGATTTTAGAAGTTCCCTTTATTCAGTTTAACAACCCCACCTAATGATGGTATTTCAAATTTCATACCACGACGCAATGCTTCTGATTTAAACACAATAGGTGGATCAAAAAGCGGCTCCTCCGAGAGCTTAAAAGTACCGTAGTGCATAGGTATTGTTACTGCTGCGCCCATATCCTCAGCAGCATCAAGGGCTTCGTTAGGTGAAAGATGGTTGCGCTCCAAAAACCAACGAGGCTTGTAGGCTCCAATTCCAACCAAAGCGTAGTCTACGCCCCCAAAAAGCTGTTTTATCTCCTTAAAGTGCTTTGCATAGCTCGAATCGCCACTGTAGTAGATTTTGATGCCATCTCCCTCAATCATAAATGCTCCCCAAAGACGCTTTGCACCATCCATAATGCTTCGTTTGCCCCAATGTTGGCAAGGTAAGAATGTAATTTTAACACCTTTATACTCATATTGTTGATACCATCCCATCTCATTAATCTTGACAAAACGAGACCACGAGCGTACCAATTTGCCAATTCCCAATCCAGCCAAAACCTCAATATGATTGTTATTGTCAATTAGAGTTTTAACACTACTTTTATCGGCATGATCGAAGTGGTCGTGGCTAAGCAGAAGTAAATCAACAGGTTGAATCTTATTTTTATCTATTGGCAGCCTACTTTTACGAATTACAAAAGGAACACCTCCAAAAATTGGATCGAGAATAATATTTACACCTGCTAGATTGATTATAAATGAGTTGTGACCAAGCCAAATTAGCGAATTTCGCTCTAGTGAGTCGAGATTATCGAGCATAATAGTCTCAGGCTCCCATTTTTTGCCATAGTTTATAACCGAACGCTCCTTACGAAACGGTCGAGACCATTTTGTGATAGATTTAAATGCTGATGGCTTGCGGTCGATATTGACAAATTTGCCATCTACAACTCTATTTCCTGCCCAGTTTTTCCTAACTGCTCCTAATAACTCATTCTTTTTTGCCATACTACTAATATTTGAGGTGAGTTCAATGCAAATATAACAAAAATATCGCTAATTTTAATAAATTTTAAATAATTTATTAAAATTAGCGATAAATTAATCATTTTTCAACCAAAATAGATAGGTTTTTTCAAAATTCCAAACTTCTCTTTAATGGTAGGCGGCTTCTGATCTAGGAAAATTTCGGAAACCCTGAGTCCTAACTGCCTAATGCCGGCGGCAGGGTCGCAGACCCATTTGATAGCTGTGTTTCCTAACCTCTAACCCCTAAAAATTAAACATCTGGTCGATGTCAAATTGAGTTAAAGTATCCTTTTTTACGCTTTGGTTGTTTTCGAGTGTATCGACAAAATTTACCTCCTCTTTTTTAATCGCTTTTTGGCTATTTATTGTAACACGTGTTATAACGGTCAAAATTATTATGACCGCAACAATTAACAGAATTGTTTTCTGTTCTGATGGTGAAAATTTTAAACTCATTTTTTCTATTTTTAACACTCTCTAAATATACTCAGCACTATTACCTGAATTTAGGTCAGATAAAATTTCGGATTGAGGTTCAACAATATTTGGCCAGCGACGAGAAAATCCGTTTATTCCACCCGCTTTTATTCGGCAATCAAATACCAAAATTCCATTTGTGATATATGTATCTCGTTTTGCATCGCAATTTGAGCAGAGTAGCCATATTTTTTCGTTTATGGTCAGATTTTGGCAATCTTTATCTAATAAAATCAAGAATTTCACCCCTTTTATGCTATAGACATCTATAAGTGTGGTTGTATACACTTTAAAATTTGCATCTTTATTGATGTATGCAAATAGTGTAGACCATCCATTTTCGGCATAAGTAGAATCTATATTTTGTGGAAGTTCTCTAGCTACTGAAAATGGAGTAATTGTCGTTTTTTCTTTGATTGTGGCATCAATCGAGAGTTTTCCCCCAAATCCACACTCATCGCTGGTGTGGTCGAGAACATCGAGTGTGCCTTGCGCAATGATTACATCTCTATCAATATCAATATACTCAATTGCCTTTTTTAGATTGTCGCAATTTCGTATATCTACATCATCTGCAAATGAGGTGATAATCGAAAATTTATTAAACATCATCTGCCCAGCACCCCACATCGAAAGTGCCACTTTTTGAGCTTGTCCAATATATTTTTTTTGAATATTTATAATGGCTAAATTGTGGGCAACACCCTCCTGGGGTAGCCACATATCGGTAATTTCGGGCTGCATTACCAGCCTAATAGGGGCAAGAAACAGAGCTTCGGTAGCCTTAGCAATATAGGCATCTTCCATCGGTGGAACACCTACCAAAGTAGCTGGATAGATGGCATTTTCACGAGCTGAGATATGCGTAACATGAAATTTTGGATAGTAATCCTCTAGTGAGTAAAAACCAGTGTGGTCGCCAAACGGACCTTCCCAAAACTTCTCTTCCGAGGGGTCGACATACCCTTCAATCACAAAATCGCAATCAGTTGGGATGTAAAGGTCGTTTGTGGTGCATTTTACAAGCTCCACAGCTTTCCCTCGAAGAAATCCAGCTAATAAATATTCATCAATCCCCTCTGGTAGCGGTGCCGTTGCAGCATAGGTGTAGGCTGGATCGCCTCCAAGAACTACAGTAACGGGCATTATTTCGCCTCTATCTTTATATTGCTCGTAGTGGCGTGCACCTGTTTTGTGAATATGCCAGTGCATACCTGTTGTACGACTATCAATCTGCTGCATTCTATACATTCCTATGTTGCGAACACCTGTTAAGGGTGAGATTGTATTTACTAAAGGAAGTGTAACAAAACGCCCTCCATCGTAGGGTGCAGATTTTAGAATTGGGAGTAAATCAAGACATTTACTATCAACAATTTTAGATATTTTTGAAAAAATTTGCTCTTGCATCTGCTTTGCAGCTTCGCTACCGCTATCAAGGTTTGCTTTTGAATATAGCGTATGTTTTTGACACTCACCTTTACCGCTCTTATACTTTGGCATCCAATTAGATACGTCAGTGGCAAGGGGAAGCATTTTAACCTTATCCCAAAGCGATTTTTTTGGTGATGTAGCAGCCGAAAAAAGCCCCATAATACGCTCACTAAGCTCCGAAAGAGAGTCGCAACCAATTGCTAAGCGAATTCTACTATCCGAACCCATCATATTTGTTAAAACTGCATACTCTTTATCTGTATTTTCAAAAAGCAGAGCCTTTCCTCCACCGCTACTTTTACACTCTTTATCAGTAAGAGCAGCTATCTCTAAATCGGAAGAAATTCTCTCTTTTATTCTCTTTAATTCACCTTTTTTTTCGAGTAAATCGACGTATTCTTGAAGATTTTTGTACATTTTACGACCAATTAATAGTTTATTTCAGACAAATTTAATAAAAATATTGATATTTTGTTAATATTATGGAGATATTTATTACATTTGCAGTTTAGAAGTAACGTAATGAATTTTCTAATATTCTCTTTCGAGATATTAAAGGGAACTTCTGAAATTCACCACAATGAAAAAATGTTTTTTAACAAACAATAGTAATATATAATAACTTAAATTATCTAGTTATGGCAAAATTATTTGCTGAGTTTCCAGAAGTAACTACTCCTCAGTGGGAAGCGGTAATCAATACCGACCTTAAAGGAGCTGACTACGACAAGAAACTCGTATGGAAAACAATTGAAGGTTTTTCTGCTCGTCCTTATTATCGTGCAGAAGATTTATCTTCAGTACGTCACATGGGAACAAACCCTGGGGAGTTTCCTTTTGTTAGAGGTACAAAATGCGACAACAACTGGTTGGTTCGCCAAACAATTAAAGTTGAGTGTCCAAAAGAGGCTAACGCTTTGGCTCTTGATGCTCTAGGACGTGGTGCTGAGTCGCTATGTTTCAAAATTTCTGACAAAGAGTTCTCGGCTGCCGATCTTGATGCTCTTTTAGAGGGAATTGTAATTAGCGCAGTTGAGCTTAATTTTGAGGCTTGTAAAGCTGATAAAGTTGCTGCTCTATTCCTTGACAAAATCGAAAAAACTGATTTAACTTCTGAAGATGTTGCAGTTTCGTTCAACATCGATCCTCTAGTTAAAAAATTATCTTTAAAAGGTAAGCTTTGTAAAGATAACTATATCGACTCTATCGTTGCACTTGTAGAGAGAGCTTCAAAATATGGTCGTATTCGTTTTGTAACCGTTAATGGTACAATCTTTAATAATTGTGCTGCTACATCGGTTCAAGAGCTTGCTTTCTCATTAGCTGTTGCTCACGAATATGTTGTTAAAATGATGGAAGCAGGCGTATCTATTGATAAAGCTGCTCACACTATCAAATTTAACATGGCTGTAGGCGCAAACTACTTTATGGAGATTGCAAAATTCCGTGCAGCTCGTATGCTTTGGGCTAATATTGTAAATCAATACAACCCAACTAAAGCATGTGCTACAAAAATGAAAGTACATGCAGTAACTTCAAAATTCAACATGAGTGTTTACGACCCTTATGTAAATATGCTTCGTGGTACTACTGAGGCTATGAGTGCTGCTATCGCTGGTGTATCTTCTATCGAGGTTACTCCTTTCGACGACTGTTTCGCTCAACCAACAGAGTTCTCTTCTCGTATCGCTCGCAACACTCAGCTTCTTCTTAAAGATGAGTCGCATTTCGAGCAGGTAACAGATGCTGCTGGTGGTTCATACTACATCGAAAACCTAACTCAATCTATCGCTGATGCTGCTTGGACTCTATTTAAAGAGATTGAAGCAGAGGGTGGCTATGTTGAGTCGTTCAAAAAAGGTACAGTTCAAACAAAAATCGGAGAATCGGCTGCAAAACGCAATCTAAATATTGCTACTCGTCGTGAAATCCTTCTTGGAACTAACCAATATCCTAACTTTACTGAGAAAGCTGATGCAGCTGTTACAGAGTGTTGCACAACACCTAAAGCTAAAAAATGTTGTTGTGGTGGTGAGGCTGAATATCCTTCAATCCTTCAATATCGTGCAGGTATGCCATTTGAAGAGCTTCGCCTAAAAGTTGACCGTAGCGGTAAGAGCGTTAAAGCGTTTATGCTAACTGTAGGCAACCTTGCTTTCTGTCGTGCTCGTGCTCAATTTGCATCTAACTTCTTCGGTTGTGCTGGTATCGAAAGTATCGATAACGTGCGTTTCGCCTCAGTTCAGGAGGGTGTAGCTGCTGCACTTGAAGCTAAGGCTGATATCGTTGTAATCTGCTCTTCTGACGATGAGTATGCAACTGTAGCTCCTGAGGCTTACGAAATGCTAGAGGGCAAAGCTATCTTTGTGGTTGCAGGTGCACCTGCTTGTGCTGAGGAGCTTAAAGCTAAAGGTATTAACAACTTTATTAACGTAAGATCTAACGTTCTTGAAACTCTAAAAGGTTACGTTAGTGAGTTAGGAATTTAACAAGGGGAGTTCTAAATTCTGGATTTTGAGAGATTTTTTGTTTTAAGACTTTAGATTTGGATTTTACTACTTAGGGCTGTAGTGGATTCTACCGCCCTAAGTAGCAAAATTCAAAGATGAAGCCTTAAAACAGAAAAGCCCCGAAAGCCAGTTTTTAGAAATTCCCACAAGAATATAAACAACTATGAGAGCAAATTTTTCAGATATAGATGTAAAAGGAGCAGAATGTAGCTGCTCAAATGGCTCTACCGTAGCACCTTGGCACACAGCTGAGCAAATTGACATAAAAGGTCAATATACTGCTGAGGATTTAGAGGGGATGGAACATCTCAACTATGCTGCTGGTATTGCACCATATTTACGTGGTCCATATAGTACCATGTATGTAATGCGCCCTTGGACTATTCGTCAATATGCAGGTTTCTCTACTGCCGAAGAGTCAAACGCATTTTACCGTCGTAACTTAGCTTCAGGACAAAAAGGTCTTTCTGTGGCGTTCGACCTTGCTACACACCGTGGATATGATGCCGACCACCCTCGTGTTGTTGGTGACGTAGGTAAAGCAGGTGTGTCTATCTGTTCTATCGAAGATATGAAAGTTCTTTTCAATGGTATTCCACTTGATAAGATGTCAGTATCTATGACAATGAACGGTGCTGTACTTCCAGTTCTTGCTTTCTACATCGTAGCAGGTCTTGAGCAAGGTTGTACACTTGACCAACTAGCTGGTACAATCCAAAATGATATCCTTAAAGAGTTTATGGTGCGTAATACATACATTTACCCTCCTAAATTCTCTATGAAAATTATCGCAGACATCTTTGAATACACTTCAAAGAATATGCCTAAATTCAACTCTATTTCAATCTCTGGTTACCACATGCAAGAGGCTGGTGCAACTGCTGATATCGAGCTTGCCTACACTCTAGCTGACGGTCTTGAGTATCTTCGCACAGGTGTTAACGCTGGTATGAACATCGATAGCTTCGCTCCACGTCTTTCATTCTTCTGGGCTATTGGAACTAACCACTTTATGGAGATTGCAAAAATGCGTGCTGCACGTCTTTTGTGGGCTAAAATAGTTAAAACATTTGAGCCTAAAAACCCTAAATCGCTTGCACTTCGTACACATAGCCAAACTTCAGGTTGGTCACTAACAGAGCAAGATCCATTCAACAACGTAGCTCGTACAGCTATCGAGGCTATGGCTTCTGCTCTAGGTCACACTCAATCGCTTCACACTAATGCGCTTGATGAGGCTATCGCACTTCCAACAGATTTCTCGGCTCGTATCGCTCGTAATACTCAAATCTATCTTCAAGAGGAGACAAACATCTGCCGTGCGGTTGACCCTTGGGCTGGTTCATACTATATCGAGAGCCTAACTCAAGAGATTGCTCACAAAGCGTGGAAACTTATCGAAGAGGTTGAAGAGCTAGGTGGTATGGCAAAAGCTATCGAAACTGGTATTCCTAAAATGCGTATCGAAGAGGCTTCTGCTCGCAAACAAGCACGTATCGACTCAGGTACTGATACAATAGTTGGTCTTAACAAATATCGTCTTGAAAAAGAGGATCCAATTGATATTTTAGATGTAGACAACACTGCAGTACGTATATCTCAAATCAAACGTCTTGAAGAGCTTAAAGCAAATCGTGACAACGCTAAAGTTGAAGTAGCTCTTGCAGCTATCACAAAATGTGTTGAAACAGGCGAAGGCAACCTTCTTGAGCTTGCAGTTGAAGCAGCTAAGCTACGTGCCTCTCTTGGTGAGATTTCAGACGCATGCGAGTGTATCGTAGGTCGTTACAAAGCAGTTATTCGTTCAATTTCAGGTGTATATTCGTCAGTTGTGAAAGATAATTCAGATTTCAAAAAAGCTCAAGCAATGTGCGAAGAGTTTGCTGCTAAAGAGGGTCGTCAACCTCGTATCATGATTGCAAAACTTGGTCAAGATGGTCACGACCGTGGTGCTAAAGTTGTTGCAACAGGATATGCAGATATAGGATTCGATGTAGATATGGGTCCACTTTTCCAAACTCCAGAAGAGGCTGCTAAACAGGCAGTTGAAAACGACGTTCACGTAGTTGGTATGTCGTCTCTAGCTGCTGGTCACAAAACTCTTCTTCCTCAAATCGTTGAAGAGCTTAAAAAGCTTGGACGTGAGGATATCGTAGTTATCGCAGGTGGTGTAATCCCAGCTCAAGACTACGACTTCTTATACAAATCAGGTGCAGCTGCAATCTTTGGCCCTGGTACTCCTGTAACTACTGCTGCTATTAAGATTCTTGAGATTTTAGGCGAGTAATCACTTTTAAAGTGGGTAAACCACAATAAAAAATCCAAAACAATACCCCTGCTCACACAAACATTGTGAGTGGGGGTATTGTTCATATAGAGGGAAATTCGCAAAACTCCTTTTGCGAATTTCCCTCACAATTTTTGAATAAAAATTGTGCGCTCATCGTCTCGAAGAGCGATGAAGGCGTGTTTTTGTTCACTTTTTTTTAAAAAGTGTTAAATATAGTTTTTGAATTACCTCCATCTTTGCACTTTTGTGCAAAATGGAGGTAATTCAAAGGTCTTTAGATACATAACTATATATAAATCAATCTATTAATGGTTTTACGAATGACCCTTTAGAGCTAAGGTTATTCGTAAAAAAAGGCTCATTGGCAAAATCTGTTTCTGCTCACACCCCGTAGAGATGTTGGGTCCAACGTCTGACCGAACATAGGTAATCAAGGCTTATCCTCAAAACCTGTTTTCTGCAAGCAGCAGTAGAGACGTAGCCCTGCTACGTCTAAAAGTCGAATTTTGCGCAGCAAAATGAGCTTACCTAGCAAAAAAAGTTGAATTTACCAAGTCAAATCCAAACCCAGACGTAGCAGGGCTACATCTCTACAACAGAGCCATCAATTTTAATTCACAACAACCGATTTTGAGAATTATCTAGTATTGCTCAATCATTTGATAATAAAGAAAAAGGCTCATCCGCAAAATATATTTGCGAATGAGCCTTTTAAAATTTGCAGTATAGAGCTTAAATAATATTAAGGTAACTTCTAAAAATTGAATAATACCAATTATTATAGCTCCCCTTAAAAATTCTTAAATTATTGTACTACTTGTTGTTGTGCAGTTTTTGGTTTTGCATTAGGATCAACACCTAAAGCAGATTTTACAAGAGGTGTAATATCTGTAGTGTTAGCCTCGTCAACATAAAGGATGTTGTTGCCTTGTGAAAGGTCTACAACCATTGTTAAACCTTGTTCTTTAGCAACCTCTTGAATCTTTTCACCAACTTTTATAAAGATAGGTTGAGTTAAAGAGTATTGAACGTTTTGAAACTCTGTTTGAGCTGTTTGGCTGAACTCTTGGTAACGAGCACCATATTCGTTAAGCTCACGTTGTTTTTGTTCGTCGATTGCAGCAGAATAGGTTGCTTTGTTTTTTTGGTAGCTTTCAAGCTTGTTGTTATACTCAACTCTCATTTGCTCCATATCTGCTTCGAGTTGTTGACCATGTCTTTGGACTTGTGCACTTACAGAATCCATCTCAGGAAGTACCATTACAATCTCTTGGAAAAGAACTCTACCGATTTTTTGCGCTCTTACTGCTGTTACGTTTACTGCCATGATGGCAAATAATAAAAACAAAATTTTTTTCATAAATCTATTAATTAATTATTTTTTAAATTTTTGTATTTTTGCTCAATTACATACGTTGTAGAGAGCGTATGCACGAAAATATCTACTGTCCATTAACTATAGAAATTACCTTATCGGTAAGGTCTAATGTTGGATTTTTGTATATTGCCACTGCTGCTACAGATAGGTCAAATATCATATCGTATTTACCCTCACTAGCTAATTTCTCTACTGCATCAATAACCTTTTGTTCTAGTGGTTGCATTAATTGGTCACGTTTTTTGCTCATTGCACCACCTTCAGCAAAAAACTCATCCTCATAGTTGTTTGCCTCCTCTTCAAGCTCCATAATTTGTTGTTTCATGGTCTCTTTTTGAGTTTGTGAAAGAGAGTGCTCAATATAGATATATTGGTTGTAACGCTCACGAACCTCATTTAACTTATTTTTAGTCTCAGTCTGAGCAGATTTAGCATATACATCTAACGAGGCAACAGCTTTGCTATAATCTGGCATTGCTTTAAATACCTTTTCACTGTAAATGTAGGCAACCTTTTGTTGTGCTGAAGCAGTTGTTACTGTAACAGCTAAAATAAGTGTTATTGCAAATAATATCTTTTTCATAATTTCAACTTTTATGAGCGTTCGAAGATAAAGCCTTAAAAGGGTAAAGCTTCGAAAGCCTGATTTTAGAAATTCCCTTTAGGGGAGTTCTAAATCCTGGATTTTGAGAGATTTTTTGTTTTAAGGCTTTAGATTTGGATTTTGCAAATATGGGGTGTAGTGGCTCTACCGCCCTTATTTGCAAAATTAAAATATGAAGCCTTAAAACGGGAAAGCTCCGAAAGTCAGATTTTAGAAATTCCCTTTACTAATCAAGTATGCAAATTTACAAAATTCTAGCCAAATAACAACATATTTAAAGATTATTTCACCTTTCAAATAAAAAAAGTTCCAAAAATAGCAATATTTTGCCACTTTTGGAACCTATACAAAATATATTGGTTAGAATGTTTGACCAATAGAGAAATGGAATTGACTACCACTTCTTTCAGTTTGGTAAGGTGCAGTATCAAAACCATACGCCCAATCGATACCAAACATACCAACGATAGGTAGATATAGACGAACACCAGCACCAGCCGAACGTTTTAAGTCAAATGGATTAAATGATTTCCAATCGTAGAATGCGTTACCTGCCTCAGCAAACACTAAACCATAAACCGAAGATGTAGGAGAAAGTACCACAGGATAACGAAGTTCAGCGGTATATTTTACATACGAACGAGCCTGCACACCATAATCTGCATAAGGCGAAAGAGCATCGTTTTCGTAACCACGTAGACCAATGTTTTCGATACCATAAAGACTATATCCCGACACACCGTCACCACCGACTGTAAAGCCCTCAAAAGGCGATGGATTGTATTTGTTATACTCTCCTAAGTAACCAAACTCACCACGTGCCATAAGCACAAGTTTGTTTTGAGGTAGCATAGAGTGGAAGAAACGAGCCATACCAGTAATTTTGTAATACTCAATCCATTTATAACGCTCAGCATCTTCCATATCTTCGTCTGAGTAATCTTTGTTGTTCATGCTCGACCAAGGAGGAGTAACAGTAGCTTTAAGGTACATCTCCGAACCACTACGAGGATAAAGCTGTTGGTCCATAGAGTTACGCATAAGCGTTCCAGAAAGAGCAATTGTATTAGCGACACCATCCTGCATTAGGAAGCTAGACCAATCGTCAAGTAAGTAGGCTTGATATGATAGCTCACCCATAATGTTAAAGTTAGGATCTGGCCATTTTAGACGCTTGCTAAGACCTACTGCAGCACCAAGTGTTGTAAAGTATGAAGAGCTTTCATCACCATAGTAGTAAGAATCATTTTGTGATGAATAGTAGATAGAAGTAGATAGGGAATTTGGTTTTTTACCACCTAACCATGGTTCAACAAAGCTAAGCGATAAGGCTTTATAATATGAACCATTACTTTGTGCACTAACTTTTAATTTTTGGTTATCACCAGATGGGTAAGGACGCCAAGCACCCTCTTCAAATAGTTTACGCATCGAAACATTGTTGAATGTTACGGCTAACGATCCAACAAACATACCTGAACCCCAACCCCCAGATACCTCTAATTGGTCAGATTGAACCTCTTCAAGTGGGAAGCCAATATTTACAAGCTGATCAGATACTGGTTGAATATCAGGCATAATAGCCTCAGCATTGAAGTGACCCATTGTACCAAGCTGACGAATAGTAAAGAATAGCATCGACTGGTCGTAAAGCTCACCAGGACGTACATAAAGCTCACGACGAATAGCACGGTCGTTTGTACGATTATTTCCCGATATTGAAACTTCGTTTATAGTAAACTGCTTACCTTCATTAATTTTAATATCAATATCAATGGAGTCGCCACCAACAACCTTTTCAATAGGAAGAAGTTCGAAAGTTAAGTGACCATCATTTTGATAGATTGTAGAGACATTTTGGGCACCCTCGAATGCTGCTTGACTACCAGCTGAGCCAACACCTAGACGTTCGTCAAGAGTTAGTTTGTCGTAAGTATCGCCTTTTCTAATTCCTAACATATTAGAAAGTAGTTCAGAAGGATATTTTACGTTACCAACCCAATTTATATCACGATAATAATATTTTTGACCCTCTTCTATATTTACGACAAGACCGATTCTATTATCACTAATCTTGTAGATAGAATCTGACATAAAAATACCGTCACGATAACCTCTCGAACGCATATAATCCTCTAGTGAAGATTTATCTTCTGCAAATTTCTTTTCGTTGAATTTCGCTGATTTAAATAGATTAATAAGTGTTTTTTCACGAGTAGATTTTAAAGAGCTTTTAAGTTTGCTATCATCTAAAGCCTCATTTCCCTCAAAACTAATCTCTTTGATTTTGATTTTTGGACCTTTGTTAACGTCGAATGTAACTATTGCAAAGTTGTCGAGCAGAGTATCATTTTTTTGGCGAATCTCCACCTCTACATCTCTAAAACCTTTATCTTTATAATATTCTATAATAATATTTTTTGAGTTTTCTAGTGCAAAATCTGAAAGTTCGACCCTCTCACGAAGTTTTAGTTTCTCGTCTTTTAGCTCTTTAGCTTCACCATTTTTTACGCCTGTAAATTCCCAAGCAGAAACACGAGAACGCTCACGTAGTACAAATTCGATATACGCCTTATCGTCCTCAACCTCAACTAATGCCTTTACATTTGAGTAGTAACGCTGAGACCACATTTGCCCCAAAAGGTTGGTTATATGGTCACTAGGAAGATATATGGTATCTCCCTTTTGAAGTCCAGTAGTACCAATAATAAGCTCTGGGCTTAAATACTTTACACCTGTAACCTTTAAATCTTCAATCACATACTGCTTAGGTGTTGCATAATCCATTGGCGGCAACACTACCTCTACAGAATCCACTCTCTCTTGTGCATAAATAGTTGTCGAAATCGACGACAAAATCAGTACAAGAAAGCTCAAAACAAGTCTTATTCTACGTTCCATTAACTTAATATATATTATCACGTTTTTAATCTAACCAAAAAATCTTTACAGTTTAAACTCAAGCAAATAATCTCAAAATTTAGCTGTAAATATTTAAAATCTCTTCTTTTTTAATATTGTACGACTCTTTATAAAGAGCCAAAGCGTCTAACCCTATTAGAGTAAACCTCTACAGCCTCTAAAAACTCTTCTTTTCTAAAGTCTGGCCATAAAACATCGGTAAAATAGAACTCGCTATATGCAGCCTGCCATAGCAAAAAATTGCTAAGTCGCTGCTCACCGCTAGTTCTAATAATTAGGTCAGGCTCCTTCATGCCAACAGTATATAGTCCCCGTTCGATATCTGCCTCACAGATTTCGTTGGCTTTTATCTCTCCTCTTTCGACTCTTTTCGCCACTCTTTTCACAGCATCTACTATTTCATAGCGTCCACCATAATTTAGTGCCACACAAAGAGTAAGCTTGTCAAAATGAGCAGTCTCTTCTTCGCAAAAAATTACCGACTCATTCACCTCTTTACTTAATTTTGAGGTATCACCTAAAAATATGACTCTTACCTCTTTTTCTTTAAGTGAAGGGATTTCTAAAGCAATAGTTTTGCAAAAAAGCTCCATTAATCCCTCAACCTCATCTTTAGGACGAGACCAATTTTCGGTTGAAAAAGCATAGACAGTGAGCACTTTGACACCAATATCAAGCGAACTCTCAATTGCCGAACGAACAGAGACAACACCCTCATAGTGACCCTCTAAACGCTCTTTTCCCTGTTTTTTCGCCCATCTACCATTGCCATCCATAATAATTGCGATGTGATAAGGAACCTTTAAACTATCCACTTTTGTATGCGACATAAGCTAAAAAAATCTATTATCAAGCGACAAATATAGTTAAAACAATTTAGAAATACGAATAAAGATTTGAAAAATTAAACCTATTTATATCTTCTTTAGAAGCAAAACTTAATTTTTAAAACACTTTTTTTAAAAAGATCGCCCTACTGGGTGCTAAAATAGCTTGTCTTACTCTTATCATAACTCCACTCACAAAAGCAGTAAACGGTTTTACAAATCTCAATTAGCATTAGAAAATATTGCAATTGTTATAATAACTCAAAAGGTAGATGTTTTAGTATCTATTTTCACTTGCCCACATAAGTTTTTTTTGTAATCTATCAAAAAAACTATTGCCATTTAATTTCACAATTGATACACTATGCTTAGCTCTTCGAAGATAAAATTTTGCACCTGATTCGACCTTATAAGCACGATTGTCGAGAGTGGCATAACACTCGCCAATTCGAGAATTTACACTCATCATTATCTCCACATTTTCATCTACTACTATTGGTCTAAGAGTTAGGTTGTGTGGGGCTATTGGAGTGATAATAAATGCTTTGCAATCTGGTGAAAGAATTGCCCCGCCACTACTTAAAGAGTAGGCAGTCGAACCTGAAGGGGTCGAGACAATCAATCCATCAGCAGCGATTGACGCCACGTGCTGGTTGTTTATTTCGAGGGTTATATCAACCATATTTAATTCGCTTTTTTGCAGCGTAAATTCATTAAAAATATAGGGAAATATTTTTTCATCTGAATTATCATTAATTTCATTAAATTTTTCGAAATTTACAGGATTTTCAGAATTTTTACAATTTTTTGATTTTTTAAAATCTCCACTAACCTCAATCATCGATCTTTTTTCAATCGAATATACTCCCAAAATAAGTTGTTCTATCGCCCAATCAATATCACCTCTATCTACAGATGATAAAAATCCTAATCTACCACTATTTACCCCTAAAATTGGAATATTACTATGTCCTAATATAGCTACTGCATGTAAAAAAGTGCCATCACCACCGTAACTTATCATAAAATCTGCCTCTAAACCACAATTTTTCACACTATAACTATCCAATTTTATAGAATATTGAGCTAATGAAAAATCTGCATACTCGCAATTAAAAATGGCAGTAATATTGTATTTTTGTGTAAGAAGAAGTATGTTTTTAAGCTCTTGTAGAGTCAAATATTTCTCATCCCGTGTATATATCGCAATTTTCATATCTTTTATCGAATTTTAAGCAAATATAAAAAAGTTAATGTATCTTTGCAAAAGTAAAAATATTAAACCAAATGACAAAGTTAAGTGTAAATATTAATAAAATTGCCACTATCCGAAATTCTCGTGGTGGCAATACTCCATCAGTCGAAGAGGCTGCTGTTAATTGTGAACGCTTTGGTGCAGAGGGTATTACTGTACATCCACGCCCAGATGCTCGCCATATTCGCTATGATGATGCTCGAAAAATAAAATCTATTATAAAAGAGGAATTTAACATTGAGGGAAATCCATGCCAAAGTTTTATTGATTTGGTATTAGAGGTTCTTCCTGCTCAAGTGACGCTTGTTCCCGATGCCGACGATGCAATAACATCAAACGCTGGGTGGGATTGCATTGAAAATATGGAGTTTTTAACAGATGTTGTGGCAAAATTTAAAGCCGCTGGAATTAGAGTATCTATATTTTTAGATCCTAACCCAGAGATGGTAAAATATGCCGCCCAGACTGGTGCCGACCGCATAGAGCTATATACTGAGGCGTATGCAACGGAGTATAAAGCATCGCCAGAAGAGGCAATTGCGCCTTACAGAGCTACTGCTATCGAGGCTGTAAAATATGGCTTGGGAATCAACGCTGGTCACGACCTTTCTCTTGAAAATCTTCGCTATTTTGCTCAAAATATTCCAAATTTAGAGGAAGTTTCGATAGGTCACGCCCTTATCAGCGATGCTCTCTATTTAGGTTTAGAGAATACTATTCAGCTTTATCTTAGACAACTAAAAAATCAATAATCTGTGAATCATATAAATGCTCTAAATAATCCAATTTTTAAAGTAGTTGCTACCTGCGCTGCCGAATTAGGTGTGGAGGCGTATGTTATTGGTGGCTACGTCCGTGACTATTTTTTGCGCCGACCATGTAAAGATATAGATATTGTGGTAAAGGGTAGTGGCATTGAGCTAGCTACGCATATTGGCAAAAAAGTGAAGGCAAAAGTGTCGGTTTTTAAAAATTTTGGCACTGCTATGCTTCGCTATAAAGATATTGAATTAGAGTTTGTTGGAGCACGCAAAGAGTCGTATCGTGCCGACTCTCGCAAGCCAATTGTGGAGGATGGCACCTTGGAAGATGACCAAAATCGCAGAGATTTTACAATTAACGCTCTAGCTATCTCACTAAATAGCGAAAGTTATGGTGAGCTTGTCGACCCTTTTGGAGGTATGGAAGATATGGAGGATATAACTATCCGTACGCCATTAGATCCAGATATTACATTTTCGGACGACCCTCTACGAATGCTCAGAGCAATAAGGTTTGCCTCTCAACTTCAATTTTATATTGATAACGACACTTTTGAGTCGATACGTAGAAATCGAAAACGTGTCGATATTTTATCGAAAGAGCGTATAATAACAGAGCTTAATAAGATTATTTTAAGCAAAAAACCGAGCGTTGGGTTTAATCTCTTGGATAAATCGGGGCTTTTGGAGCTGATTTTCCCCGAGATGAGCGCACTAAAAGGGGTTGACACCATCGGAGGGCGTGCCCATAAAGATAATTTCGACCATACACTAAAAGTTCTCGATAATGTTGCAGAAAAGAGCGATAATCTTTATCTGCGTTGGGCAGCAATTCTTCACGATATAGGCAAACCTCGTACTAAGGCTTACGACAAACGTCAAGGGTGGACTTTCCACTCTCATGAAACGGTAGGTTCAAAGATGGTACCGCCTATTTTTAAGCGAATGAAGCTCCCACTTAACGAAAATATGAAGTATGTGCAGAAATTGGTCTTTCTGCATCTACGCCCAATCATACTTTCCGAAGATTTAGTTACCGACTCTGCTGTTAGACGACTACTATTTGAGGCTGGCGATGATGTAGACGATTTAATGATGCTTTGCGAAAGCGATATCACCTCTGGAAATAGAGATAAAGTGGAGCGATATCTCAAAAATTTTGCTACAGTTCGTCAAAAACTTGTTGAAATTGAGGAGAAAGATCGTGTACGCAACTTTCAACCACCTATCGACGGTGAGTTTATTATGAAAACCTACGGAATACCCCCTTGCAATACTATTGGGGAGATGAAAACCATCATAAAAGATGCAATTTTGGATGGTAAGATAGGAAATAATTTTGAGGAGGCTTTTGTTCTTTTGGAGGAGCTTGCTGCTCAGAGAGGACTTAAGGGAACTTCTAAAATCTGACCTTCGGAGCTTTTCCGTTTTAAGGCTTCACCTTTGGATTTTGCAAATAAGGGCGGTAGGAGCCATTACAGCCCATATTTGCAAAATCCAAATCTAAAGCCTTAAAACAAAAAATCTCTCAAAATCCAGAATTTAGAACTCCCCTTAAATAACAATTCATAATGCATAATTCATAATGCATAATTGGTTGGTTTCATTATGAATTATGAATTATGCATTATGAATTTTAATTATGAATTATGAATTATGAATTAATCCTGTCGGAGGTTGAGAAGTATATTGACTCTGACCCACTGAAACTTGCTTTGAAAGGGGTGAGTAGCGAGGTGTGTAATCAGATTAAATATTTAAATCGTGCAAAAACTAAACTTCCTAGCTACTATGATGTGCGAGCAATAATCCCATCACTGAGCTATGAACAATCGAGTAGTGAAGCCACTGCAAAGGCAAAATATTTTGGCACAGGCGAGCTTTCAATCGATTTAACGTGTGGTTTAGGGGTAGATTCATACTATATTTCAAAAAACTATAGTCGTCATATTTCAATTGAGCAAAGCCAGATACTTTGTGAGATTGCAAATATAAATTTCGGCAGATTAAAGGCTCAAAATATAGAGGTTGTAAATAGTTCAGCAGAGCAATTTTTAATCGAAAATAGTACTCTACAAGCCGATTTAATCTATTGTGACCCAGCAAGAAGAGATAATACAAAAAAGGTATTTTTGCTGGAGGATTGTTCCCCAGATATGAATCGAATTATGCCACTTGCCATAAAAATGGCTCGAAAAGTGGTTGTAAAGCTCTCTCCAATGTTTGATGTAGATGCTGCACGTGATTTCTTTTCAAAATATGGCTGTTGTACTATTGAAAGTGTATCGTTAAAAGGTGAGTGCAAAGAGGTTGTAGTGGTGGTTGATAGCGAAAATGAAGTAAATAGTGCGATTTTAGGCAAAGATTGTGCTGTAGTGTGCTCTCCTACTTCTGAGCCACGAAGATATAGTTTTTCAAGCAAAAACAAGGTTGTAAATAAGTCTATTTCGATTAAAACAGAGGGGTTTAAATACATATATATACCAGATGTAGCGTTCTACAAAGGGCGCACTGTCGAAAATCTAATTTTTGAATATTATAGCTGCTTAGATTACTACATCGCTAACGAAAATTCGCCTGTAATGAGTGATACGCTAATCGAAAATTTTGAGGGCGAAGCCTATAGGGTGGTTAGTGAGCAAAATTATAAGCCAAAAGAGCTAAAAAAGGTTGTAAAACAGCAATTTGGTTCAAAAGCTAAAATTCTAAAACGAGATTTTCAATTCTCTACTGAGCAGATAAAACGGGAGCTATCACTAAAAGATGGTGCATCACCAATATTGTTATTTACCGCTCGTAAAATATTTGTACTAGAGAAAATATAGTTCCAAAAGCCCTTAAAATAGAGAAACAACCCTTGCCACAAGCTCTGTGATAAGGGTTGTTTATGTAAAATAGGTGATTTTGCGTCACTCTTTATAGAGTGCTAAGCTCAAGATTCCAAGCCTCAGCAACACCTGCGCAAACCACCTTGCCATCTACAACATTTAACCCTAATGCTAGCTCTGAACACTGCTCGCAAGCCTTTTGCCAACCTTTGTCGGCTAGCATAATAGCGTAAGGCAAAGTTGCATTTGTAAGAGCTAAAGTAGAGGTGTGAGACACTGCACCAGGAATATTTGCAACACAATAGTGAACAACTCCATCGACTACATAAGTTGGCTCGTCGTGAGAGGTTGGTTTAGATGTTTCAAAACATCCACCTTGGTCGATAGCCACATCCACCATTACCGAACCATGCTCCATAAGCGAAAGCATATCACGAGTAATAAGGTGAGGAGCTTTAGCACCAGGAATAAGCACTGAACCCACAACAATATCGACCGATGGAAGCTCCTTGCGGATATTATATTCTGAAGAGAATAGAGTTGTTACATTTTTAGGCATAATCTCCGAAAGCTGTCGCAGACGAGGAAGCGAAATATCTGTAATAGTAACATCAGCTCCCATTCCAGCAGCAGTCAAAGCAGCATGATAACCAACAATACCACCACCTAAAACCAACACCTTAGCAGGCTTAACTCCAGGTACGCCTCCGATTAATTTTCCTTTGCCTCCATGAGGTTTTTCAAGAAAATAGGCACCTTGTTGTATCGACATTCTACCAGCAACCTCCGACATAGGAATAAGCAGAGGAAGCGAACGGTCGCTTTTACGTACAGTTTCGTAAGCTAAGCAAGTTGCACCACTTTCAATCATTGCATGAGTAAGAGGCTCGCACGAAGCAAAGTGGAAATATGTAAATAGAAGCTGATTAGGCTTGATTAATGGATATTCAGCAGCAATTGGCTCTTTTACTTTGATAATCATCTCAGAGATTGCATACACCTGTTCAATTGTAGGCAAAATCTTAGCTCCCGACTCAATATAATCTTCATCGCTAAAACCACTACCTAAACCAGCAGTAGATTGTACGTAAACTTCGTGTCCACGTGAAGAAAGCTCGTAAGAGCCTGATGGAGTAAGAGATACACGACTCTCGTTGTTTTTAATCTCTTTAGGAATCCCAATAATCATAATTAATATTTTTAAAAAGTAAGATATAAAAAACTATTTTCGAAATTTAAAGATTTTTGATTTCAATTTAAAAGGAATAGTTTAAAAATCCATAAAAATTTTGCTACTATCATTAATATCAATTACAAATTTAGCATTAAATAATTAATTATCATCATATTTTTAAATATATTTTTTTTACAACCTTACAAAACTTATAGATTAGAAGCGTAGTAGGCTTATTGGTTAATTAGTATAATTTTTCTACCTGCAAAAACTTACAGTTTGCAACTTGAAAATTATTTCATTTATTTTATTGAAAGCAATTACAATAAAAATCTCGCTAAATAATAACTATTACAACTCGATATTATAAATTAAAAACTCCCTATTAAGTAGGGTAAAATAATTATTGGTGTATTTTTAATAGTGCTATTGGAGATGAGATTTTTTGCTATTGAATCGAAAATATAGTGGTTCTATATTGAGATTTAATAGTGAAAAATATCGCTCCAAGAGTGCTATTAAGAATATGGCAATAATTGTTTTACACTACTTAGATTAAATAGGGAGAAAAGTGCTGTTTTTTGTTATAGTGTCGGGTCGAGATATTTCATATTTTTTTAGAATTTTAAAAAGTTATCATATATGATAATAAAAATGCAAATATAAAAACAAATCTTTGTTTTTCAAAAAATATGAGATGAAAACAGAACAAATTTTAAAAGAAATTGGTGAAAACATAAAGAAATTGAGAAAAGCGAGGGGAATAAGTCAACAACAGTTGGCAGATTTATGCGATTTTGAGACTTCAAATATGAGCAGAATTGAGGCTGGAAAAAGTAATTTTACAATCTCTACGCTAAACAAAATTGCTATTGCTTTAGATGTTCCACTAATCAATCTGTTTTAGGGCACTTCTAAAAATTTGTTGTTATGAATTACAATTTGTGGCTCGGCTGTAGAGACGTAGCCCTGCTACGTCTGTAATACAAATCGTTATGTTTTTAAAAAAAGGGTTGAAAACAATTCGGGGGGTTGTTTTCAGACGTAGCAGGGCTACGTCTCTACCTGTGCAGTGTTATGTTTAAAAAGGGGTTTGAAAACAATTCGGGGGGGTGGGTGGTTACCTGTGTGCGTTACAGACGTTGGACCCAACGTCTCTACCTACGCAGTTATGTTTAAAAAAAGGGGTTTGAAAACAAATCGGGGTGTTGGCGACTCAGCAGTAGAGACGTAGCCCTGCTACGTCTGTAATACAAATCGTTATGTTTAAAAAAAAAAGGTTTAAAACAATTCGGGGTGTTGGTAGAGACGTGGGAGTCCAACGTCTAAATATACAGCACTTTAAGTAGGGTAAAATAATTATTGGTGTATTTTTAAAAGTGCTATTGGAGATGAGATTTTTTGCTATTGAATCGAAAATATAGTGGTTCTATATTGAGATTTAATAGTGAAAAATATCGC
>JAWXTR010000022.1:0-32097 GCA_044433365.1 Rikenellaceae bacterium
TAAAAAAATTTTAACTTTTTTTCTGATTTTTGTGGGTTTTGTCGTTTTTTACCTTTTTTTTTGGAATTGGGTTTTTTGGAAGTTGGGGGAGTTTTTTAGTAAAACTGAGGAATTACTGAGGAAAACTGAGTAGTTGCTGAGTATTTCTGAGTTATTACTGAGTATTTCTGGGTATTTACTGGGTATTTACTGAGTAAAACTTAGGAAAGCTGAAAAAAACACTATTTAAATTAAAAAAAATAGTTATTTTTGCATAAAACCAATAAATATATAGAAAATGAAAAGAATTTTTACATTATTATTAGGTCTATCATTAAGCTCATTTGCTTTAATATCTTGCACCCCTCAAGAAGATGGTCCTAAAATTTACAATGTTGCTGATTATGGTCTAAAGGCTAATGATAGCAGCATTAATGCTACAGAGATTGTAGGGAAGATTATTGAAGAAATCCGTAAAGCAGACAAACCTGCAACAATAGTATTCGAAAAGGGTCAATACCATTTTTCGTGGGCGAAGGCTGCCGAGAGGGTATACTACATTTCTAATCACGACCAAGACAACCCAAAAACTGTAGGTATTCCACTTGACGAAATGGAAGATTTAACGGTAGATGGAGGAGGTTCGGAATTTTTATTTACAGGTCGTATGATACCTATATCTATAGTAGGTTGCGAAGATGTAATTGTTAAAAATTTCTCAGTAGATTTTCCACAACCACAAAATGGACAAGCTACAATCATTGAAAATGATATTAAAAATAAGAAAATCACCTATCAACTTGAGCCATGGATGGATTACGAGTTTGATGGCGACAAATTAATTAATAAAGGTGAAGGCTGGGACAACACCCTTATCGGAATGATTGCCTTTGATGGAGAGACAGGTCATGTTCTTTACCGTACAAGCGATGTTTGGTTTGCCACAAAAGATACAGAGGAGCTAGGCGACAGAAAAGTGAAAGTTACATGGAATAACCCAAAACTTACACCAGGATCGAAGCTTGCACTTCGCAGTCTACGCCGTCCATCACCTGGCGTATTTATATCGCTATCTAAAAATACAGTTTTGGAGGATGTTACTGTTCACTACTCTGAGGGTATGGGTCTGCTTGCGCAAATGTCGGAGGATATTACTCTACAAGGGTTTAATGTTTCGTTAAAAGAGGGAAGTGGAAGATGTTTTACATCACAAGCCGATGCTACTCACTTCTCTGGATGTAAGGGTAAAATCATCTCTAAAGGTGGTCTATATGAGAATATGATGGATGATGCTATTAATGTTCATGGAACTTACCTGAAAATCGAAAAACGTATTAACGACACAACAGTTGAAGCTGCATACAAACACAAACAGGCATACGGGTTCTTCTGGGGAGAGGCTGGCGACGATGTACAGTTTGTAACCTCTAATACAATGGAGCTTACAGGTGGTCAAAATGTTGTTAAGAGTATTAAACCTGTAGATAAACCTACTATTGAAGGAGCAAAAGTATTCCAAATAGAGTTTGAAAAACCATTAGATGCCTCTGTAAATGAGGAGTGTGGTATTGAAAATCTTACTTGGACTCCAGAGGTGTTATTTGCAGATAATACAATCCGTAATAACCGTGCTCGTGGCACTCTATTTAGCACTCCAAAAAAGACTATCGTCGAAAATAACTTTTTTGACCACACTTCTGGTACTGCAATTCTGCTTTGTGGTGACTGTAACGGTTGGTATGAAACAGGAGCTTGTAGAGATGTGGTAATTCGTAACAACCATTTTGTTAACGCACTTACAAATATGTTCCAATTTACAAATGGTGTAATCTCTATCTATCCTGAGATTCCAAACCTAAAAGAGCAAAAAGCATATTTTCATGGTGGTAATAAAGATGCTGTTTTGATTGAAAACAACACCTTTGAGATGTTTGACAAACCTATAGTTTATGCAAAATCTATCGACGGTCTAACGTTTAGAAACAACACAATAATTACAAACAATGATTTCGAACCTTTCCACGAAATTAAAGTACCTTTCTACTTTGAAAGAGTTATAAACTGGAGTATCGAGGATAACAATAAATTTGATAAAGGTTTTGATATCAAGAAAGATGTTATTGTTAAGAACTAGTTCAAAAATAATAAATAGGCAAATTTCGCAAAACCACTTTTGCAAATTTGCCTATTTACATAAGGGAACTTCTAAAATCTGACTTTCGGAACTTTTTCGTTTTAATGCTTCATCTTTGAATTTTGCAAATAAAGGCGGTAGGAGCCACTACAGCCTATATTCGCAAAATCCAAACCTAAAGCCTTAAAACGAAAAATCTCTCAAAATCCAGAATTTAGAACTCCCCATAAAACAATGAAATTAAACCGAGTAGATTTACAAAGAAAAAATCTCTATCTAGGTATTTTAATAGTAATCCCTTTAGAAAGGAAAAACGATGGGTCAGAACCAAATTTTATTATTTCACGCACTGCTGTAGAGCTTACAGCAGAATATTTTGGAGAGGTAGTAAGATATATTGTAATAATCTCGGGAGCTAAAATTGAGTTAATATCAGCAAGATTATTTTCAGATTCAAAATCGGTATAGCTTCTTACACCACGTACAATGTGTTTTATGTCCATTTTATGACATAAATCAATGGTAAGTGTGTTGTAATGAACAACTTCCACTCTATCATCATCCTTAAACACCTCATTAATAATAGCTTCACGCTCTTCAATAGGCAAAAATCCACTTTTTGATATGTTGTAGCCAATACCAACAACAACTTTATCAAAAATTGTCAATGCTTTGCGTACTATCTCTTCGTGTGCTACAGTAAATGGGTCGAACGAACCAGGATATAGAGCCTTTGTCATAGGAAATCAATGGAGAGTAATTAGTTGTTAATTATAAATTAAAAATTAAAAATTAAGAATTATAAATTATAAATTATAAATAATGAATTAAGAATTTATAAATTATGAATTATAAATTATGAATTAAGAATTTATAAATTATGAATTATAAATTATGAATTAAGAATTTATAAATTATGAATTATAAATTATGAATTATAAATTACGAATTACGAATTATGAGTTTCATAAAACTCATACAATCCCTCTGGTACTGCAGCTTCTACTACAAGTGCATCGATATAAATATCGGCAATAATTTCGTCGGCAGCTGGCACCATCACCTCTACGCCATCGAAATCAACAATAAATACAGGATTATTTTCGTAGTCGATATGCGATAATATTTCGCCCATTCTTCCAGAAAGAGTGTCGAACATTTTGTAACCAACAAGATTTTCGAAATAAATTTCACCATCCTCATCTTCGTCCGTATCTTCTCCGCCGAGTAGATTTGTAGGCATATAAAGCTCAGTTCCGATAAATTCTGAGATTCGAAGCTCCGACTCAAAATCATCAAATACCATAATCGCCTTATTTACACCTCGAGCTGAGAAAGATGATACAAAAAGAGGAACACGAAGCTCATCTACATAGATAAACATCGGTTCCTCTAAATAAATCTCGTCAGGAAACTCATCGTACAATCTTACAACCACCTCACCCTTAACTCCATAAAGTTTAGAGATACGAGCAATAGCTGTTAGAGATTGTTCTTTTTGCATAATTAGTTTGTATAATTATTTGATGTTCCCTTTGGGAGAATAAACTATTCAGCAGCAGCCTCTTCAGTTGCCTCTTCGGCAGCTTCTTCAGCTTTAGCAGCAGCTTCAGCCTCAGCTTTAGCAGCAGCCTCAGCAGCTTTTTTAGCAGCAACAGCTTCAGCTTTAGCAGCGTTTACTTGAGATTCTCTCTCTAAACGAACAGCAGCTTCTTTTGATTTTTCACCTTTAATAGCGTTAAGGTTTGCTTCGTTAGAAGCAGTTTTTGATGCTTTCCATGCTTCGAAACGCTCTACAGCTACTTCTTGAGTGAAAGCACCTTTTTTAACACCACCTTCTAGGTGTTTCATTAATAATACACCTTCGTGAGAAAGGATATTGTTAACAGTGTCGGTTGGTTGAGCGCCTTTGTTTAACCATGAAAGAGCTTTTTCGAACTCTAACGATACCGAAGCAGGATTAGTGTTAGGATTGTAAGTACCAATCTTCTCAATAAATTTACCATCACGTGGTGCTCTGCTGTCTGCTACGACAATGTGGTAGAAAGCATAATTTTTCTTACCATGACGAGCCAATCTAATTTTTACAGCCATTTTTGTCTGTTTTAAAAGTTTATAATATTAATTAGGCTACTCAATATTATGGTGTTAGGTAATACATACCCGTCCATAATTTAAGCGGTGCAAAGGTAAGGATTATTTTTGGGTTTTGCAACTTTTATTTGAAAAATAAACCTATTTTTCACAATTTATATCATTTAAAATATAATCAACAGTACATTTACCAATTAAATAGTAGCCAGCAAGGTTTGGATGGCGATCTGAATACCACTCTGAATAGCAACCCAGCAGATAATCGAGGCGATTATCGTCCTCTTTTACTCTCTGGTAGCTTGTGCCTTTTTGTCTATAGATGGAAGTTTTGCTTTTTAGCATTTCGTGATATTTTTTAGGAATACTATCTAAGTGCATACCTCTTACATTTAAAGTGTGTTCTCCATATTTATCTAAATACTCTTGGTAAGGGGTGTAGATATCAAAAACCTCAAGATTTAAATCTTTTGATACGCTATAAATCATCCTATTCATCTGGTCTGTATGCTCTTTTGGCATAAATGGTATAATTGTCATCGGAACGAGTTTTGCATCCGGAAAATCACTCCTTAGTCGCTCTAAAAGAGTCTTTAAATCGACTGGAAAATCACGCTCTCTATCTTCGCATTTAAACCAATCGTTGATACCGTAGCGAACAAAGATATAATCTACTTTTTCGCCAATAATCGGGGCAATTTGTTTTTCGTAACGACCAGATGTAAAGATTGATTTTGCTGTTTCGCCCGATTTTCCAAGATTAAGAGTCTCCACAACAGGCATATTCTCCTCAGCTTTTAAAAGCGCAGTTATATACTCTTCAAATTTTAGCGCATCGGTTTTTATGGAGTGCGGCACTCCAGCTTCGGTTGTACTATCGCCAATTAGCAAGATACGAAGTCGGCTTTGAGCTGCAAAAACAGCTGTTGTTGAGATTATTAACAACAAAACCAACAGAAGGTTAATAATTTTTTTCATAATATTGAATTTTTAGAAGTTCACTCTAATTATCACAAACAACTCTCCATAGCAAATACAATTTTTTCAGCTAATGCCTCGCCCCCGGCAGCATTTAGGTGGGTGTAATCTTTTGAAATCCACTTATTTTCAACAAATTGTGCCACTCCTCCCATCTTTTGCATTGCGCTATGTGTACTCCAAAAAAGAACTCCACAATCTTTTGCAACTTTTCGTTGCACTCTATCTAATGTTAAGACGCTTTGCATCGTAATAACCTGACCAGCATTAAGCTCGCCTCTATCACTAACGCCCATCATTACGATAGCTGCCTGTGGATAGCAACTTTTAAGATGTTGCACCACCTTACTCATATTTTCACCATATAGTTCGAGCTGACTAGAGGTGTAGCCCGAAACATTTAGACCATACTGTACAAATATGGTATTATATTCAATTTTCTGATTAAACTGATGGCAGAAAGCTCTGCTTACACTACTCATTTCAACTCCCGAACTACCTCTAAGCGAATAGTTATCGAGTAAAATACCCCCCGAAGCATCGTCAAAATAGGCTCCATAAAGCAACATATCTTGACAATCAATAAAACGATATTTTATCTGCGAAATAGATTGATTTACAACAATAGATTGCAAGGAATCTGAGATAGATGGAGTGTATATTTTGCTCTCTTGGTCGTTAACAGCTACTTCAATAGTGCCACCTCCACGATTTATAAAAAATAGTGAAACTCTATTTATTTTTGCAGCATGAGGTCTATATCCTTTACCTTTAAACTCTACCCAACTATCTCCATCTTTAGATGAAAATGCTTGAGCTGCTAATCCATAATTTACTCCCGAAGTGGGAGCTAATATAGAGTGTGTTTTCCAGTTATCGCTAAAACTATGAATTATGGTTCCTCTATATTTTGCTACTGGCGACACAATTGGGATATAGCCCACACCACCGCCGCCAAATTTTGATTGTAAATATTCACGAACATCCATTGTAAGGATATCACCTTCAATAAACGAGTCGCCAATATATGCAATGCGACTTAGCCTATTATCGCCGCCTGTAAGCATATTAGCAATAATTTTGCTTTGAGATTTATTTTGTGAATAATCCTCAAAAAGAAATGGATTTACATGCTCTTTTTCCTCAATTTGAATATTTGTTGTGTCGCTTTTACTACTATTTTCAAGAGTATCCATAACTACCATATTCTCATTTAAAGGGGCTGACTCTAATCCAAAAATAGAGCGAATTGAGCTGTCGGAAATAATTGAAGAATAGATATTTATCTGCTTGAAGTAACTAGTTGGTGCAACCAAAGATAGCAGTGTCATAATTGCCACCACCGAAACGGTAATTATAGTAGTATATTGTATGTAATTTTTTTTCAACTCAGTTTTGTTTTTTATAAAATATTCATACAAAGATAAATATTTTATTATATGCTGCTAGCAGGAACATATAAAATCCCTCAAAATCCACAAATTAGAACTCACCTATTTCTTACGAAAAATCATCAAAATTGGATTATAAGTGAGTAAAACTCCATTTTTTGAGCTAAAATTCGAACTGTAAATCTCGCAAAATTTTTCTAATTTTCCTCTACTCCATTTAACGTTTTCTATTGCATTTACCCCTGTATATTTTAAGTGGCGAAGCACTTCGGTAGGGTTTTCAAACTCTAACATCTCACAGTAGCTCTCACATAGCAGCTTTTCATAGCCATTATTATCAAACCAACGGCAAAAATCAGACTCTCCAAAATATCTCAAACCTTGACTATTCGTTGCAAATGCAATCTCTCTAAAATTCTGATTATCAAAGGTGGTAATAGCAATTATAGAGCCACTTTTTACTGGTAATTTTGCGATAAAACCCTCTAAATCGTCAAACCACTGTACAACCGATGCCGAAACCACTAAATCAAACTTTTCTTGAAAATCATAGCACTCTGCATCCTCAAAAATGTAGCTAGCCACTACCCTATTTTCTCTACAAATTTGCTCTAAATAGGGATGTGCTTTGTGTGAGATATCGTTTAATGTCCAACTACAATCGCTGTAAAGTTTTGTGGTTTGTCTAGTCAAAAAGCCAGTTCCAGCCCCTATTTCCAATCCTTTTTTAGGGTTTAAGCATAAATTAGAGAGCTTCTCAGCAAGACGTATTGATATAGCTTGCTGCACTTTAGCGTGGTTATTGTATGTATCGAAATGGGAAGCAAATCTTCTCTCCACTAATTTTTTATCTATCAATTTTTTACTCTCCCTTTAATTTTAGAAGTTCCCTTTACTCGTAACAATGATTAAAAAACGTGCACAAAGTTACGTTTTTTAATTTAAAAATAATAACAAACTTACAATTATTGAAATTTGATGCTATTTTTTATAAAAATAGCACTATCTTTGTGTTTGACCTAATTTAAAAATAGGTTTATTAATAGATTTAAAATCAGTAATTTACCTACTATGTTAATAAAAAATTAAAAAATATGATTAGAAAATTAATAGCTACATCTTTTGCTACATTAATATTAGTGCTTTTTCCGCTGCTTTCATTTTCGCAACAATTAATGACAACAAAGCAGCGAAACTACCCCTCACAAGAGGCAATTACAAATGGTGGAAAATTGGCAACGCTTATCAATATTCTCGATTTACTCTACTTAGAAGATGTTGATATTGAGAAAATTACCGATAGTGCGATAAACAATATTCTTTCGGAATTAGATCCCCATTCCTCCTACCTTACAACCGAAGAGATGAAACAATCGATGGAGATGTTTGGTGGAAATTTCGAGGGTATAGGTATTGAATTTAATGTTTTAAACGATACTCTTATTGTGGTAAACACAATCAGGGGTGGTCCATCGGAAAAAGTTGGATTAAAATCTGGCGACCGCATTATTAAGGTTGACACAACAAGTGTGATAGGAATTTCAAAGACAGACGTTCCAAAATATCTTCGTGGTGACAAAGGTACAGAGGTGGTTTTAACCGTAGTAAGACGAGGAGTAGAGGGAGAACTTCAATTTCTGATAGTTCGTGATAAAATCCCTATCGAAAGTAGAGATGCAGCCTATATGATTGCCCCAAATAGTGCCTACATTAAGCTCAATCGCTTTATGTCGACCACAACCTACGAATTTACTTCGGCTTTAGACTCACTAGGGGCTAAGAACGATATTAAAGGATTGATTCTCGATTTGCGTGGCAATGGTGGAGGGCAGTTAGACCAAGCCGTTATGCTTTCAAGTCAATTTCTTCCTGAGGGTTCGTTAGTGGTATATACTGAGGGTAAAAGTAGTGATAGAAGCGATTTAAATGCTCTTTCGATTGGTAAATTTATCGACAAACCGCTGGTTGTGCTTGTAGACGAGGAGTCGGCTTCGGCTTCGGAGATTGTGTCGGGAGCAATTCAAGATTGGGATAGGGGTACTATTATAGGTCGTCCAACTTTTGGTAAAGGTTTGGTTCAACGCCAAATACCACTTGCCGATACATCTGCTTTGCAAATTACAGTGGCTCGCTACCACACTCCTAGTGGTCGTTTTATTCAGCGTCCATACGAGATGGGTAATCAAGAGGATTACTATTTAAACTTTGCTAAACGTTATAGTAGTGGTGAGCTTATACATCCAGATTCTGTATTTAAAGATATTGCTGATTCACTAAAATACAAAACACTAATAAAAGGTCGCACAGTATATGGTGGTGGTGGAATAAACCCCGATATCTTGGTTCCTATCGACACAACTCTAACATCAAAATATTGGAGTCAAGTGATAGGTAAAAGTATCATAAACGACTATGTAGCCGATTATTACGATAAAAATAGCGAAAAATTACGTAGAAAATACGACACTTTCGAAAAATTCTTTAACCTCTATAGTGTAGACGAAACAATATATACCGATTTAAAAGATAAAGCTACTGAACTAGAGATTGTGGAGAGCGAAGAGGGTGAAGCCGATAAGCTAAAAGATTTTATAATGCTTCAACTAAAAGCACTTATTGCGCAAAAGCTTTGGTCGACTAGTGAGTATTTTGAGGTTATCAACTCTGGTAGTGATAATCTTATGATACAAAAGGCTATAGAAGAGATTCAAAGATTGATTAATAGCGGTGATTAAGGCGATGGCGTATTTTTTAATTCGTAATTCATAATTCGTAATTCATAATTGCTGGGTTTGATAACAACGTCTGTAACCGAACACAGAAATAATTCGTAATTCATAATTCATAATTGCCGAGTTCGATAACACCTCGTATAGACGTTGTGCACAACGTCTATAACCGAACACAGAAATAATTCATAATTCATAATGCATAATTCATAATTGCTGGGTTCGATAACAACGTCTGTAACCGAACCAAAGCAACCAAAGAGGATGACCCAAAAGTCCCTAAAATAGACAAACAACCCTTGCCACAAGCTCTGTGATAAGGGTTGTTTGTGTAAAATAGGTGCTTTTGAGTCATCCCCAATTGAATTTTACTCAACAATAACAGTTTTAAAGAAACTCTGAACTGCCTGAGAGTCGTGTAAATGGAGCGGTACAGCTTTGATTACTACACGCACCCTAGAACCCGATTTTAGAGCTTCTCCAGCCTTGTAATGAACCTTAACTTTATTGTTTGTTGTGTTTTTAGGAATTGTCAGAAGCTCACGATACACCTTATATCTCTTAGAAGTAGCGGCATCTTCAAGAGCAACCCAAACATCGAGTGTCTGGTTAAATTCATATTCAACTTCAAAGTCGATAACACCGTCTGCTGGAATTGTATCAGGGAAGCTATTTGCAATAATACCCTCGTTGGTAGGTTTTCCAAACTGATGAAGATCGGTGGCTTTAAAGCGTGCCACTTCGCCAGAAGTTTCGCCTGCTGCAACACCTGCAAAAATATCTTCGCCTAAATCTATCTCTACTTTTGCCACACTTTGCCAATTTTGCATATCGCTAGTGGAGATAAGACACTCTACCTCTTTGCCTTTACGCTCTAAACGCAAATAGTAAGGGGCTTTAATATCTTTTAGATTTACAATTTGAGCAGGGTTGTCGCCCTCGTTTATACGTGCTGTAATTGTTAGTCCGCTTTCGTTTGAAAGAGTCGCTAAAATAAATTTTGACTCATAATCCAATGAACTTCTTAGCATTACACCCCCTTTATGGCTCTCTTTTGTCCAATCTTGATACATTACAAGAGTCTTTAGCGAAATATCACCAGAGATAGGTTGGTTTAAAAATGCTACCCCTTTTCCGCTATGACGTAGGCGGAAAGTTTCGAACTCTTCATCATATCCGCAGCTATTTTCACCACCTTCACCGATTGTTGATAGGTTCCAACCATCTGGCACTGGCGTTACATCAAACGTACTATTCTCTTTCTCGACAATATCTCTAATCTGAGTACCAAACGCCTTACCATCAAAAGGAACCATTACTATTTTACTACCATGTTTGTCGTTAGGTTGGTCGCCTCCCTTGCTAGTATCAACTACAGAGAATAAAAATGCTTTAACCTCGCCATCTTCAACATAGACTGTAGGGCGTTGTACAGTGCCCCACTCATTCTCGGTGCCATCGGTATACTTAAATACCCCTTTTCCACCCTCATAAGCTAATCCTCTTCCTCGCCAGTTGTCTATACCATCTTCAGAGGTTAGGTGGTAGGAGATATTGCCAAGATATTGATTAACTACTAAGTGGTAGAGACCATCAGAATACCAAAAAGTTGGATCTTCCATACGATATTGAGGAGTATTTCGTGCACCATACCATGCTCTATCACCCCAAAGTTTGTAGGGACCCATAAACTCGTCATCACTAATCATTATACCACATTGACGAGGCATAATTTGATAGCGACCATCGTGTCGAGTGATTGCAACAATATTGGAAGTGCGCCCTAGTGCACCTGAATTAAACGCACCAACATCCAATTCGTCGTAGCGCATCCAACCCTCATAAAAGCCATTTGCATCTACCTCGATTATACCCTCACGCTTAAATGGACCATCAGGACCATCGCCAATATAAACATCACCCGGAGTTATTTCGCTTGCTAAGAGGGCGTAACGTCCATCTTTTAGTCGATTAGCCACAACATTATGACCGAGACCATCTCTATAGTCAGGCCATGCCTCACCTTGGTCGATATACGGACCCATAAGGTTTTTGCTCTTTGCCCACATACCCCTAGTGCCGATATGCCATCCATCTCGGTGCGAATACTCTTGACTCCAGCGGCTTGCATACATTCTATAGATGCCATCATCGCCTTTAATAACTGTACCATCCCAGTAGCACCAATGGCTAAGATCGGTATCTTCCAAACCATTTGTTGTGTCACGTGGCAGAACCTCTGGCACACCCCAAGCTCCATCGCTTACAAGCGGTGCACCTGGTTTGATAGGTTGAAAAAAGTCTATTAACGTCTTTTGTGCCGAAACCTTACAAAAAGGGGCAACTAAAAGAGCTGAAACTAAAAAAAGTTTTGAAAATTTCATAAAAAAAAGAGAGGGGATTAATTATAAATTATTAATTATAAATTATAAATTATAAATTATAAATTATTAATTATAAATTATTAATTATTAATTATTAATTATAAATTACAAATTATAAATGAAGATTACCAAACTAAGTAATTTATAATTTATAGTTTATAATTTATAATTGTTTATTATTATTTTTCCCAATTTTCATCAATAATTTGCTGAATATGAGGGTATTCTTTGTCTGTTTCATTTAGATCTTCTCGCATCTTTAGGAGTTGAGATTTTAAATCTGAGATAATTGAGCTATATTTTGGATTGTCATACATATTTTCCATTTCGGCAGGGTCGGCTTTAAGGTCGTAAAATTCCCAACCTGCTGGAGTTTGGCTAGGAGTGTTAAATCCTCCGTTTTTCTTCTCATAATTGGAGCCATAGAAGAAAATCAGCTTATAATCTTTTGTGCGTATTCCAAAATGGGCTGGGTTTGCGTGGCGGTGTGCCATGTGCATCCAGTAGCGATAGTAGGTAGCTGTTCTCCAATCCTCTGGAACTTTACCAGTATAAAGGATATCTTTAAAGCTTCGCCCTTGCATATACTCAGGAACTTCGCCCCCTGCCATATCAATAATAGTCTCGGCATAGTCTACATTATTTACGATTGCATCGCAATGAGTACCTGCTTTGATTTTTTCAGGGTAACGCACCATAAACGGCATACGCATACCCTCGTCGTACATCCAACGCTTGTCGATATAGTCGTGTTCACCTAAGAAGAAGCCTTGATCGCCAGTATACATAATAATTGTATTATCCATAAGGTCGTTTGCCTCTAGGTAGTCGAAAAGTCGTTTAACGTTGTCGTCAACTCCCTTAACACAACGTAGATAGCGTTTTAGATACTCTTGGTACACCTCACGTTTGTAGTCAAAATCTGAAAGATTTTTGAATTTTTCATTTATTGACAAATCTTTACCCATATCACGGATAGCATTACGTCGACCTACCGACGAACCAATAACATCAATCAAAGAATCTCTCTCGCCACGTGTAGCAACCGAACCATTATTACCACTATTCCAAAGACTAGCAGGTTCGGGAATAAATCTATCTTCAAGGTAGTCGCTATAGCGAGGGTTAAACTCAAATAGGTCGTGAGGAGCTTTAAAGTGGTGACACAACATAAAAGGCTTGCTCTTGTCTCTAATATTTTCGAGCCAATTAAGAGTTATATCCATTACAACATCCGATGAGTGACCCTCATAGCGTTTGCCTCTAAACATTGTCTCTTTGCCTCCAACAAATTTTGAAACCGAGTCGGTATCTCCACGTGCAACTAATATTGGATCGAAATATTCGCCTTGATCGTAAAATACTTTGTAGTAGTCGTAGTTTTCGGGTAGGTTTTTCAGGTGCCATTTACCTACAACAGCTGTCTCGTAGCCAAGTTTTCGCATCTCTATAGGTAGATGTTGTCTCTCTATAGCAAGTGTATCGCCAAGGTCGAGCACTTCATTTGTCTGGCTATATTGCCCTGATACTATATTTGCTCGTGATGGAGTACTAATACCATTTGTACAGAAGGCGCAATCCATTATAACCCCCTCATTCCCGATGCGGTCGATTGTAGGAGTGGGGTTTAATGGTGCTAGGCGACTTCCATAAGCTCCAATTGCTTGAGTGGTGTGGTCGTCCGACATTATAAATATAATGTTTGGTCTTTGGCTTACTTTCTCAACTGCTTTACTACAGGAGAGAAAAATAGATGGCATAGCAAGTACCAGATATGATGCTGTTTTAAGGTTGTTGTTCATGGCTAGTTCGGTATTTAGAAGATAATACAGATGCAAATATATAAATTTTTAAGTTATATTCATAATAAAAAAGAGTTAAAATTCAAAATTTTAGAACTCCCTTTTAAAAATTTTCTCAAAATACATAATTTAGAACTCCCTTTAACAATTCTATAACATTTTGTAAATATTCCATTAACCAAATATTAACAAACTATTCAAACTAACTTTAAACTAACTTAACAATACCAAACTACTTTTGCAGCGTAAATAAAGGGAACTTCTAAAATCTCTCAAAATTCAGAATTTAGCTCCCATGAACAACTAAATCATTATAGAATGAAAAAAATTTCTACTAAGAATTTCAAAGGCAAATCAGCCTTAGCACTTCTTTTAGCATTATCGCTTTCTAGTCAAGCACGCAGTTTTGATTTTGCAGGCAATATTGATGCTATTGCAACTAGCGAACGTTCGACAAGCGCAGAAAAACATGACATCACTGGTGTTATTAAAGATAGTGATGGTTATCCTGTAATTGGCGCAACTGTAATTGTGCAGGGAACAACTAAAGGTGCTGTAACCGATGCAGAGGGTAAGTTTAATATCAGTATAGAGAGCAGCGACCCTACACTATTTGATATCAACTGTATGGGGTATATTCCTCAAACAATCGATATAGCTCAATTATCAGATATATTGGAGATTATAATGGAGCAAGACAACATCGCTATCAATGAGGTTGTGGTTGTAGGTTATGGTACTCAAAAAAAGGTTAATCTTTCGGGTTCGGTAGATCAAGTAAATGCAAAACAGCTTGAAAAACGCCCAATGACCGATATTTCTAAAGGGCTTCAAGGTTTAGTTCCAAACCTTAACATTGATTTCACAAGTGGAGAGCCTGGTAAAGAGGCAAATATCAATATTCGTGGTACAGCCTCTATTAATGGTGGTTCACCTCTTATCTTAATAGATGGTGTGGCTAGCGATGCAGCCGAAATGAACCGTCTACTTCCTGAGGATATTGAGACTATATCAGTTTTGAAAGATGCAGCTGCTGCTGCAATTTATGGTGCACGTGCTTCGTTTGGCGTAATTCTTATTACAACTAAAACAGGTAAAAGCGATAGAATCACAGTGAGCTACAACAACAATTTCACTTGGAAACGACCAACTCAGCTTACCGAAAAGACTTCAGATCCATATATCTATCTAAAGTTAAAAAATACCGCTGTTCTTAACACTCCGTGGAGTTCGGGTCACGTTACAGACGATGAGCGTCTTGAATGGGCACGTCAGCGTTCGGACGATCCAGAGGGTACAGAATCTATTCGCCTCAACCCACTTGATCAGACTCAATGGGATTATATGGGTAATACCGATTGGACTTCATACTATTTAGACCAATACACCTATAGCACTTCACACCAACTATCGCTATCGGGTAGATCCGAAAAAACTAGCTACTATTTCTCTGCTGGTACTTCAAGCGAAGACGGTGCCTTCTCTAGTATCGTTGAAAACGACAAATACAACCGCTATAATCTTCGTGGTAAGATGGATTATAAAGTGTACGATTGGTTGACAGTTACCAATAATATGTCGTTTGTATCTACTGTTCGTTCAAATCCTAGCTACTACAACATCGACGAGTTTTACGATTTAGAGCCACACAATGTGCCTATGAATACCGATGGTACTTGGGCAAATACAGAACTTGGTGAAACTTTAGCACAAATGACAGATGGCGGTGAGGAGAAAACTGTTTACGATAAATTTCAAAATATATTTGGGTTGCAGGCTGGTTTCTTTGACGATGCACTTAAATTAAATGCAAACTTAACAGTTGCAAAAGGTGTTCAAGATTACTCTTGGTACACAACAAAATACTCTATCGGTTATGGTCCTGACGATATTCGTGAATTTGGCACCAACAGTGCGTATAGATCTTATGCTAGCGACCTATATAACGTAATTGATGTTTTTGCAACATACAATAAAGATTTTGGCAAACACAACTTTGGTGCAATCTTAGGATACAACCAAGAGTATAGCAGATGGAGTCAGTTTACAGCACAAAGAGATGGTCTTATCTCTACTTCGCTTCCTTCTATTGGTCTTGCCTCTGGCGAACAGACTGTTGACGAGGAGTATGAAGATTGGGCAATTCGTGGTATGTTCTACAGATTAAGCTACAACTACGACGACCGCTATATTTTTGAGCTAAATGGACGTTATGATGGTACTTCTCGTTTCGATACCTACAACCGTTTTGGTTTCTTTCCTTCAGGTTCAGCAGCATGGCGTATCGACTCAGAAGAGTTTTTTGAGCCGCTTCGCAACACCTTCTCTCTATTCAAAATTCGTGGCTCTTATGGTTCATTAGGTAATCAACAGGTTGGGGCTTATGATTATATTCCATACATGACTACATCTACAGGTAGCTATATGATTGATGGTTCGCTTCAACAGACTGTATCGGCTCCAGGTCTTGTATCTTCTGACTACACTTGGGAACAGGTTCAAACAATAAATGGTGGTATTGATATTGGTCTATTTAGTAACCGTCTTACCGCTACTGCCGATGTATATCGTCGTGACACTAAAGGTATGCTTACGCAAGGTCAGGAACTTCCAAGTGTGTTAGGAAATGATGAACCTCAAGAGAATGCAGCTGATATGAAAACAATTGGTTGGGAACTTTCACTATCTTATCGCAACAATTTCCAACTATCAAACAATACATTTAACTACGGAGCAACATTTGTACTATCGGATAACCGCTCATGGATTACAAAATTTGATAACGCTAGTAAATATCTTAATCAATATTATGTAGGTCAAGAGTTAGGCGAAATTTGGGGTCTACAAAGCGATGGATTCTTCCAAAATCAAGCTGAAATTGATGCGTTAGATGAATCTCAAATTATCCCTTGGGGTGCTCTTACAATTGTTGATGGATGGCCTAAATTTAAAGATTTAGATGGCGACTCTGCAATTACAAAAGGTACAACAGTAGACGATTCAGGCGATTTGAGCATTATTGGTAACTCATCTTCTCGCTATCGCTTTGGTCTTAATCTTACAGCTGATTGGAAAGGTTTCGACTTCTCGGCATTCCTTCAAGGTGTAGCAAAACGTGATGTATATCCAAGCAGTTTCCTTTACTGGAGTTTCTATCAACAACCTTATAGCGGTGGTCAAATTCATGCTTTCGACTTCTATCGTGCCGAAGATGATTCAGCTCCAGATATGGCTAAACACTCTCAAGCCTATATTAATGCAGGTTTAGCAAGTCAAAACCTTGATGCTAAATATCCAGTATTACAAGCATGGTTGGCCGACAAAAACTTAGGTACAGGTTTAGACGCAATGGGTCTTGCACTTCCATGTACAGAATATATGATTAATGGTGCCTATCTAAGGGTTAAAAATATCACTTTAGGCTATACACTTCCAAATACTTTAACAAACAAATACAATGTAAGCAAACTTCGTGTTTTCTTTAGTGTTGACAACCTTTGTGAGTGGAGCGAATTGACAAAATATGGTTACGACCCTGAGTCTTTAACAGATACCGACTCTTACGGTTATGTTTACCCTTTCAATCGTCAAATCTCTTGCGGTCTTAATATAACATTCTAAAGTGAACTTCTAAAATCTCTTAAAATCCAGAATTTAGAACTCCCCTAAAATAATATTTTTAATACACCATCAAATAAAAAAATAGATATACAATGAAAAATAGATTATTTATATGTTTAAGCCTTGCAGCGACAATGTTTATAAGCTCATGTAACGATGATTTTATGAATAGACTGCCTCAAACAGATATTACAGAAGATAATTTCTTTAATACCGAAGAAGACCTTAAACTTTATTGCTATGGTCTTACATCTCTACCAAGCTATTCGTATGTAGACGATGAGGGTACAGACAACACTGCCTCTACAAGTATGTTAGAGCTTAAGAATATGATGATTTCAGGCAATCAGACATCTAAGACTCTTACAGATGGTTGGGACTGGGAACGTCTTTATAAAATCAACTTCTTCTTAGAGCGTTGCGCTGGTGCAGATGTACCAGAGGCTACACTTGCACACTACGAGGGTATTGCACGCTACTACAGAGCTATATTCTATATGGATATGGTTAGACGCTACTCTGATGTGCCTTGGTATGACAAAACATTATCGACCGATGATGAAGATCTTTACAAAGCACGTGACTCACGAGAGGTAGTAGTAGAAAAAATCTTTGAAGATTTTGCCTATGCCGTAGAACATGTAGAGACAGACCAACTGAAAGGTGAAATCGACAAATGGATTGTTCTTGCAACTCAAGCACGTGAGGCTCTTTATGAGGGTACTTACCGAAAATATCACTCAGAGTTAAACCTTGAATCGACAGCCGACTCTTTTCTGCAACTTGCTCAAAGCGCATCCAGAAGAATTATGGATGAAGGTAGCTTTGCTCTACATAGCACAGGTAATCCTGATGCCGACTACTACACTCTTTTCAGTAGTCTTGATTTAACAACTAACAAAGAGATGATTCAAGCTAGATACTACGATTATTATATCGCTTCGAACTATTTCTGGCAAGGCATGTTTGGTAGTTATCAGGAGTGTCCTACAAAAGATATAGTTCAAGCATACCTAATGAGCGATGGTTCATACTACTCTTCACATCCTACATACTCTACAAATCAATTTGTAGAGGAGTTCGAAAATCGTGACCCTCGTATCTATCAAACTTTTGCCTATCCGGGTTGGGTTCTTGAAAATCCTATGACTTATGTAGTAGGTGCTGGTGTTTTTGTTCAAAGTTTAAGCAAGAACTTCACTGGCTACCACCAAATCAAAGGTTTTATTAACGTTCCTGACCAAGAATATTACTGTAGCATCGACCTTCCTGTAATTCGCTACGCTGAGGTTCTTCTTACTTATGCTGAGGCTAAAGCAGAGCTTGGTACGATTACTCAAACCGATCTTGATGAATCGGTAAACCTAATTCGTGGTCGTGTAGGTATGCCATCTATGCCGCTTAATCCTGAGGCTGATCCATATATGCAGGATAAATACCCAAATGTATCGCCACTTATCCAAGAAATTCGTCGTGAACGTCGTGTGGAGTTGGCATTTGAAGGATTCCGTTTTGATGACCTTATGCGTTATGGTGCTGGTGCGCTTATCGAAAGAGAACCAGAGGGATTGTACTTCCCATCTCTAGGTAAATTTGACCTTACAGGCGATGGTGTAGAGGATATATACCTGATTCCATCTACCGAAGATATTCCAGCCGATGCCAATAAAGAACTTAACTCACTTGGGACTAAACTTACATACTACAAAACAGGTACTATCGACGACACCTCAGCAGCTGTATATTTAGAGAATGGAACTAGCGGTAATATTGTTACAATTAAAGATATGGGTACTTTCGAAGATCCTAAATATTACTATCGTCCTGTTCCTTACCATGAACTGGAACTTAATCCAAATCTTGCTCCGCAGCTTTTTGGTTGGGAGTAGTTTTATAATTCGTAATTCATAATTCGTAATTCATAATTTTTTTAGAGATGAGAAAAATAAAATTAACAGTTTGTGCTATTCTTTTAGCTTCACTATTTAATAGTTGCAAAGCACAGACTCAAAAAGATGAGTGCAACGAGTGCACAAAAACCGAAACAAAACTAACTTTTGCATTCCTTACCGATGTTCACCTAAATGTGGATAATAGAGGCAACGGCGATGCAGGTTTAAAAAAGGCTATAACGGATTTACAATCAAAAGGGGCTAGCTTCGTTCTTTTTGGCGGTGATAATGTGGAGTGTGATAGGTTAACAGACGAAACTGTTGCAAATGATTTGCATGCTCGATTTAAATCTATAGTAGATGATAGCAAAGTTGAGGCTCACTACACAATGGGTAATCACGACCGTTTCTATAAATTTGAGGGTAAAGAGGACAAATTAGGTCATAAAACATTTGAAAAATATTTTGGTCAGACAAATGTTCACTTTGAAAAATCAGGAGTTCATTTTATCATTATTTCAGCACTATACCCACTAGAAGATGGTTCGTATAATGTAAATAATGAGCAGATTGAGTGGTTAAAATCAGAGCTTGCGAAGATTGGCAAAGAGAGTCCAATTATCGTATCTACACACATTCCTTTCCTATCTCTTTATTATCCAGTTGTTGAAGGAAATTTCAAACCTTTAGATATGATTCACAACACTAAAGAGGTGTTTGAGGTGTTGAACGACTACAACGTTAAATTAATTCTTCAAGGTCATCAACATATCTACGAACAGATTCAAGAGCGCAACCGTTGGTTTGTGACCGCTGGTGCAGTAAGTGCCTATTGGTGGGCAGGTGAGTTTTTGGAGACTCAAGAGGGCTATCTTTTAGTTAAAGTTGACCAAAACAATGAAGTTACTTGGGAATATATTGATTATGGTTGGACAAAAAACATGTAGATTGTCGAAATATTCATAATTATCATCAATAACAGTTTAGTAAAAGGGGTAAAGTTTTGTGGTTTTGCCCCTGAATTTTGGGTTTATTTGGCAAAATTTACAATCCAAATAATAGCTTAAAAACACTCTTTTTTGTACATCGCAATTCAATTTCGAAAATTATGTAAGAAAATAAAATATTGATATTCAGTGGGCTAAATTTTTATTTAAAAATAATCCAATTTTTTTACTCAAAAAATTTGGAGAAACGAAAAAAAGTCCCTATATTTGCATCGCAATTAAGAATTATGGCGAGGTAGCTCAGCTGGTTAGAGCGCATGATTCATAATCATGAGGTCGGCGGATCATGCCCGCCTCTCGCTACAAAAAGGACAACCTATTAGGTTGTCCTTTTTTGGTACGCCCAACAGCAGTATAGACGTTGTGCACAACGTCTACAACCGAACACAATTTGTCTAAAAACAATAACCTACTGCTGTTATGTTACAGACGTAGCAGGGCTACGTCTCTACTGCTGAGTCGCCAACACCCGATTTGTTTTCAAACCCCTTTTTTAAACATAACTGCGTAGGTAGAGACGTAGCCCTGCTACGTCTGAAAACAACACCCCGAATTGTTTTAAAACCTTTTTTTTTAAAAACATAACGATTTGTATTACAGACGTAGCAGGGCTACGTCTCTACTGCTGAGTCGCCAACACCCGATTTGTTTTCAACCCTTTTTTTTTAAAACATAACGATTTGTGTTACAAACGTAGCAGGGCTACGTCTCTACCGCCGAGCCACAAATAGTAATTTACAACAACATATTTTAATATTGAGCACGAATTTTATCATCAAAAGCAGCTAATGCAGCCTTTGCACCCTCGCCCATAGAGATTACAATCTGCTTGTAGCTAACATCAGTAACATCGCCAGCGGCATACACTCCACTGTGCGAGGTGCGACCATTGCGGTCGACCAAAATTTCACCTGCTTTATTTACATCAACCAACTCTGAGAAAACAGAAGAGTTGGCAAGAAGTCCAATCTGAATAAATATACCATCTAAATCTACTAAATGAAGCTCATCGGTTAAGCGATTTTTAGCCTCTATTGCAACAACCTTAGCTCCATCACCCACAATTTTTGTAGTTTGGTAAGATGTAAACACCTCCACGTTTGGTAGGCTATAAAGTTTCTCTTGCAACACAACATCCGCTTTTAGAGCATCCATAAATTCATACAAATATACCTTTTCGCAAATGCCCGAAAGGTCGATAGCAGCCTCAACACCAGAGTTACCACCCCCTACGACTGCCACTTTTTTACCTTTAAAGAGTGGGCCATCGCAGTGAGGACAAAAAGCCACTCCCCTACCGATATACTCAGCTTCGCCATCTATCCCCAAACGTCGCCACTGGGCACCAGTTGCAATAATTAACTGCTCCGACTCGATAGTTTCACCACCTTTTATCTGCAAACGCTTAATGCCTGCTTCGCTCTCGACACTCTCAATAGTACGATTTTCGAGAATTTCTATATTTTCATACTCAGTCATGTGTCGTTTTAAATCGTTTGCCAAAGCTGTACCTGTTGTAGTCAACACCGATGGAATATTTTCGATAGCAGAGGTCTCATTTACCTGCCCCCCGACACGCTCAGCAACAACCGCAACATTCATACCCTTACGAGCAAGATACAAAGCAGCAGTTGCACCAGCAGGACCACCACCAGCAATTGCTATATCATACGAGCGAGTCACATTTTGAGTAGGTACACTACCGCCATATTTTGCCTCTAATTTTGCAAGTAAATCGGCTATACCGCCACGACCTACATGCAGAAGCTCACCATCAGCATATACCGTAGGCACCGATTGCACACCTAGTTTGTCAACCTCTTGTTGGTAAATTGCACCATCAACCGCCTCATGCTTAATATTTTCGCCAACAATTGACATAATATTTAGCGACTGCACAACGTCAGGACAATTTGTACAGGTCAGCGACATATAGGTTGTAAGATTTATATCGCCTGCAAGCGATTTTATACGCTGCTGAGTAAACTCATCGGGAATATTTTTACCCTTTCCATCAAGGTTTAAAATTGCAAGCAAAAGCGATGTAAATTCATGACCATTAGGAATAGCCCTAAAGCTAATTCCACTAACAACACCATCTTTTATGATTGATAACTTCAACGCTTCGCCCTCAACCTCTTTTAGCTCTATCTTTTCGCTTGTATCGGCTACATCACTCATAAGCTCCACCATCTCGCTAGCCTTAGGATGGTCAGCGTGACGCTCAATAAGCAGTGTGTAGCTAGAATTAAGAGGGGCAAACACCCCTCTTAACTGCTCTTTTAATGCTCTATCTAACATATCTAAAATTATTAGGGAACTTCTAAATTCTCTCAAAATCCAGAATTTAGAACTCCATATTAGATTTTACCCACTAAATCAATACTTGGTTTCAGAGTCTCAGCACCCTCACTCCATTTTGCAGGGCAAACCTCACCATCATGTGAAGCTACAAACTGAGCTGCTTTAACCTTACGCATAAGCTCATCAGCATTACGTCCGATTGAGTTATCTTGCACCTCAGCAAGCTTAACTAAGCCCTCTGGATTAACCACGAAAGTTCCACGATATGCCATACCCTCCTCTTCGATCATAACACCAAATGCACGAGCTAACACGCCAGTAGGGTCAGCCAACATAGGGTAGTTGATTTTTGCAATACTTTCAGAAGCATCAGCCCACGCTTTATGAACAAAATGAGTATCGCAACTAACCGAGTAAACCTCTACACCCATAGCTTGAAACTCAGCATATTTATCGGCCATATCTACAAGCTCTGTAGGACAAACAAATGTAAAATCGGCTGGATAAAAGAAAAATATAGCCCACTTTCCTTTTACATCTTCAGAAGAAACAGCTTTAAATTCGCCATTTTGATAAGCCTGAACTTTAAATTCAGGAAGCATTGAATTGATAATAGATTCCATAATTTTTTTATTTTAAGAGAATTTTTCCAAATTCTCACGATTAATAATTATTTGGGAGTTCTAGTAATTGGTTTTGAGTGATTTTAGAACTCTCACTGCAAATATAGAGCCTTTAATTAACAATCACTAATAAAAATGATTGTTTAATATTATAAATGTATAACAATTAACTATACATACGAATAAAGGTTTGAAATTTTCGAGCTATTTTGAGCTATTTTTGCAATACGAGTTGCAAAAAATAACTTTTGTGAATGCTTTTTTAGAAAAACACGCCCAAAGGGCTGGCAAAAATCGCTGAGTTTTCACGGCTCATTCTCAAAATCTGTTGTTATAAATTACAATTTGTGGCTCGGCTGTAGAGACGTAGCCCTGCTACGTCTGAGTTTGGATTTGGCTTGGCAAATCCAATTTTTATTTGCTTGGGTTCGGTTACAAACCGCCAAGACCCAACGTCTCTACGGGGTGTGATCAAAATTAGATTTTAGACGTAGCAGGGCTACGTCTCTACTGCTGGATGCAGAAACAGATTTTAAGAATGAGCCCTTTTTTGTCTATAATTTTTTACAAAAAATACAAACTTGCTGGAAATTTTACAACATTTTTTGAGAAAGAGCCTCTATTAGCAACCAAATAGGCTAATTCACAAAAAAGGCATCCTAAAATAGGATGCCTTAAATTTCTTGAATTTAGCTATAAAATAGTTAATCAAAACATAACTACTTTACGTTACGACTACTCTTGTGGTAATACAGAAACAAATGATTTTCCGTTAACTCTTTTTCTGAAAGAGATAGTACCATCACAAAGTGCGAAAAGAGTGTGATCTTTACCCATTCCAACATTTTCGCCTGCATTGTGAACTGTACCTCTTTGACGTACTATGATGTTACCTGCTTTAGCAAATTGTCCTCCGAATAGTTTAACACCTAAACGCTTGCTTTCTGATTCACGACCATTTCGTGAACTACCTACACCTTTTTTGTGTGCCATTTCTAATAGATGTTTTAATGATTAACCAATAATTTCTTCGATTAGCACCTGAGTTAAGCATTGGCGGTGACCATTCTTAACACGATAGCCTTTTCTTCTTTTCTTTTTGAAAACGATAACCTTGTCATCTTTAAGATGCTGAAGAATTTTCACTTTCACTTGAGCGCCTTCTACAACAGGTGCACCCACTTTAACCTGACCGTCATTTTCTAGTAGCAGGACTGACTCGAAGCTCATAGATGAATCAACTTCACCTTTAAGACGGTGTACATAGAGCTTACGACCTTGTTCAGCTTTAAATTGCTGACCTGCGATTTCTACAATTGCGTACATTAATTATTTAATTAAATGGTTATATAGGAAAAGTATTGAAATTCAATTTTTTGAACTCTCCTACATTTATACGGGCACAAAGGTAAGATATTAAATTGAATATACCAAATTATTTTATATTTTTTTGTCAAAAAATCGTAATTTTCAAAGCTTTAACTATTTTCAAGAATCTGGTAGGCTCCGTTATCTGCCATTGTAGCGTTGCTATTGCGCTGGTAGAAGCGGATACCCATGGCAATTCCCACCATTATCAGATGGTCGGTAATATCGGCAACTGTGCGTTCGTATTCCACCCAAACTTTTGTGCGTGTAAAGCCGTAAATCTCCATCGGTAGCCCTGTATCTTGCATTACCAGATATCGAACGGCTAGTGTCATATCTTGATTAACGGCACTATTATTTCGTAGATATGCCTCAGTATAGGCTCTGAAAAGTGAACTATTTGAGGTGGATTCTGTTTCAAAAGGTGCATTAACCTTTAACTCCATTATTTTTTCGAAAATTTTTGATGTAAGAGGGCTGTTTTTTAGCTCTTCGAGTTTCTCATTTTCGATAATTTTGACCGAATTTAGGTCGATAAATAGCTGACGTTTAAAGCGACGACCTGTATCTTCAAACATTCCTCGCCAATTTACAATTGATTCACTTACAATTGTATATACAGGTAGAGTAGTATAGGTTTTATCCCAATTTTTAATCTTTACGTAGTTAATATTTAACTCCTCGACAGTACCACTAATATTGCGTGCTGGGATTTCAATCCAATCTCCAAGGCGAACCATATCTTGAGTAGAGAGCTGAACAGAAGCTATAAAACCCAATATCACATCTTTAAAGACCAACGTAATAATTGCAGCAGAGGCGGCAAATCCAGTAAAGAATTTGCCAAATGGCACCTCAAATACCACTATCATGGCTGAAATTACAGCCACTAATACCAAAATAATTTTTATAGTTTGTATATAACTTTTAATACTCTTCTCTTTGGAGCGAGGTTTGGTGTTGTAGATGTCGTGAAGTGCATCGAGAAACGAAAATGCCATTAAAGTTATGTAAAAAACTGCTAATAGCTTGGCAGTAACCGTACCTATATATATAAACACATCGTTAAATCCTGTAAAAAGCAGTTCAATGATGTAGACCATCAGTAGTGATACTAAAAATCTAATTGAATTGCGAAAAAAGTTGCGACGAGAAAGAAAATCGTCCCATTGAGTTGCTGTTTTGGAAGCTATTTTATGAACAAAACGCAGCGTAATGTGGTTAAAAGTATAATCTATAATCACTATTATAAGATATAGTGCTACAAGTGATATTAGAAATGTAAGAACGTCACTAAAGAATATGGGAACCCCATTTGAGATTAAAAAATCTTCAATATTTTGAATAATATAAAATTTAGCAGAACCACCTAAGCTTTCCATTAGTAAATTATGAATTATGAATTATGAATTAAGCAAAAATTCGCTGCAAAATTACTGCAATTAATCATTAAAAACAAAAATAATTTGTAGATATTTTGGATTAATTTCTAAATAATTATCATTAGATTAGGTTATAAATTGAAAAAATTAAAAAAATAGTGTATATTTGCACGTTAGTACAAGTGGTTTATTAGGCTCTTTATAGGGTGTTTTGACTTGTATTTTATTGACTACAAACAAATTAAAGAAAATAAATTAATTAAATAAATAGTATGCAAAACAAAGGTGCTTTAAAATTTTTGGCAATTGTGCTTGCGTTAGCTTGTCTTTACCAGCTTTCGTTTACATTTGTCACTAAACAGGTAGAGAGCACTGCTCGTGAAATTTCAATGGGAGATCCTGTTGCAGAGCAGGCCTATCTGGATTCGATGAAAACAGAGACGGTTTATAACTTAGGATTGGTGCACTACACCTATGCTGAGGTTAAATCAAAAGAGATTAACTTAGGTCTTGACCTTAAAGGTGGTATGAACGTAATGCTTGAGATTTCGGAGGAGGATGTTCTTCGTGCGCTTTCTGGCAACAACTCAGACCCACTATTTAATGAGGCTTTAGTTGAGGCAAGAGAAGAGGCTAAAATTAGCGGTGGTGACTACATCACTCTTTTTGCCCGTGCTTACAACAAAAAAGATTCTGAGGGTCTCTCTCGTATTTTTTCTACTTACGATCTTCGTGAGTCGGTAAATACAAGTATGACAAATGCTCAAGTTGTAGATGTTCTTCGCAAACAGACTGACGATGCAATTGCTAACTCTTATAACGTTCTTCGTAATCGTATCGACCGTTTTGGTGTAACTCAGCCAAATATCCAACGTCTTGAGAACTCTGGTCGTATTCTTGTAGAGCTTCCAGGTGTAAAAGAGCCTGAGCGTGTGCGTAAACTGCTTCAAGGTAGTGCATCGTTAGAGTTTTGGCCTACATACGACAATACGGAGATTCTACCTCTTCTTCAACAGGTAAACTCTCGTCTTGTAACTTTAAATGAGGCTACTGAGAGTAAAGAAGAGAAAGCTGCTTCAGCTATAGACTCTCTAATCCAAGATTCTACGCTAATGGCTGAAGATTATGCTAAACAGATGCCTCTATTTAGATATCTTTCACCACTTGTAGATCCTCAAACTGGTTCTGCTTATTCTGGTCCATCTGTAGGTAATGCACTTGCGATTGATACAGCAAAAATTAACACTATTTTTGCTACACCTCAAATTAAATCGCTACTTCCACGTGATTTAAAATTGATGTGGGGTGTTAAAGCTATCGACCCTGCTGGTACAGTATTCCAACTTTATGGTATTAGAGTTACTAGCAAAGATGGTGTGGCTCCTCTTGATGGTTCGGCTGTTGCTGAGGCACGTGCTGAGTATGGTCAGACAGGTTCGGCTGCTGAGGTATCTATGATTATGAATGGTCAAGGTGCTCGTGAGTGGTCTCGTCTTACTGCCGACAATATTGGAAAATGTATCGCTATCGCTCTTGATGGTTATGTATATTCTGCTCCTCGTGTAAATGGCGAAATCTCTGGCGGTCGTTCTAGTATCACAGGTAACTTTACAATTAGTGAAGCTACTGACCTTGCTATCGTACTTAAATCAGGTAAACTTCCTGCACCTGCTCGTATTATTCAAGAGGCTGTTGTTGGTCCTACTCTAGGTCAAGAGTCTGTTGATTCAGGTATGATGTCGTTCTTACTAGCATTTGGTCTTGTACTTATATACATGGCTATCTACTATAACAAAGCTGGTATAGTTGCAAGTATTGCACTTGTTGCCAATCTTTTCTTCCTATTTGGTGTGCTTGCATCGTTTGGTGCAGTTCTTACACTTCCAGGTATTGCAGGTATCGTTCTTACAATGGGTATGGCGGTGGATGCCAACGTTATTATCTTTGAGCGTATTAAAGAGGAGGTTCGTTTAGGTAAAAATGTATCGCTTTCTATTAGAGATGGTTTTAGCAACGCATATTCGGCTATTATCGATGGTAACGCAACTACTCTTATCACTGGTATCGTACTGTTTATCTTCGGTTCTGGTCCAGTTCAAGGTTTTGCAACAACTCTTATTATTGGTATTATCACCTCTCTATTCTGTGCGGTATTTATCACACGTCTAATCTTTGTTTCGCTTATTGCTAAAGGTGTTAACCTTAAATTCTCGAATAAAGCTACTGAGTCGTTCCTAGCAAATACTAAATATGAGTTCTTAAATATTCGTAAGTATGCTTACATGGTTTCGGCTTCGATTATAGTAATAATTTGTGCTTCATTCCTTATAAAAGGTATGAGTTATGGTGTAGATTTCTCTGGTGGTCGTGCTTATGTAGTACGTTTTGATGAAAAACAGTCTGATGAGCAAGTTCGTAGTGCTATTTCTACAGTATTTACTGATGGTTTTGAGGTTAAACAGTATGGTAATGAGGATCAAATTCGTATTGTAACTCAATATAAATTCGATGATAATGGCGAAGAGGTTACAGACGAAATCAACAAAATGATGTATGATGCTCTTCTACCTCTTTACAACACAAAACTATCGTTTGAGGAGTTTGCAACAAACAACAACATATATGGTATTGTTAGTGCTGATAAAGTTGGACCTTCAGTAGCAAACGACATTAAACGCAATGCTATAATTGCAGTGCTTCTTTCGCTAGTTATGATTGGTCTTTATATCGCTGCACGTTTCCGTAGCTGGGAGTGGGCACTTGGCGGTATTGTAGCACTTCTACATGATGCTTTCATCACAATTGGTGTGTTCTCTATATTCTGGGGTATTCTTCCTTTCAGTTTAGATGTTGACCAGTCGTTTATCGCTGCAATCTTGACAATTATTGGTTACTCTATCAATGATACGGTGATTAACTTCGACCGTATTCGTGAATATAGAACTCTATATCCAAAACGTCCATTGACCGACAATATCAACTCTGCAATCAACTCAACTCTTGCACGTACAATCAACACTTCTGGTACAACTTTCGTAGTACTTCTTGCAATCTTTATCTTTGGTGGTGAGGTTATTCGTGGATTTGTATTTGCATTGATGTTTGGTGTATTTGTAGGTACATTCTCATCAATTTTTGTTGCGACTCCAGTTGCATACGATTTGATGAACTACCGAAACAAAAAGAAAAACAAACAAACTGTTTAATCTTATGTAAACGTTAAACAGTTGTTATACTGATATTTAAAGAGTCTATTTATAGTTTTAAAAACTATAAATAGACTCTTTTCCCTTTTATTGTTTTTGTCCAATTTTTAGTTACTGTAGCATATAAAATCAACTAAAATTTAATCTATTTAATAAAAACTTATAATTTTTCAAAAAAATGCTTCTAATTTTTAATAAAAGAAATGTTTAGTAAGTGTAATTTTTCAGAAATAGATAGTATTGGTTTCAATTTGTTACTTTTTGTGTTAACTTATTGATACATTGCAATTAAAATTTGGCATTAACCCAAAAAAACATTACTTTTGCCTCAAAATAATTTAAAAACTATGGATAATAGAGGATCATTTAATAGCAACTTTGGAGCTATTGCCGCAGCCGCTGGATCGGCTATCGGGTTGGGAAATATTTGGAGATTTCCTTATGTCGCTGGAGAGAATGGAGGTGCGGCGTTTATAATTACTTATCTTGCGATAGTGTTAATTATAGGTGTTCCACTTCTTATGACTGAGTTTTCGCTTGGGCGTATGACACGGAAAAATATTTTCGGTACGTTTCGACAGCTAGCACCTAAAACCCCATGGTATATGGTGGGCGTAATAGGTATAATTGCCTCTGTAGTTATCCTTTCATTTTATTCCGTAGTTGCGGGTTGGACAATATCCTTCTTAAAACTTTCGCTTACCAACTCATTCGCTGGGCTTTCTGCTGCTGAGTTATCAGAAAATTTCTCTTCATTTTTAAATAGCGGTGCTGAACCATTAATATATCTTGTACTGTTTGTAATTCTTACAGCGATAATTGTAATTTTGGGTGTTGAAAAGGGTATTGAACGATATAACAAGGTGTTGATGCCTGTTCTATTTTTGATTCTTATCATACTTTCTGTAAATTCATTTACTCTAGATGGTATTAAAGAGGGTATGGAGTTTTTGTTTAAGCCTGATTTTTCAAAAATCAATCCAAATGTAGTATTAAGTGCTTTAGGTCAAGCGTTTTTCTCTATGAGTATAGGTATGGGTTGTATCTTAACATACGGTTCGTATATGCGTAAAGAGGATAGTATCCTTAAAACAGCAGGTTTAGTGGCTATATGTGATGTTGCGATTGCTATTTTAGCAGGTATTGCTATTTTTCCAGCTGTATTTACCTTTGGAATCGAGCCAGGTGAGGGTCCTGCGCTAGTGTTTATCACTCTTCCAAATATTTTCTCGAAAATGGTTGGAGGCTATATTTTTGCTGTTCTTTTCTTTGTGCTTTTATCGGTTGCAGCCCTTACTTCGTCGGTGTCGCTTATGGAGGTTACTGTTGCTTACCTTTCTGAGGAGTTAAAAATCAAACGAACTTATGCGGTAATATTGACAACTATTGTAATTATTGCTTTAGGTATTATCTGTTCGCTTTCGCAAGTTAGCGGCACTTCACTGATGATTGCAGGGCAGACTGTTTTAGATTTCTTCGACAACTTCTCTTCATCGTATATGCTAACTATTAGTGGTTTCTTAATAGTAATCTATGCCGGTTGGTTTATGCCTAAAGAGACGCTTCGTGCAGAGGTTGTAGCAAATAGTAAAATTGCTGAAAATTTCTATTCGATTTTCCTTTTCTTACTAAGAATTATTGCCCCAATCGCCATTATATTGGTATTTTTATTTAAAACAAATATTATTAGCTAAAGAAAATGCGTAAAGGTTTTAATTCAAAATTTGGAGCTATAGCAGCAGCTGCTGGCTCTGCTATAGGTCTTGGAAATATATGGCGTTTCCCTTATGTTGCTGGACAAAGTGGTGGTGGGGCTTTTATATTTATCTACCTGTTAATTATAGTGCTTGTGGGGCTTCCGATGCTTATTTCGGAGTTCTCACTAGGTCGTTACACTCAAAAAAATGTGTTTGGTACGTTCCGAATGCTTGCTCCTGGTACAAAATGGTATTTAATTGGTGTTTTGGGTATTGTATCGGCGTTTGCAGTGCTTTCGTTTTATGTGGTAGTTTCGGGATGGACTATGGCGTTTTTGGTCGATGCCTTTAAAGGTACCTATATGAGCATGAATAGTGCTGAAATTACACAGCATTTTAGCTCTTTCTCTCAAAGTGCAACTGCTCCTCTTCCTTATATTACCCTGTTTCTTATTATTACTGCTATAATCGTAGGATTAGGCGTAGAAAAAGGTATAGAGCGTTTTAATAAGGTGTTAATGCCTCTTCTTCTTATTATTTTGGTATTACTTTGTATCAACTCTTTCACACTTGATGGTTGGAAAGAGGGTATTGAGTTTATATTTAAGCCAGACCTTTCAAAAGTTACAGGCAAAGTGGTGCTTAGTGCATTAGGACAGGTGTTTTTCTCGCTTAGTATCGGTATGGGTACTATGATGACTTACGGTTCGTATCTTCGTAAAAAAGATAATATGCTATTTACATCATCGACTGTTGCTATGGCAGATGTCGCTATTGCTCTACTTGCAGGTATAGCTATTTTCCCTGCCGTTTTCTCGTATGGTATTGAGCCAGGTGAAGGTCCTGCACTTGTGTTTATCACACTTCCAAATATCTTTGCAAAAATGTTTGGGGGCTACTACCTAAGTATGTTATTCTTTATTCTGCTATTTGTTGCAGCTCTTACTTCGGCAGTTTCGGCTATGGAGGTGGTTATCGCTTTTGTAACAGAAGAGCTAAAGCTAAAACGACGTACAGCGGTTGCATTAGTCACGATTACACTGCTCATAACAGGTACGCTATGTAGTCTTTCGCAAGTTCCCGACACTGCATTTGCTATAGGTGGAGTGACTCTATTTGATATTTGTGATACAGGTAGTTCGGTATATTTAATGCCAATAGGAGGATTTTTTATTGTCTTATTTGTGGGTTGGAAATTCTCTAAACAGAATATGATAGAAGAACTCTCTTCGGATGGTGCTTACAAAACTGTATATTATCCGTTTTTTAACTTTATCGTTAAGTTTATTGCACCAATTGTTATATCGGTTATCTTCCTTTCTCAGATGGGGCTTATTTAATTAAGTAGTGTAAAACAATTATTGCCATATTCTTAATAGCACTCTTGGAGCGATATTTTTCACTATTAAATCTCAATATAGAACCACTATATTTTCGATTCAATAGCAAAAAATCTCATCTCCAATAGCACTTTTAAAAATACACCAATAATTATTTTACCCTACTTAA
>JAWXTR010000023.1:0-31787 GCA_044433365.1 Rikenellaceae bacterium
AAAACTAATATCAAGCTAATTTACAAATAGTTACGTACCTAAAAAACCTCTAAATTACCTCCATTTTTGCACTTTTGTGCAAAAATGGAGGTAATTAAAAAACTATATTTAACACTTTTTAAAAAAAAGTGAACAAAAACACGCCTTCATCGCTCTTCGAGACGATGAGCGCACAATTTTTTTTCAAAAATTATGAGGGAAATTCGCAAAAGGGGTTTTGGAATCTCCCTATTTAGGTAACTTCTTAAAACTCTATCTACGACCCTGAAATAAAATACGCTCTAAACTACCCTCTACTTTGATTTTATAGGCTAAAACTATATCGTTAGGGAGTTCATTAGGAAGCGATATAATTAGAGCATCATCCGTGCGCTCATAATCTACTTTACCGTAACCTAAAAGCTCTACATATTGTATCTCATTCCCTGAGCTAACTACATTTTTATTAGATAACGATTTTATCACTGCTTTACCATTTGTAGGAACAGCTAACTGCAAAGCATAAAGTGCATCTTTTTTGGTTGTAAAACGGAAATCAGTAGATTTAAATAGCAGTACATTTGGCGTTGCATAACGATATTGCATACCTTTTGCCCAAACATACCTAAGCTCTAACTCATCCATGTGTCCCTCGCCTTGAATTTTCCAAGGACGTGTACCGTCGATAGCTTCGCCATTTTGCTTCATCCACTGACCTATACCTTTTAGCTGCTCAATCATTTCTGGGTCGAATGAGCCATCTGGACGAGGATTTAACGATAGTAGCAAACCACCATTAATAGCAGTTAGATGACACAAACGCTTTATTATATCGCCATGTGGCTTATAATTTATCCCATGCCACCAACACCAGCTTCCACTAATTGAAGAGGTTTCATCATCCTCCCAAGGGTGCGTAAGCAGGCTGTGAGGGCGTAAGTAGCCTCTTTCATAAGAGTAGACACCAAAATCATCGCCAAACATACGGTCTTTGTTGTGCAGACACACCTCTTTATCTTCACAAACACCCATATTTAGAAAGTTTGCAAGCAGTTCTTTGACTCCTGTCGTAACACCGCCATCAAACCAAATTACGTCGGGTTTATATTTGTTTACAAGCTCGTCGGTGATAGCTAACTCTTTAGCATGAAAATCTTCGCTATCACCCATAAACCAATATCTTTTATCTTTTTGTGACGATACAATATCAGCATTTTCAAATCCACCTTTTTTAGCTAAAGAATTTGACCATCCGCCAAAAAATTCTTGTGATCGAGAATGGTGAAACGATGCAATAGTTTTAATATTACGCTTTTCAAGCTCTGCATATAGTTCACCGAGTAAATCTCGTTTAGCACCTGTTTTACCAGCACAAAAATCGCTAACATCGCTATCCCACATCATATATCCATCGTGGTGGATGGCACACATTCCAGCATATTTTGCTCCAGAATACTCCACAAGCTCTGCCCACGCTTTGGCATCAAAACCTTTAGCGGTAAAATCTTCGCAGATATCGTAGTAACCATTACCATCCTCTACATCACCATAACGACTTTCGAAAGCTTTGCGGATTGGATCGCCTTTTCCTCCAGTATATATGCTTCTATACCCTACAGTGTAGTAATTACCGTTATTTGGATAGGTTGAATTTTCTTCCCAAGAACCAATTATAGAGTATGGTCCCCAATGGGCATAAATTCCGAATTTAGCATCTAATGCCCAGTTTGGAATCTCATATTGGGTAATAGATTTCCACTCTGGCTCATAATGTTTGGGTTGCGCAAATGCTTTTGCCATTAGAGACAAAGCGATAATTGATAGTAAAAAATTTTTCATTATTTAAAGATTAAGTTTATACAAAATTAGTAAAAAAATTCCAAAATTACAGCCAAAAAATTAAAATAGGGACTCTTCTATGATAGAAAAATCCCTATTAAATGGTTATGTTATATATGACTTAGGTACTAGCTACCGAAGTTATCGTATAGAATGTTTTCAGGTGGTACACCAAGTGAGTCAAGCATATTTTCTACAGAAGAAATCATCATTGGAGGTCCACACATTAGGTATAGAGCACCTTCTGGCTCTTCGTGGTCACGAAGATATGTATCGTAAAGAACATTGTGGATAAATCCAGCTGTATATTTTTCGCCAACTTTATCAGCCTCAGGATCTGGACGGTCAAGACCAAGATTGAAAGAGAAGTTAGGGAAATCACGCTCAATTTGGCGGAATTCTTCAAGATATGGAACCTCTTTAAGAGCACGTGCACCATAATAGAACGACACTTTACGACCCGATTTAACTGTTTTGAATAGGTGCATAATGTGGCTACGCATTGGAGCCATACCAGCACCACCACCAACAAAAATAAGCTCTTGATCTTCTGGAGAATCTTTAGGAATAAAGAACTCACCGTAAGGACCTGAGATGGTGATTTTGTCGCCTGCCTTACGAGAATATACGTAAGAAGAACAGATACCAGGATTAACTTTTACATAGTCGCCAGCAGCACGATCGAATGGAGGCGTTGCAATACGAATGTTAAGCATAATGATGTTACCCTCAGCAGGGTGGTTGGCCATAGAGTATGCACGATAGGTTGGCTCAGGGTTAACTGTAGAAAGTTTCCACATATCAAGCTGAGTCCAGTCGTCACGGAACTGAGGCTCTACATCCATATCGCTAAATTTGATTTCATCATATTTAGGAACATCGATTTGGATATATCCACCACTTTTAAAGTTAAGAGTCTCGCCCTCTGGAAGTTTAACAACAAACTCTTTAAGGAATGTAGAGATACTACGGTTAGAAACAACCTCGCACTCCCACTTCTTAACACCAAGAACTGCATCTTCTACTTCGATTTTCATATCCTCTTTAACTTTCACCTGACAACCAAGTCGCCAGTTCTCTTTTTGTTGTTTGCGAGAGAAGAAGTTAACCTCAGTAGGTAGAATTTCGCCACCACCCTCATTAACTTGAACTTTACACATACCACAAGAACCTCCACCACCACAGGCAGAAGGCAGGAAGATACCATTTTCAGCAAGAGTTGAAAGAAGAGATGAGCCTGGATTGGCTTCAATCACCTTTTCACCCTCGTTGATGTCAATTTTTACTACACCCGAAGGCATTAGTTTTGTTTTCGCATATAACAGAAGTGCCACTAGTGCTAAAACCACTACAAGGAAGGCAACAATTGCTATAATTATAACTGTTACTATATTCATATTCGACGACTTATCTTAAAGTTGAATACCAAGGAATGTCATAAATGCAATTCCCATTAAACCTGTAAGGATGAACGTAATACCAACTCCACGAAGCGGAGCAGGAACGTTAGAGTAGGTGATTTTCTCACGAATAGCAGCAATACCAACGATTGCTAACCACCAACCAATACCCGAACCTAGAGCAAAGGCAGTAGCCTCACCTAGATTAGCATACTCTCTCTCTTGCATAAATAGAGAACCCCCTAAAATCGCACAGTTAACAGCGATAAGTGGAAGGAAGATACCTAGTTGGTTGTAAAGAGTAGGCATAAACTTCTCGACTATCATCTCTACTAACTGCACTATCGAAGCGATAACAGCAATAAATAGGATGAAACTCAAGAAACTTAAATCTACCTCTGCATACTCTGGAGAAATCCAAGCTAAAGCACCTGGACTTAAAACAAACTCATTTAAAAGGTAGTTTACAGGCACTGTTACAATCATCACAAAGATAACTGCAATACCTAGACCCATAGCAGTCTTTACACTCTTCGAAACGGCAATGTAAGAACACATACCAAAGAAGAATGCGAAAACCATGTTGTCGATAAATATCGATCTTACAAAAATACTTAACAAATTTTCCATTTTTTCTTTTTTTAACCGTTATTACTTCTCAATTAGTGATTTATCACGACTACGGTGAATCCAAATAATGATACCCACGCCAATAAGTGCCATAGGAGGAAGAAGCATCAAACCATTGTTTACATAACCCCACTCGTAGAAGCAGTCAGGCATTACTTGGTAACCCCAAATTGTTCCTGCACCAAGTAGCTCACGGAAGAATGCTAAAGTTACTAGAATAAAACCGTAACCTAGACCATTGCCTATACCATCAAGAAGTGCTGGCCATGGTTTGTTGGCAAGCGCAAACGCCTCGAGACGACCCATAATGATACAGTTTGTAATGATAAGACCAACAAATACAGAAAGCTGTTTGCTTACATCATAAACATACGCTTTAAGGATTTGGTCTACAAGAATTACAAGAGCAGCAACTACCACAAGTTGTACAATAATACGGATACGTGATGGAATAGTGTTGCGAAGTAGCGAAATAATTAGATTAGCGAAAGCACACACTGCTGTTACTGATAGAGCCATTACAAATGCAGGCTTAATCTTTGCAGTAACCGCCAAGGCAGAACAGATACCCAAAATCTGTACAGTAATTGGGTTGTTAGGACCAAAAGGCGTAGTGAGTAACTTTATATTTTTAGCCGAAAATAGAGGCTCTTTTTCGTTAGTACTCATATTTTTACTTTTTACTATTGATTATTTTGTTTTGTTAATATATGGTACGTAGTCTGCAAGACAAGTAACAATCATTGTCTCAACAGCACGAGAGGTGATAGTACCACCAGAAACTGCATCGACAGCATGAGGATTGCCTTTAGACGAACCGACACCTTTTGTTACAACAATACCTACGAATTTACCACCCTCAAAAAGAGTTTTAGTTTCGTTTGTAAATTGACCTTCAAAACCATCTGATGCAATCTCAGCACCTAAACCGGGAGTTTCACTTTTGTGGTCGAATACTGCACCATTAATTGTGTTAAGGTCCGCATCAACTGCAATATAACCCCATACTGGACCCCAAAGACCTGTTCCGTATACTGGGAAGATGTAGTTAATTTTACCTGATTCGTTTTTGCTGATAAAAACAGGAAGCTCACGCTCTGCTTGTGGTTTTGCATAAACAGCTTTTAGGTTGTTAAGCACTTTGAATGCCTCAGCAGCATCGCCACACTTTTCGCCTTTGCTATTTACAAGGAAGCTCTCAGTGATAAATTTACTGTATAACTCATTGATATAAGCATCTTTATCGCCTTTGATATTTTCAGGGTTGTAAAGACCAACCGAGCCGAGAATATCGCTTTTCTTTTCTATTTCGACGTTTTGTTGTTGTATAGGCTTTAGCGATACCGACACAAACGCAAGTGCCGCTGCAACAACTGTAACCAAAACAATCGAATAGATAACGGTATATAAATTACTCTGCTTGTTCATAATTTTAGTTAAATTTTATAAATTGTACTGTGTTATTTAAGGGGAGTTCTAAATTCTGGATTTTGAGAGATTTTTTGTTTTAAGGTTTTAGATTTGAATTTTGCAAATATAGGCTGTAATGGCTCTACCGCCTTTGTTTGCAAAATCCAAATATGAAGCCTTAAAACGGAAAAGCTCCGAAAGTCAGATTTTAGAAGTTCCCTTAACTGCAACACGCTTGTTACGACGTTTAATGCTAGCCTCAACAACGTAGTGGTCAACTAGAGGTACCATTGCGTTCATAAATAGAATAGAAAGCATCATACCCTCTGGATAACCAGGATTTACAACACGGATTAATACTGCAATAAGACCCACTAAGAAGCCATAGATTAGCTTACCTGTGTTTGTTTGCGACGATGTAACAGGATCTGTAGCCATAAATACAGCACCAAAAGCAAAACCACCAAGTAGAAGATGATGGTGTGCAGCTAGTTCCATATAAGGATTCATACCTATAGCATTGAAAATAAGACCCATAACATAACCACCAGCAAATACAGATAATATAATTCTCCAACTTGCGATACCAGTAAATAGAAGAATAGCGGCACCAATCATAATTGCAATAAATGAGGTCTCACCAATACTACCAGGAATAGTTCCTATAAACCAATCCATTGCTGTAGAGCTAAAGACGATATCGGTACCTTCAGCAATAGCATTTGCAGCCTCAGTTAGAGGGGTTGCACCCGAAAAACCATCGATAGCATTACCGTCCATCATTCCTTCAATCCAAACTTTATCACCAGAGATATATGGAGTGTAGGCAAAGAACATAAATGCACGTGCAAGTAGTGCTGGGTTGAATACATTCATACCTGTACCACCAAACACCTCTTTACCGATAATTACAGCAAATGCTGTTGCAACTGCTACCATCCAAAGTGGAGCATCAACAGGCATTACCAAAGGAATAATCATACCAGATACAAGGAAACCTTCGTTTACCTCATGGTGACGCATTTGGGCTACGGCAAATTCAATACCTAAACCAACCACATAAGATACAATTACAATTGGAAGTACTTTTAAAGCACCAAACCAAAAACAGCTACATAGTGATGCAGCACTTGCAGCATCGCCTATAGCACGAAAATGTTGTAGACCGACATTGTACATACCAAAAAGAAGGCAAGGTACTAATGCTATAACTACCAAAAACATCGTGCGTTTTAATTCTACAGCATCTCTAATGTGACTACCATTTTTTGTAACAGTATTAGGCACATATAAAAATGTTTCAAAGGCATCGAAAGTAGAGTGTAGTGCCTCGAAACGACCACCTTTCTCAAACGACGGCTTTATTTTGTCTATATAATTTTTAATTGACATATTAAATTATGTTTACAAGTTACTACAAACTAACTCAACTCTTTTATCATCAAGTCGATACCTTGACGAACAATTTGTTGAACAGAAATTTTTGAGGTACAAGCAAATTCACAAAGAGCTAAATCCTCTTCGATAATTTCGTAGATACCAAGATTTTCCATTTTATCTAAGTCACCAGCTAAAATAGCTTTAAGAAGATATACTGGATAAATATCCATAGGAACAACTTTCTCATACTCACCACTCATTACAAAAGCACGTACACCACCATTAAGGTTTGTGTCTAGTTTGTATTTTTTAGATGGAGTAAGCCATGAGAAGTAGGTGCGTGATAAAGATAATTTATCGAAACGTGGAGCAATCCAACCTAAAAGTTCAAAGTGGTCGCCTTCTGGAATAACTGTAAGCTCATTTGCATAGAAAGAGATGTGATCATCAGCAGCTACTTGCTTGCCAGTTAGAGGATTACCACTAATACAACGTGGAGTTGCCTCATCTTGTATAGAGCCTCCTGCAATAGATTTTACTGTAGCACCTGCAATGGCACGGAAGTAATGAGGACGGTTAACCATAGATCCTGCTAAAGCGTAGATTTTTGTCATATCAACTTTACCTGCACCGAATAGTCTACCAAGAATTACAATCTCTTGCATTCCAATTGTCCAAACAATCTCACCTTTATTGATTGGAGATACATGGTGAATTTGAACACCTACATTACCTGCAGGATGAGGACCAGAAAATGTTGTAGTCTCCACACCAGATAGCTTAGAGATAGCCTTTAGGTTTGTTGTAGGTGCAACACCTAAATGAACCTTAGGAGCTAATTTTTTCAATACCTCCATACCTTTTAAAAAATCTGCATCAAGATTACTAAGAGTAAAATCTGGATCAGAAGCTAAAGGCGCTGTATCAAAAGCTGATACAAAGATAGCTTTAGGAGCCTCAGTAGATGATGGAATGATACCATAAGGGCGTTGGATAAACATTGACCAAAGACCAGCTTTCTGAATCAATTCTACAACCTGCTCACGTGAAGCAGAGCCAATTTCTGGAGCATCAAACTGCTCATACTCTTGAGTTTGAGATGGAGTAACTACCACCTTTAGAATTTTTCTTTTCTCGCCACGAACAACAGCAGAAACCACACCACTCACTGGTGATGAGAAGATTAGCTGCGGATTGTTCTTATCGAAGAAAAGAGCTGTACCAGCCTTGACATTATCACCTTCACGAACTAATAGCTTTGGCGTAACACCGAAAAAATCGGTAGGTTTTACGGCATAGCTTTCAGCTAGCGGAGCAGAGTTTAGCACTTTCTCAGCAACTCCCTCCAGTTTAATGTCAACCCCTTTTTTTAAACGGATAACTTTCGACATAGTAAATTAATTTATAATGTTATTTCTTGAAATATTATAATCACTCGGGCAATTAAAACAAACAGTAAAATTCAATTTATTAAAGATTCCCTCTAGGCAGTTCTAAATTCTATATTTTGATAGATTTTAGAAGCTCCCTATATATATAAGACTACAAAAGTACAAATATAAATTTAAAAACAGAAAATAAATCTCTATTTTATTGTATATTTTTTTTATTTGCACAATATTGAGTGAGTTACAAAAATAAGTTTTTCAACTACACTGTTCTAAAATACATTTTTTTATGTAAATAAAGAGGAAAAGAGAAATAAGGTTCTTCAATCCTTTATTGGCGTGATTTACTAAAATTAGGTAAAAATCCTAAAATATTATGAAAATTAAAAAAGTTGGATTATATTTGTAATATAAGTAGGGTAAAATAATTATTGGTGTATTTTTAAAAGTGCTATTGGAGATGAGATTTTTTGCTATTGAATCGAAAATATAGTGGTTCTATATTGAGATTTAATAGTGAAGAATATCGCTCCAAGAGTGCTATTAAGAATATGGCAATAATTGTTTTACACTACTTAAAAGGGAACTTCTATAGGGGAGTTCTAGTAATTGGTTTTATTCGATTTTTTAGAAGTTCCCTATAATCTGACTTTCGGAACCTTTTCGTTTTATGGCTCTAAAAATTCAGAATTTAGAACTCCCCTAAAAAAATATCTAAAATAGAAAGTTTAAAGATTTTCTCACCCTTAAATAGAAAAGATGTCTCCTCAATACAAAATTTCACTACTTGAGCTATTATGGCAATATAAACACGATTTCTTTGTCAATATGCCAACAACAAACTCCTCTATAGTCTCTATAAAAGAGTTTGGTTCTGAGGCATGCGACAAGATTAGTGCCTCGTATGACGGAGTGGTTATAGAGGAAAATGGAGTGATTAAAAAGGGTTCTATTAAGTTTTTTGATTCGAAAGAAAATTTTCGCAAGTGGAAAGAGCAAAATCCAATATCTTACAGATACATTATACTTGCAATCTGTTGTGACAACAAGATTATAAATGAGAAATATGGCGATTTTTCAATAGCGATTGTAGATATTCCAGATAAACTAAACAAATTATATCTATCACTTATCTATTCACAATATAGTTGTGCACAAATATTGGCATCGTTTGACTCATTTAAGTTGGAAAGTATCCTAACACGTCTTGTAATTGAGCGTTTAGAGCAGAAAGAGGAGGGTTTAAAGCGAATTTACAACACTTTTGAAGAGGATGAAAACGAGCTACTACTCCACACTATCTTTGACACAATGCTTATTGGTACTAAAAATAGAGAGCCTATGGGCGAACTGTTCAAGACAATAAATGGCAGCTCAATTTTACGACTTCTGCAAGCCGAAAGCCACTACGAGGCTCTGCTATTAGGTGCATCTGGGCTATTAGACGAAATTCCGCTTTTGGATGAATATCTGTGTAGTTTGAGGAGGGTGTATCGTGAGATTGCCTCAAGATACTCAATTTCTACAATGAACCCACGTCGTTGGGCGCACTCTAGTTCTACACCCCGACAAACAATTTGGGTTATGTTGTCACATTTAGCATCATTTTTGTTTCACCACCAAAATCTACTATTTAAAGTGATTGAAATAGATGATTATAGCAAGATGTTAGAGCTATTTAACGTTCCTCTTTGCAACTATTGGCAAGAGCACAACTATCCATCAAAAATATATCCTGCAAATAGCAAAATTAATAGTTTACCAAAGGTTCGTCGAAGTGGTATTGTAGTCAATGGTATCGTGCCATTTCTGTTTTTCTACAAAAGAGAGGTGGCAAAAGTAGATTTTAGTGAAACTGCCGATTTGGTGTTAGATCTTCTATTTAAAGCCGAAAAAGAGAGCAATGGATTGATTAATAAATGGACTGGAGAGGGAGTTTCAAACCGAAATGCCTTCGATTCACAAGCCCTTATTCAACTCACTAAATGTTACTGCAAAATGGAGGCGTGTGCAAAATGTCCTATTGGCATCTCTCGGCTTTTAAAAGCTCTGGATTAAATTTTAAGTAGGGTAAAATAATTATTGGTGTATTTTTAAAAGTGCTATTGGAGATGAGATTTTTTGCTATTGAATCGAAAATATAGTGGTTCTATATTGAGATTTAATAGTGAAAAATATCGCTCCAAGAGTGCTATTAAGAATATGGCAATAATTGTTTTACACTACTTATTTGCAACTTTAATCAAAAAAAGTTATAAAAGTTCTATAAAACAGCTATTTTTAAGAAAATAAATGTAGAATTTTAACTAATTATAATAATATTAAAAAAAAAATTGTAACTTTACACTTTAAAGTTACTAAACTAACACCCATTCTTCCATCATTTTTAGGTAAAAAAGCATATAGATTTATTAATTTAAGTAGTTGTTAATCAGATGTAAAACCTAAAAAGATGGAAGAATGGGTGTCGGCTGTATATATATTTAATATCCCACTCATTACGACCCTAACCACCTTAGTTTTATGTAAAAATCTAGGGGAATTCTAATAATTGGTTTTATTCGATTTTTAGAAGTTCCCTCTAATCGTGTGTCTAAATCTCAGAGGTAATTGCAAAATTTTTGCTCTCCAAACTAGTTCTAAGTAGGGTAAAATATCGCTCCAAGAGTGCTATTAAGAATATGGCAATAATTGTTTTACACTACTTATTATAATTGTTTGCAAGAAAAAAAACGATTTGATTTGTCAAACTTTATGTATTTTTCAAAAAAAGTTATATCTTTGTCGGTTATAAAATCAAAGTATATGAGTAACAAATTTAATGAGTATAAAGGATTAAACCTGTCGCTTATTGGCACACAGATGCTTGAAAAGTGGAACAGCGAAGAGACATTTAAAAAAAGTATAGAGCTACGTGATGGCGAGCCTACATTTGTATTCTACGAAGGACCACCTTCTGCAAATGGACAGCCTGGCATTCACCACGTAATGGCTCGTACTCTGAAAGATGTGTTTTGCCGTTACAAAACACAAAAAGGTTATCTTGTAAATCGTAAAGCAGGTTGGGATACGCACGGTCTACCAGTAGAGCTAGGCGTTGAGAAGAAATTGGGTATCACAAAAGAGGATATTGGCTCAAAAATCACTATTGAGGAATATAACCGCAACTGTCGTAGCGAAGTTATGACCTACACAGGTATGTGGAAGTCTCTTACAGAGAAGATGGGTTATTGGGTAAATATGGACAATCCATATATTACCTACGACAACAAATATATCGAGACTCTTTGGTGGATGTTAAAAGAACTATATTCTAAAGGTCTGCTTTATAAAGGTTTCACTATTCAGCCTTACTCTCCAGCAGCAGGTACAGGCTTGTCGAACCACGAGCTTAACCAACCAGGATGTTATAAAGATGTTAAAGATACAACTTGTACAGCTCAATTTAAAGTTGTTCGTAACGAAAAAAGCGAAAAACTTTTTGAGTGTGCTGAGGGTAATTTATATTTCTTAGCTTGGACCACAACTCCTTGGACTCTTCCTTCAAATACCGCACTTTGTGTTGGACCTTCTATCACTTACGTTAAGGTTAAAACATTTAACCCTTACACTCTTGAAAAAGAGACTGTAATTTTAGCAAAAGATTTGGTTTCGAACTATTTCTCAGCTAAAAATAGCGAGCTTGTATTTGAAGAGTTTAGCGGCGATGCTAAGAAAATTCCATTTGTAATAATGGAAGAGTATAAAGGTAGTGAGCTTGAGGGAGTGTGCTTTGAGCAGCTTGTGCCATGGGTTAAACCAGAAGGGGATGCTTTTAGAGTGATTACTGGCGACTACGTAACAACAGAAGATGGTACAGGTATTGTGCATATTGCACCTACTTTTGGTGCTGATGACGACCGTGTAGCTAAAGTTGCAGGAATTTCGGCTCTTACTCTTTTAGATAAAGCAGGCAAAACTGTTCCTATGGTCGACCGTACAGGTAAATTCTTCCTACTTTCTGATTTAGACGAAAAATTTGTTGAAGAAAATATCAACGTTGAGCTATATAAAGAGTATGAGGGACGTTTTGTGAAAAACGCCTATGATGAGACTCTTTCTGAAAATGATGCTACATTAGATGTAGATATATGTGTGATGTTAAAATCTCAAAATCTTGCATTTAAGATTGAAAAACATGTCCACAACTATCCACACTGTTGGCGTACCGACAAACCAGTTCTTTACTATCCACTAGACTCTTGGTTTATCCGCACAACAGCGTTCAAAAAAGAGCTTATTGAGCTAAATGAGACTATCAACTGGAAACCACAATCTACTGGTTCGGGTCGTTTTGGCAAATGGCTTGAAAATTTGGTTGATTGGAACCTTTCACGCTCTCGTTATTGGGGTACACCTCTTCCAATCTGGGCTACAGAGGATTACTCTGAGATGAAATGTATTGGCTCGGTAGAAGAGCTTCAAGCAGAAATCGAAAAAAGTGTTGCAGCTGGCTTTATGAGCGAAAATACTCTTAAAGAGTTTACCGCTGGCGACTTCTCTAAAGAGAATTACGATAAATTCGACCTTCACCGCCCTTATGTTGACGATATTGTTTTAGTATCCGACTCTGGAGTAGCTATGAAACGAGAGAGCGACCTTATCGACGTATGGTTCGATTCGGGAGCAATGCCTTACGCACAGGTACACTACCCTTTTGAGATTACAAAAGAGGAGTTTACGAAAGTATATCCTGCTGATTTTATCGCTGAGGGTGTCGACCAAACTCGTGGTTGGTTCTTTACGCTTCATGCGCTTTCTACTATGCTATTTGGCTCTGTTTCGTTCAAAAACATCATTTCTAATGGTCTAGTACTTGATAAAAAAGGTAATAAAATGAGTAAGCGTCTAGGAAATGCTGTCGACCCATTTGAGGTTATCGACAAGTATGGCTCTGATGCAGTTCGTATGTATATGATGTCTAATTCGCAGCCTTGGGATAACCTTCGCTTCGATTTAGATGGTGTAGACGAGATGCGCCGTAAATTTTTCGGTACGCTCTACAACACCTACAGTTTCTTTGCACTTTATGCAAATGTAGATGGATTTAAAGGCTCTGAAGCTCAAGTACCTATGGAGAATCGTCCAGAGATTGACCGATGGATTATATCGCTTCTTAACTCATTAGTGAAAAATGTAGATAGCCACCTTGGCTCTTACGATCCAACTCCTGCTGCTCGTGCAATTATCGATTTTGTGGGTGAAAATCTTTCAAATTGGTATGTTCGTCTTAACCGTAAACGTTTCTGGGGTGGTAGCATGAGCGAAGATAAGCTTGCTGCTTATCAAACTCTTTACACCTGTCTTGACACTGTTGTAAAACTTGCAGCTCCTTTTGCTCCGTTTATCTCAGATAGAATATTCCGTGACCTTAACGCTATTAGCGGATTAGACAAATCTGAATCTGTACACTTAACCGACTTCCCTAAATGTGATGAGTCGCTTATCTGCACTGAGTTAGAGCGTAGAATGGATATTGCAGGACGTATTTCTTCACTAGTTTTAGCACTTCGTCGTAAAGTTAATATACGTGTTCGTCAACCACTTCAAAAAATTATGGTTCCGCTTCTTAATATCTCTCTAAAAGAAGATATTGAGCTTGTTAAAAACTTGATTTTAACAGAGGTTAACGTAAAAGAGATTGAGTATCTTGAAGATACAACAGGCGTTATGACAAAACGTATCAAACCTAACTTCAAAACATTAGGTCCACGTTATGGTAAGCAAATGAAGCAAATTGGTGCAGCTGTTGCAGCATTTACACCTGCCGATATAGCTAAATTAGAGCGTGAAGAGCGTTTTGACTTGGTTGTTGGTGAGGAGACTCTTTCTCTAACAATCGAAGATTTTGATATTGCTACAGAAGATATGCCAGGCTACTTAGTTGCAACTGAGGGTAAGCTAACAGTGGCACTAGATATTACAATTACCGATAGTTTAGCTAAAGAGGGTATCGCACGTGAATTTGTAAACCGTATCCAAAATCTTCGTAAAGATTCAGGTTTCGATGTTACAGATAAAATCAGCGTAGAAATCGAAAAATCGGAGATTATTAATGGTGCAATCGAAGAATATAGCCATTATATCGCTTCGCAAACACTTGCAACTTCGGTTACTTTGGTAGATACAATCACCGATGGTTTTGAAATCGAAATTGATGAGAATGTATTTAAAATTAAGGCTGTTAAATAGTCTTTAATTTCTATTATTAAAAAGGGTTTGTTTCTGATATTCGGAAACAAACCTTTTTTTGAATGATTAATAATGCCAATAATGGTTTTAAGTAGGGTAAAATAATTATTGGTGTATTTTTAAAAGTGCTATTGGAGATGAGATTTTTTGCTATTGAATCGAAAATATAGTGGTTCTATATTGAGATTTAATAGTGAAAAATATCGCTCCAAGAGTGCTATTAAGAATATGGCAATAATTGTTTTACACTACTTATATTTATGGCTCATTCCAAAATCTGTTTCCGCCCCCTGCAGTAGAGACGTATCCCTGCTACATCTAAAATCGAATTTTGACAACACCCCGTAGAGACGTTGGGTCTTGGCGGTTTGTAACCGAACCAAAGCAAACAAAATTGAATTTGCCAAGCTAAATTCAAACCAGACGTAGCAGGGCTAAATTCAAACCAGACGTAGCAGGGCTACGTCTCTACAGCTAAGCTTCTAACCTAGGTTTTCACCTTGATATTACAACAATTTTTAAATTTTCTAAAAAAAAAATTAAAATAAATAATAAACAAATTTCAAGATATTTAGCAAATCAGTAATAAAATCATAGTCAAAATCGAAAAACACAACAATTTCTATACCAATTGCAAATTTAACTAAAATTTATCTTTAAATAATTGTAAAATTTTCTACTATTTTGTTATATTTGTCGTGCTAATAAACATTAGAGTTGCTATTTTATTAGGTAAATTCAAAATAACTAAATATTATAAATTAATGAAAAAATTACTACTTTCAGCTGCCCTACTTATGGGTTTTTCAGCTGCATTTGCACAAAAAGGGGTAGTTGAGAAGATTATCGAGATTGGTAAAAACGATAATCAAACTACCGAACATCTTTACACTCTAACAAGCCGTTTTGGTGGTCGTATGGCAGGTTCTGACGCTTACGAAAATGCACTTGAATGGATTGCAAGCGAATTTGAAGAGTGGGGCTTAGAGGTTTCGATTGAAGAGGCTGGTGAGGTTCCTGTTGGTTTCAACCGTGGAGGTTGGTGGGGTCGCCTACTTGGTGGCGAAACTGCTATGGATTTACACTTCGTTACTCCATCGTTTACTTCTGGTACTCGTGGCATCCAAAGAGGTCACGTTGTTATCGAGCCTTACTCAACTCAAGAGTTTGAAACAATGAAAGGTACTATCAAAGATGCTTGGGTACTTGTAGGCGGTATGAATGTAGGTTGGGCTATTGACGCTAGCAAAGAGACTCAAGAAAAAAATGCTGAAATCATCGCTAAAAACGACGAAATAAGCAAAAAAAATCGTGAGATTATGATGAATAATCGCATGAACCGCACAAACGAACCTCTTTTAGAGCTAGAAAAAGTTCCGGGTTTATTTTACAATGAAATGGTTGAAGCTGGTGCTTTAGGTTTTGTTCAATCTGCAACAACTCCTCTTCGTGCTCTATACGACAAAAATGTTGTTAAAAATCCAGATATGACTTTCGACAAACTTTCAAAAGTTTGTGATATTAAACTTGATTGCCACCAATACGATAAAATCTATCAAATGGTAAAAGAGTATAGAGATATCGAGCTTGAATTTGATATTCGTAACAACTTCAAAATGGGTCCAATCAAATACAATAGCGTTGTTGGTAAACTTAAAGGTTCAAAATACCCAGATGAATATATCATTATTAGTGGTCACTTAGATGCTTTTGATGTTGCAACTGGTGCTGTTGACTGTGGTGTTGGTATCACTCCAATGATGGAGGTTGCTCGTATGCTTACTAAAGCTGGTGCTAAACCAGAACGTTCTATTCTATTTATCGGTTTTGCTGCTGAAGAGTTTGGTCTAATCGGTGCTGAGGCTTGGTGTAAAGCTAATGCTGACAAATTAGATGGTATCTCAAATGTATTTAACCGTGATGGTGGTCCTACCCCTCCAACAGGTATTGCAGTTCCTAAAAGTATGGTTAAAGAGTTTGAAGAGATTTGTGAGCCTATCAACTCTATCCACCCAGGTATTCCTTTCAAAGTTACAGCTATGGAACCAATGGAAAAACCTAAACAAACAGGTGGTCACGATGGTACAGTGTTTATGGTAAGAGGTATTCCTGCAATTAGCTTCGATTTACCAGACGTATTAGGTTACAACTTTAACTATCAAGAAATTTGGCATACTGAAAACGATGTGTTTAATAATAGTATCCCTGAATATCAAGAACACACATCTACAGTTACAGCAATCGTAGCTTTAGGTCTTGCTAATATGAGCAAACTACTTCCTAGAGATGAAGTTTATAAATAGTAATTTTTAACGAGTTTTTATAGCTCTTTTTAAATAAATTTATCAAAAAAAATCTACTCTTACAATTAAGAGTAGATTTTTTTTGCTTCCATTTAAATTGTAAAGGGCTGTTAGACAACATTAAATTAAGATTGGAAAATAAATTTTTAACCAAAATCGCAAAATACTTGTATATTTAAAAACAATACCATATCTTTAGCGCAAAATTAAAAGCACATAATGCTTTTTTCGCAAAATTATTTGATTTAAAATTACTGTTTTGTTTTGCTAAAAAGAGGTTTTACACCTCTCTTTCAGAGACACAAAAAGTTGAAAGAAAAAGTTAGTTTATTATGGAAAACATTAATGAGAGTAGAGTCGAAGATGTTGTAATTAGATTCTCTGGTGACTCAGGAGATGGCATGCAAATGACTGGAACTCTTTTTACCGACACTTCAGCCTATTTAGGCAATGGGGTATCGACATTCCCAGATTTCCCAGCTGAAATTCGTGCCCCACAAGGTACAGTAAGTGGTGTATCAGGTTTTCAAGTGCACTTTGGGTGTAAAAAAATCTACACTCCTGGCGACTATTGCGATGTACTAGTTGCAATGAACCCTGCTGCACTTAGAGCAAATGCAAGATGGTTAAAAAAGAGTGCTACTGTTATTTTCGATTCAGATGTTTTTACCGAGAAAAACATCGTAAAAGCTGGTTTTGCAACTTTAGATCCATTTGAAGAGCTAGGAATTACAAATTACGATATACATCCTGCCCCTATCACCTCTATGACTAAAGAGGCTCTAAAAGATAGTGGTCTTGACAATAAAAGCATCGTAAGATGTAAAAATATGTTTGCTCTTGGCGTTTGCTACTTTATGTACAACCGTCCAATGGAGTATACAGTGGAGTTTATCAACAAAAAATTTGGGAGAAAACCAGAAATTGCAGCTGCAAACATCACTGTACTAAATGCTGGTTATAATTTTGCTCACAACCAACATCTTTTTGGTAATACATACGATATTCCATCTGCAACACTTGATAAAGGTATCTATCGCAATATTAATGGTAATCAAGCTGCTGCTTGGGGCTTTATCGCTGCCTCTGAGAAGAGTGGTCGTCCGCTTTTCTGCGGATCATACCCTATTACTCCTGCAACGCATATTCTTGAAGAGCTTGCAAAACGCAAAGATTTAGGTGTAAAAACTCTACAGGCTGAGGATGAAATTGCTGGTATCTGTACCTCAATAGGTGCTGCTTTTGCTGGTAATTTTGCTGTTACTACCACCTCAGGACCAGGTCTTTCGCTTAAATCTGAGGCTATTGGTTTGGCAGTAATGACTGAGCTTCCTCTAGTAATCGTGGATGTTCAGCGTGGTGGCCCATCTACTGGTCTACCTACCAAAACTGAGCAGAGCGACTTAAACCAAGCACTTTACGGGAGAAATGGAGAGTGTCCGCTTGTTGTAATGACAGCTTCTACTCCTTCTGATTGTTTCCACTACGCATTCTGGGCTGGTAAAATTGCCATGGAACACATGACTCCTGTAATGCTTCTAACCGATGGCTTTATCGCCAATGGCTCTGAGCCTTGGAAAATCCCATCAATGAGTGAATATCCAGAAATTGTAGCTCCAGTAATCAAAGATTTTACTTTTGATAGCAAGTTTATGCCTTATGCACGTGATGAGCAACGTTTAGCTCGCAAATGGGCACTTCCTGGCACTTTAGGTGTAGAGCATCGCATTGGTGGTCTTGAAAAAGATTTCTTAAATGGTTCAGTCTCACACGACCCAATTAACCACGAAAAAATGGTTAATATTCGTAAAGAAAAGGTTGAAAAAGTGGCTGAATTTATTCCTGAGCAAGAGGTTATTGGCTCAACCGATGGCGGTGAGCTACTTGTTGTAGGTTGGGGAGGAACTTATGGTCACCTACTTAGTGCTGTAGAAGAGCTAAGAGAAGAGGGAAAGGATATTTCTCTTTGTCACTTCAATTATATCTATCCACTTCCTAAAAATAGTGAAGATATTTTAAGACGCTTCAAAAAGATTGTGGTTTGCGAGCTAAATTTAGGTCAATTTGCATCATATCTTCGTCAATTACATCCAGATATTAAATTAGAACAATTAAATAAAGTGCAAGGTTTGCCATTTACGGTATTAGAACTAAAAGAGCACTTTGAAACATTATTAAATAAATAAGCATGCGAATAAAGGTTTGAAATTTTCGAGCTATTTTTGCAATCAGAGTTGTAAAAAATAACTTTTGTTAATGCTTTTTTAAAAAAAGCACGCCCTTTGGGCTGGCAAAAATCGTTCGTTTTCACTCACGGCTTCGCTCCGCTCGCTAAAAGCGGAAGAAGGTTTTCAAACCTTTATTGGCATTAATCACTATTTTCGACCTTATAATTATGGAAGGAATTAAATGTATATATAGCTCTTCAGATTTTAAGAGCGATCAAGAGGTAAAATGGTGTCCAGGTTGTGGCGACCATGCTATTTTAAGTGCAGTACAGAAAGCAATGCCTATAGTAGCGGAGCAACTTAACTACCTACACGAAAGATTTACCTTTATTTCAGGAATTGGATGTTCGTCTCGATTCCCATACTACATGAACACCTTTGGTTTTCATGGTATTCACGGTAGAGCGACAGCTATTGCAACGGGTGTAAAGGTTGCAAATCCAAAACTTTCTGTTTGGCAAGTAACTGGCGATGGCGACTCATTAGCAATTGGTGGTAATCACTTTATCCACGCTATTCGTCGTAATATCGACATCAATATTCTACTTTTTAACAACGAAATTTACGGGCTTACAAAAGGTCAATACTCCCCTACTTCGAAGTTGGGTAAAATTACAAAAACATCGCCTTTTGGTACTGTAGAACACCCTTTTGCCCCTGGCGAACTTGTACTTGGTGCTCGTGGAACATTCTTTGCTCGCTCTATAGATGTGGATATTAACCTTACAAAAGATTGTCTAGTTGAATCAGCGAAACATGATGGAACAGCAGTTCTCGAAATTATGCAAAACTGCGTTATTTTCAACGATAAAACTCACGAAGTATTTACTAACAAAGAGTATCGTTCCGATCGTACAATCGTACTACGTCATGGCGAACCTATGATTTTTGGTAAAAACAGAGACAAAGGTTTAGTTTTGGAAGGATTAGGATTAAAAGTGGTAACTATTGGTGAAGGTGGTTGGAAATTGGAGAATATTTTGGTTCACGATGCCAAAGAGAAAAATCCTGGTGTCCACATGATGCTTGTAAATATGAAAGGTCCTGACCATCCTGTTGCACTTGGTGTAATCCGTGCAGTAGAAGATTCAACTTATGACGACAATGTTCGTGATCAAGTTGAAAAGGTGATGGAGACTCGCAAGATTAAATCCGTAGACGACCTTCTTCACAGTGGTGACACTTGGGAGATTATGTAATAATATTTTAAATAATATAGTAAAATTATTATATTTCGAAAATATTTAGTACTTTTGTGCTTAGTGTATGATATTTTTCAAATCATACACTAAGCACTTTTTTGAACAATGGTAGCTATTAAATAGCTAATCAGAAATATTTAAAACTCTAATTTTCACATATTTTACTCAGCACAAACAATCAAAATATTACTAACTTAAATATTCAATGTTATGAATTTTATTAACAAAAAAACAGCTCTTCTTTCATGTTTTGCAGCTACATCTTTAGCTGTAAATGCTGCTGATGAGCGTCCAAACATCCTTTGGGTGATGATTGAAGATTGGTCTACGGATATGGGCTGTTATGGCACAGCTGGTGTAGAGACCCCAGTTTTTGATAAACTTGCCGCAGATGGTATGTTGTTTACTGATGCCTACACTACTGCCCCTGTAAGCTCTGCTGCTAGAAGTGCTATGATGACAGGTTATTACCAAAATTTTATTGGTGGTAATCAACACCGTGAGCACAACAAACAACCGCTTCCTTATGGTATTCGTCCTATACCTCAACTTATGGAAGATGCTGGTTACCACACGCATCTAGCTTGCTGGAAAACCGACCTTAATTTTGGTCCATACGAAAAGGAAGATATTTTTATGGATACTCGTGATTGGAAAGATCACAAACCAGGCGAAAAATTCTTTGGAGTAGGGTGTGAAGAGGGACAACCATTCTTTACACGTATCACATTTGGTGGTACTCACCGTGCTTGGTCTCGTGATGCTGTACGCCCTATCGAAACAGGTGACGTTGAGCTACCTCCATACTATGCCGACACCGAATATATTCGTCGTGACTGGGCTAATGGTCTTGAACAGCTTCAAATTACAGATAGAGAGGTTGGTGAACTACTCGACCAACTTGAAAAGGATGGCTATGCCGACAATACTCTCGTAATTTTCTTAGGTGATAATGGTAGATGTCATATCCGTGGCAAACAGTTCCTTTACGAACCCGGAACAAAAGTTCCAATGATTATTCGTTGGCCAGGGAAAGTTGAGCCAGGTACAGTTAATAACGATTTGGTAATGGCTATAGATATTGCTCCAACTTGTGCAGAAATTGCAGGTGCAAAATCGTCTATTCCTTTCCAAGGACAAGATATTTTTGGCAAAAAAATATCAAAAAGAGAGTATGTGTTTACCGCTCGTGATAAAATGGACGAAACACACGATGCAATGCGTGCAATACGTTCAAAAGATGGCTATAAGCTTATTCACAACCTTATGCCTGAGCGTCCATATCTAACTTATAACCAATATAAAGAGGGAGGCTACCCACCTCTAGCTGAGATGATGGTTCTGTTTTTAGAAGGTAAGCTAACTAAAGAGCAAGCTGCATTTTTTGCTCCAACTAAGCCAGAATATGAGCTTTTTGACCTAAACAAAGACCCACACGAGATTAAAAATCTTGCCGACGATCCAAGTTATGCAAAAATCAAAGCTGAGCTTATAAAAGAGCTAACTAAATGGCAAAAAATGGTTAACGATAAAGGTGTGACAGAAGAGTTTAGAGCCGATGGCGCATTCCCTAAAGTCAATCCAGAGGAGTCGGTAGATGCTTTTGTGTTCAAAAATCACGACAAATATGACTTCAATAAGTATGGTTGGCCAATTTGGTATCCTACTCGCTCACTAGAAGAGTGGAAAGAGATTCGTAACGCTTGGGTGCCTTATATCTTCCGCAAACCAGGAACTGAACATGCTCGACCTGATATAATCAAAGATTACAAAGCAAAACAAGAAGCAAAAGCTGCTGCAAAAGCAAAAGCTGCAAGTAACTAAAAGGTAGGATATACGCTAAAAAAACCTCGCTAATTCAAATTTTAGCGAGGTTTTTTAATGTAGGCGAGTTCTAAATTCTGGATTTTGAGAGATTTTTGAGCCATTTTGGTTTGGTTACAACCAACTTATTGATATAAGAAAACTTTTATATTATAGATAAATTTACTACCTTTGCATAGTTTTAAGTAGTGTAAAATAATTATTGGTGTGTTTTTAATAGTGCTATTGGAAATGAGATTTTTTGCTATTGAATTGAAAATATAGTGGTTCTACATTGAAATTTAATAGTGAAAAATATCGCTCCAAAAGTGCTGTTAAAAATATGGCAATAATTGTTTTACACTACTTATATACAAAAATTTTAACAAAAAGACTAATAAAGGAGTCAAATACAAAAATATATTTTGCTCCAAATAAATAAAAAAAGTATGACTAAAATTTCGCAAAGTACATTTTGTGCTTTTGTGCTATTAAGCGCATCGACACTCACTTCGTGTGGCTTAATCTCAAGCAACAGCAATCAAATGGTGGCTCCTCCAATGGCTCTTCCAACAACAAATGTAAGCTCAGGTAACGCTACTGTTTATGTAGATTTTGCAGCTGAGGTAATCAACAAAGAGATTGTTGAAATATGTTCACGTGCAACTGGTTACATCCAATCAATTCCTGTAAAAGAGGGTGCGTTGGTAAAAAAAGGACAGGTTATTATGCAAATCGACCCTAGTGAATATAAACAGAGCGTAAATGCTGCCTCTGCACTAGTTAAAAGTTGCGAAGCACAGCTTGTAAATGCTAGTTTAGAGATAGAAAAACTGACTCCACTTGTTGAAAAAAACATTATTAGCCAATTCCAATTAGATGCAGCTAAAGCAAATGAACAAGCAGCCAAAGCATCTCTTCTTCAAGCTCAGGCTCAGCTTTCAAACGCTGAAATTCAGCTCTCATACACCTCAATAAAAAGCCCTATGACTGGTTATATCGGCAGAATTTCGGTATATGCAGGTTCGCTTATTTCGGTTGGAAGTTCTATTACTACAGTTGCTGAAAAAAATGATGCTCTTGCCTATTTCTCTTTTGATGAGAAAAAAATGTTGAGTATGACAAGCGATACAATCTCTTTCGAAGATGCTGTAAAAGAGCTACATGAGGCTCAATTTATAATGTCGGATGGCACAGTATACCCTTATAGAGGCATTGTTGAAGTTGCAAGTGGTATAATCAACTCAAATACGGGTTCTACACAACTAAAAGCTACTTTCCCTAATGAATCTCAAATTATTCGCTCTGGGGCAACTGGTAAAGTAAGAATCCCTATTGAGTATGAAGATGTTATTCTAGTTCCAGAAAAGGCAACTTACGAGCTTCAAAATAAAGTTATGGTATACACCGTAACCGCTGACTCTCTGCTATCTACCAAAGTAATTAACATTCTTGGTCGTGCAGATGGTAATTATATTGTAGAATCGGGAGTGGAAGTTGGTCAACAAATCATTACCGAGGGTATTAATAAAGTACAAGAGGGGATGAAAATTTCTCCTAAAAAACAGTAACTTTCTTTAGTGAAACTTCTAAAGGGAACTTCTAAAAATTGGATTTTAACGCTTTTTTATTTTGAGGCTTCATCATTGAATTTTACAAAATGCTTACGTAGGCACCGCTACGCCCACATTTTGTAAAATCCAAATCTAAAACCTCAAAATTAAAAATCGAATAAAACCAATTATTAGAACTCCCCTAAATTCCTCAAATTACAGAATTTAGAACCTCACTAAGCTATTAAAATATGTTGGGAAAATGTCAAAATTTTAATCTTAAATAGATGCTAAATCTTTTGAATTTAAATTTTACATCTACCAACAAAAGTTGTCTACAATAAAATAATTACTAAACAATGGTACAAAAATTTATATCACGTCCAGTATTATCCACCGTACTCTCAATTTTGATTGTACTTATTGGTCTACTTGGACTTTCATCGCTACCAATGTCGCAATATCCAGATATTGCGCCACCAATGGTTAAGGTAACAACCTCGTACCCTGGTGCTAATGCAGAGGTGGTACAAAAAAGCGTAATGGCTCCACTTGAGGAGCAGATTAATGGTGTGGAGAATATGACCTATATTGTCTCTACATCAAGTAACGATGGTAGTGGTACTATCGAGGTCTATTTTGAACTTGGAACAGACCCAGATATGGCAGCTGTAAATGTTCAAAACCGAGTTTCGGCTGCATCTAGCAAACTACCTTCTACAGTTACCCAAAATGGTGTTACAACCGAAAAGGTTCAAAACAACATGCTTCTTGTAGTGTCTCTATATTCAGAAAATCCTGAATTTGACGAGACTTTCCTCCAAAACTACTCTAAAATCAACCTACTTCCAATGCTTCAACGTGTTAATGGTGTAGGTCGTATTAATGTGTTTGGAGCTAAAGATTACTCAATGCGTGTATGGCTCGACCCAGCAAAGATGGCATCTTACAACCTCTCTCCTACTGAGGTTTCGGCTGCTATTCAAGAGCAAAACCTAGAGGCTGCTCCAGGTAAATTTGGTGAAAATAGCAATCAAGCATTTCAATATACCATAAAATATAAGGGAAAATATACCACTGAAGAAGAGTATGAAAATATTGTTATTAGAACAGATGCCAATGGTAATTTTCTTAAATTAAAAGATGTTGCACGTGTCGAATTTGGCTCATTTAACTACGGTACTGCCAGTATGTCGCAGGGGGAGACCTCTTCATCTATGGCCATCTACCAAATGGCTGGCTCAAATGCAAATGAGGTTGTTAATAATCTTAAAGCAACCATTGCAGAGGCTCAGAAAAGCATGCCTCCAGGCATTGAGATAAGTATTCCTTACGATACCAACCTTTCACTTGAAGAATCTATCAAGAAAGTGCTACACACCTTTTTAGAGGCATTCTTTTTGGTGTTTATTGTAGTTTATGTATTTCTTCAAGATTTACGTTCTACGCTTATCCCAGTAATTTCGTCATTAGTGGCAATTATCGGTACATTCTTCTTCTTGCAGATGTTCGGATTCTCGATAAATCTGCTTACTCTTTTTGCCCTAGTACTTGCTATTGGTATGGTGGTCGACGATGCGATAGTGGTGGTCGAAGCGGTGCACGCAAAATTGGAGCACGACCCTTCTCAATCGCTTTTTGATGCCACATCAAGTGCAATGCACGAAATTACAGGAGCAGTTATCTCAATCACTTTTGTAATGTCGGCTGTGTTCTTCCCTGTAAGTTTTATGAGTGGTCCTACAGGTGTATTCTACCGTCAATTTGCTATCACTCTTGCAGTTGCAATGATTCTTTCCGCTATCAATGCCCTAACTTTAAGTCCAGTGCTTTGTGTGCTTATCATTAAGCATAAAGGTGGAGAAAAAGTGGGTATAGTGCAGCGTCTACAAGATTCGTTTAATGCCCATTTCGAGGCAATGACAAACAAATACAAAAAAGTACTTGAAACTTTTGCAAAACGTCGATTTATTCCTATCGCAATTCTTTTAGTATTTGCTCTTATAGGTGGATATTTAATGAAAACCACCCCTACAGGCTTTATTCCAAATGAGGATCAAGGTATGATTATGGGTGATATCTCGCTTCCTGCTGGTTCCTCTTTAGAACGTTCGATTGCAGTAGCCGAAAAAGTTGACTCTATTCAACGTTCTATTCCTGAGATTTCTCAACGTCTGACTGTATCAGGGGTAAGTATCTTGACAGGTAGCAATGGTGGTTCTTATTCGCTCGTAATTTCAAATCTTGTGCCTTGGAACGAGCGTGAAAGAGATATAAACCAAGTACTAGGAGAGCTTTACGCTAAAACATCACAAATTACCGAAGGTCGTGCACTATTTTTCGTGCCTCCTGCTGTTCCTGGTTTTGGTGTATCTAATGGTCTTGAAATTCAACTTCAAGATAGAACAGGTGGCGACCTTACCGAATTTAGTAATATTGCTAATGAATTTATCGCAGCTCTTTCAGCTCAACCAGAGATTCAATACGCCACAACAGGTTTTAATGTAGATTTCCCTCAATATGAATTTTCGGTAGATATCGAAAAATGTAAATTAGCAAATGTAAGTGTTAGTGAGGTGTTCTCAACTATGCAAACCTACTACGGCAGTATGTTTGTATCTGATTTCAACCGCTTTACAAAATATTACAGGGTAATGGTTCAAGCCGACCCAGAAGATAGAACCGACTTAAACTCAATCTATAGGGTTATGGTGAAAAATAATCTTGGTGAGATGGTTCCAATTAGTACCTTAGTAGATTTTAAACGTGTGTATGGTCCCGAGGCTATCACTCGCTACAACCTATTTACTGCTGCTACCATTACAGGAGTTCCAAACCCAGGATTTAGTACTGGTGATGCAATTGCCGCAGTATCAAAAGCAGCTGAAACTCTACCTCAAGGTTATAGTTACGAATTTTCGGGTATGACACGTGAAGAGATTAAAGCAGGTAATCAGCAGGTTATGATTTTTGCGCTATGTTTTATCTTTGTATATCTTATTCTTTGTGCTCAATACGAAAGCTACATACTTCCTCTATCGGTTATGATTCCTCTTGTTATCGGTATTGCAGGTGTGTTTATCGGAATTAGTGCATTGGGTATTGACAACAATATCTACGTACAGGTTGCACTTATTATGCTTATCGGTCTGCTCGCCAAGAATGGTATTTTGATTGTCGAATTTGCTCGTCAGAGACGTGATGAATTTGGACTCTCAATTAAAGAGGCGGCTATTGAGGGTGCAGCAGCTCGTCTACGTCCAATTCTTATGACCTCATTTGCATTTATTTTTGGTATGATTCCTCTTATGATTGCTACAGGTGCTGGTGCAGCTGGTAACAACTCTATTGGTACAGCAGCGGCAAGTGGTATGTTGATAGGTACTGTGTTTGGTGTGTTTGTTATTCCTTCGCTATTTATTATCTTCAAAACAATTGATGAGAAAATGCGTAGTAAAAACCCTAAACTACACTCAAATCCACATACTCCAATTGAAAATAATTAATTAGGTAGCATTTTAAAATCTAAGCAAATTAAAATTATGATAATTAGAAAAAAAATATACGGAGCACTATTTATTGCAGCTGTTGCCTCATCGCTTTTTAGCTGTGTAACACCTCGTTACAAAACTCCCGACAATATAATTGCTCAGAGTGTATATCGCAATGGTAGTAGTGATACTACCACCATTGCTGCAATAGATTGGGATGTATTTTACGGTGATAAATATCTTCGTAGCTTAATTAGCGAAGCACTTGATAGCAACATTAGCCTTCATCTCTCAATCTCACGTATTGAGCAGGCAAAACAGTATCTTTATCAATCTCGTGCTGCATTTGCACCATCGTTTAACGCCTCTGCACAAGCTATCTACACCGATCCTTCAAGCACTGGAGCATCTCAAGTTGCTGAGGGTGTGAAAACACCTATTAGCGACTACACCCTATCAGTTTCTGCATCGTGGGAGATTGATATTTGGGGTAAAATTTCAAGTTCAAAACGTGCTTCTTATGCAAATTTATTAGCTACTGAGGCTGCAAAAGATGCAGTTGTTACCGATCTTGTTGCCAATATAGCTACAGCCTACTATCAATTGGTTGTTATGGACTCAAAGCTTGCAGTTACCCAGAAAACTATCTCACTTTATCAAGATTATCTCGATAAAGTGTCGATTATGAAAGAGCAAGGGCAAACAAACGAAGTTGCAGTACTTCAAGCTAAAGCACAACTATATGGTGCCAAAGGCTATCTACCACAAGTTAAGAGTGGTATAACCATTATGGAAAATTACATCTCTCTTCTTCTTGGTAAAAGCTGCACACCTATAGAGCGTTGCAATTCATTGGAGCTTAACTCTATCAACTACTCTATAGATACAGGCGTTCCTACTGCACTACTTCAATATCGTCCTGATGTTCGTGCTGCGGAATTTGCTATGCGTAGCGCACATGAGAGTTTTAATGTAGCCAAAGCGTCTATGTATCCTGCTCTTACACTTACAGGTCAAGTTGGCTATGAATCATTAGCAGCCGATACATGGTTTAAACCAGAATCTCTATTTTGGAACGCTGTAGGAGGTCTTACTGCTCCAATTTTCAATGCTCGTGCTCTTCGTACTCAAAAGAAAGTGGCTGAGCTTCAAAAAAATGATAGCTACCTTCAATTCAAACTTTCACTTCTTAATGCTATGATGGAGGTTTCAAACTCTATTTTAAGCCTTGACAGTGCTACTGAAAAAGCTGAGTATGACAAGCTTCAATATGAAGCAATTAGCACTGCATTTGATTATTCAATGGATCTTTTCGAAAGAGGATATGCTACATACCTTGATGTTCTGACTGCTCAAAATGGTCTTTTCACAACAGAACTTAGCCTTTACGATAGCTACTTAGATGTTGCAACTCAGCGAATTGAGCTTTATCGTGCACTTGGTGGCGGATGGATCAGATAATATTTAAGGGAACTTCTAAAAATTAGATTTTAAGAAATTTTTAATAGGTTGTTTAAGATAGCTTTTGCTGTTTTAGATGACCTATTTTTTGGTTTTAATTTGTTTTTTAGGCACATTCCTGTAGATTTGCAGTATAAAAAAAATCATTAATTTTGAAGTGAAGTTGTAGTGGTTTTGCGAACAACCCTTTTTAGAGGAGTTCTAATTTCTGGATTTTGAGGTATTTTTTGCTGACTGCTTTCAATGGAATTTATCCTAATTGATTTAACGACAATGGTATATTTTTTGAAAGTTTGAAGACAATAATAATCTTTTGGGAACTTCTATATTTACTAAAATGTGAGTTTAGAACTCCCCTTTAAAAATTTCAGATATGGAATACAAACTTTTTGATTTACCCTATGCAATGGATGCTTTAGAGCCAGAAATGAGCAAAAAAACTTTGGAGTATCACTACGGTAAACATCACAGAACTTATGTTGAGAAATACAATGCTCTACTTGCCGATTCTACCTTTAAATCTCACTCTATCGAGCAAGTTATAAAGGAGTCGGACGGTGCTCTATTCAACAATGCGGCACAGGCGTGGAACCACACTTTTTTCTTCGAACAACTCTCGGCCGACCCAAAAATTGAGCCTACAGGCGCACTTTTAGAGGCAATTGAGCTATCGTTTGGGAGCTTTGGTTCGATGAAAGAACAGATGGCTCAAGCAGCACTTACGCTTTTTGGCTCTGGATGGGTATGGCTTGTTAGAGATGGCAAAAATGAGCTTATGATTGCGCCAATGGGCAATGCCAACACTCCTCTAAAAGAGGGTAGAGAACCTATTTTAACGATAGATGTTTGGGAACACGCATACTATATAGATTATTTTAATTCACGTGTAGAATATCTGACTGCTCTCTGGAAATTAATTGATTGGAAAGTTATCGAAAAAAGATGGGATAGATAGGTTTTCTTCAAAAAAAAGGATTTTTGTTCAAAAGGCTCATTTACAGAAAAAAGTGTAAATGAGCCTTTAAAATATTAGGAGAGTTCTAAATTCTGGATTTTTAGAGATTCTCCTTTTGTAAATAGTTGTCGTACACCTCACAAATAGTAGGATAACTATTATTAAGATACTCCAACACTTTATTTTTGTCGACCCACTCTATTTCACTAATTCCCTCTTCTGTTTGAGGGGTTAATATAGTTGAATTACTACTCATTCGATACCAAGAGGTGGTTTTGATTATCCACTTTTCAAACATATAGTAGATATGGTAGCTATCACATATTTTTTCGCCAACACTAGTAACTTTCACTCCACACTCCTCTTCTACTTCACGCTCAGCACACTCAGAGGTAGTTTCGCCTTTTTCTTGTTTTCCTTTTGGTAAATCCCATTTAGAGTTTCTATAAATCATAAGAATCTGACCCTCGTCGTTTTTGACTACTCCTCCAGCAGCAGATATATGTTTGAAAATTTTAGATAATTTTTCAAGAAGTTCACTACTGCTCATATCTTCAAAAACCAGAATATCATCATTTTCTAAAATTTCCATCAATTTTTCAACCGACTCAGGAAAATCGTTATCATTTATTAGGCAATTTACGCTTTTTTTACTATTTTTGTACTCAGATAAACAGTTTGTAATGACCTTGTCATTATAATAAACATTAATTTTCATATAGTTATAATTAAGATTATGAGTAATAATATCGCTCGCAATGTTGCAGCAACTTTACTGCAAATTAAAGCAATTAAATTAAATAGTGCAAATCATTTTACATGGGCTTCGGGTTGGTACTCTCCAATCTACTGTGATAATCGCAAAATTTTGTCGTATCCAGAGGCTAGAAAAGAGGTTTATGAGAGTTTTGCAGAGATTATCCAAAATCTTTATCCAGAGGCAGAAGTTATCGCAGGTGTAGCTACTGGCGCAATTGCACATGGTGTTTTAGCTGCTGAGGCGATGCAAAAACCATTTATTTACGTTCGTAGTGCACCAAAAGAGCATGGAATGACTAACCAAGTTGAAGGTGAGGTTAAAGCTGGAGCAAAAGTTGTCGTTGTAGAAGATTTAGTATCCACTGGCGGTAGTAGCTTAAAAGCTGTTGAGGCTCTTGAGGCTGCTGGTTGCGAGGTTTTGGGTATGGTGGCAATATTCACTTATGGATTCCCTAAAGCAGAAGAGAACTTTGCTGCTGCTAATGTAAAATTAGACACTCTTAGCAATTACAACACTTTAATTGAGATTGCACAAGAGCAAAACTACATTAATGAATCGGAAATAGAAACATTAAAAGAGTGGCGTAAATCACCACAAACTTGGAAAAAATAGTAGGCGAATTCGCAAAAACCCTTTTGCGGATTTGCCTCACAATTTTTGAAAAAAATTGTGCGCTCATCGTCTCGAAGAACGATGAAGGCGTGTTTTTGTTCACTTTTTCTTAAAAAGTGTTAAATATAGTTTTTTGATTACCTCCATTTTTGCACAAAAGTGCAAAAATGGAGGTAATTAGGAAGTTTTTTAGGAATGTAACTAATTGCAAACTAACTTAATAGAGGTTTTGCGAATGACTCATAGTATGACAGAATATATCAGCAATCAAGAGAGGGTAAACAAACCAGATTATATGATTTATACCGCTCTTTCTGATTTTAACAACTTTACACCAATCCTACAAGATAAAGTGGAGGGATGGGCTGTAGAGGGCGACCATTGCTCATTTAAGGTAAAAGGGTTTAATGTTAAATTGGCATTTGTAGATAAAGAGCCAAACAAACTTATTAAGCTGACAGGCGTTGATATTCCATTTGAATTTTTCTTCTGGATTCAACTTAAAGGATTAGCTCCCGACGACACTCGTATGAGAGTTGTAGTGCACGCAAAACTCAACGCAATGATGAAAATGATGGTTGGTAAGAAGCTAAAAGAGGGAGTTAATCAGATTGCTTCTCAAATTGCAACTGCTTTTAATTCAATTTAATGTAGTTCTAAATTTTGTTTTTGAGAAATTCCCTTTAGAAATAAGTCTAATCAAAAAAAAGATAAAAGGATGACACAAAAGTAAAGAAATTTACTTAAAATTACACAATCCAGACCAATACCCCCACTCATAACGTTTGTGAGCAGGGGGTGATGGTCTGGATTTTTGATTGTGAGTCACCCACTTATTTGTTTAAAGTGAAGTTCTAAATTCTATATTTTGAGAGATTTTTTGTTTTAAGGCTTTAGATTTTAGAAGTTACCTTTATATAATTTATAATAAAGATGTAATAATTTCCAATACTTTTCATTAATATTTTCAAAAAGTATTGGAAATTATTACAATTTTTTTTAACTTTGTCAAAACTACAACGAAAACGTTTGTTTTATTGTAAATAAGTAGGGTAAAATAATTATTGGTGTATTTTTAAAAGTGCTATTGGAGATGAGATTTTTTGCTATTGAATCGAAAATATAGTGGTTCTATATTGAGATTTAATAGTGAAAAATATCG
>JAWXTR010000024.1:0-20454 GCA_044433365.1 Rikenellaceae bacterium
TATTTTTCACTATTAAATCTCAATATAGAACCACTATATTTTCGATTCAATAGCAAAAAATCTCATCTCCAATAGCACTATTAAAAATACACCAATAATTATTTTACCCTACTTAATTTCAATTTTTTGAAATTAAGGTATTTTTTTTTTTAACTTTTTTTTTAACTTATTAGTTATCAGTTAAAAGTGTAAGTAGGTGATAAAAATATTTTTTAATTTTTTTAAAATTATTAAATATTCAAAAATAATTATACTATTGATTTTTAGTTAGTTATGTATTAGTATAATGAACTAAAAATATTAATATGTAAAAAAAGAGTATTAATTTACTATCATATATTTGGTGTTTTCAATAATTTTTTATAATATTGCAACGATATATTGGCTTTAAACTGACTTTTTAGGAGGTGTATAGCCACTATAGTTTTGTGGATAATTATATAATATTAAATATTTTCAAATATGAAGAAAAGAACGATTGCCTTGTCAATGTTTGTAGCATTGGTAGCCTTTAGTAGTTGTGAGAAGTACGACGACTCATCTATTAAAGAGAGTATAGAGAATCTTACCGATAGGGTTGAGAGCTTAGAAGAAGCGTGTGATAACCTAAATTCTAGCATCTCTTCTATCCAAACAATTGTAAATGCACTAGAGAACAATATCTCGGTAGTGACTGTAAACTCAGTAAAAGAGAATGGTGTAGAGGTTGGTTATGAGATTGTTTTCTCTGACGGAAGCACTATTACAATCAAAAATGGTGCTGATGGTGCTGACGGTGAAGATGGTAAAGATGGTAACGATGGTAGTGATTTCTCAGGAAGCACAGGTTCATCTACTGTAATCGGTGTTGTTGAAGATAATGGCGTAGACTATTGGACTATCAATGGCGTATTCTTAACAGATGCTGACGGTAACAAACTTCCTGTTACAGGTGCAACTCCTGTTATGGGTATCCAAGAAGAGGATGGTGTTAACTACTGGACAGTAAATGGTGAGTTTGTAACTAACGCAAACGGTGAGAAAGTTGCAGTTACAGGCGATTCAGTTTTTGCTTCAGAAGATGGTGTTGTTGTTGGCGAAGATTCAGTTACTTTCACACTTGCTGATGGTACAACTTTCGTTCTTCCTCTACTTGAAGAGTATTTAAATGGTATTAGCGATATTATTATCGACTCATATTCAAACCTTGTTAAAGGCGAAGATGGTATCTACTACCTACCTACAGGTTATTGCGATGGCGATAGAACAACAGACGAAGGTAATGATGGTATTATCGATGGTCTAGGTGCTACAGTTGAGGTTAATCTTCCTTTAGATGCTGTTGCATTTGAGGTAACAGTAATCAACAGCGATGGTACTAGTACAGATATCACTACTCGTGCAGCTGCTGTAAAAGAGTGGGATGTTACTGATGCTAAAATGGCTAGTGCTCTTTCAGACAAAATTCCAGCTTCGTTCAAGCTTAGAGCTTATAATGATGCCTCTCTTGCTCGCCTAACAGTTACTTGTTACGATAAAGATATGAATAGCGAGTCACGTGACTTCTTAGTGAAAGTTTACTCTGAGGCGGTGTTCAACTCTCCTATCGAGCCAGGTCAATTAGATAAAGAGCTAGGTTATGGTGGTTACGAAAACTATACTGCTATTACATTCCCTGAGGGTTCTAAACTTAACTTAGATGATATTAACGTTCTTAAACAGATGACTGGTCTTTCTGGTGCTATCGATTTAAGTACAGTTTCGTTTGGTAATGGTGCTATGAATAGCTCTGCATTTGGTACAGAACTTACTTCAATGCCAAATATCTTTGGTGAAGATAGAACTGCTACTGTTGTAGAAAACACAGTGGAAACACCTGATGTATCTTTTAGTGCAAATACAAATATTACATCTGTAATTCTTCCAGCAGGTATTATCTCTTATGATGATTATGCGTTTATGGGTTGTGTTGCTCTTGAGTCTGTAACTATTGCAGGTGAGGGTAGTGCTACCGATGGTTTTGTTGGTGAAAGTGCATTTGAAGGTTGTACTTCACTAACTACAGTTGATGTTCTTGAGGGTGTTGTAACTATCAAGGAATCTGCATTTGAAGATTGTACTTCACTAAAAGCTATCGAATTACCAGAGGGTTTAACTACAATTGAAGATAATGCATTTGATTGTTGTACAGCGTTAACTACTTTAGTTCTTCCATCTACAGTTACAACTTTAGGTGATAATGTATTTAATGGTTGTTCAAATCTTAAAGAGCTTGCGCTTCCTGATAAACTAACATCAATTGGTTCGAATTCAATGCCAAATAGCTTAGAGTCGGTTGTAATTCCATCTACAGTTACTTCATTAGATGCTCATGCGTTTGTAAATTGTGCAAGCATTTCATCTGTAACAGCTCCTGCTGTTTGTTCTACTGGTACTTCTATTACAGTTGGTGGAACGGCAATCAATACTCTATTTAAGTCTAGTTTAGCAAAAATCAAAACTTTTGTTGTTACAGGTAGTGGTTTAACTGCTATTCCAGATAATGGATTCGATGGATTTATTGCTCTTTCTACATTTGAAATTCCATCTACAGTTAAAACAATTGGAGCGAGTGCTTTCGAAGGTACTGCATTAGCTGGTGAGTTGGTAATTCCTTCAAAAGTTACTTCTATTGGTGCAACTGCATTTAAAGGTCTTACAAAAATAACTTCTGTAACTCTTCCAGCTTCATTAACTACTGTTGATGCTACTGCGTTTAGTGGTTGTACAGGTATTACTAAGGTTACTACTTCGTTGTTAAGATTTGGAACAGGTTCTACGTCTCCAGTATTGTCAGATATCTTTGCTGCTTCGGCTTCAAAAATTACTGAGGTTGTATTGACTGAAAATTCAAGTTTAACAACAATTTCTGGTAGTTCGTTTAGTGGATTTACAAATCTAAAAGAACTTACTATCCCATCTACAATTGTTACAATTGGTGGTAGTGCATTTAAAAATACAGGTTTAACTTCTGTAACTATTTCAGAAGGTGTTGAAACAGTTGCTGCTAATGCTTTTGCAAACTGTCCACTTACTGAGGTTACTCTTCCATCTACATTAACTTCTATTGATGTTACATCATTTGACGGTGTATCTACAATTACTACAGTTAATACATCTGATCTTACTTATGGTGGACTTTCTTTAGGTGAAATATTTGCTGATTCTAAAACAAGTATCTCTACTGTTAATGTAACTGGTGATATTACTTCTATTGCAGGTGCTGCATTCGATGGATTTACAGCTCTTACAGCGTTTGAAATCCCTGCAACTGTAACATCTATTGGAAATTCAGCATTCAAAAATACTGCTTTAACTGCAATTGAGATTCCTGCTTTAGTTGCAACAATTGGTAATTACGCATTTGTTAATACTGCAATCTCTGCATTAGAAATCCCTGCTTCGGTTACTTCAATCGGAAATAGTGCTTTTGCTAATACAGTACTTACTTCAATCGAAATTCCTGCTACAGTAACATCGGTTGGTACTAGTGCATTTGGTGGTATTTCAACATTAACTTCTGTTGTAGATTACAGCGCTGCTGCTTATTCTTCTACTGCTTCAGATTCTCCATTCTATGGTTCTGCTAATATCGAAGAGGTTACTATCTATGCAAGTAAAAATGGTAACTTTGCTACTGCTTATGCAAGTTCTATTGATTCTATTACAACGGTTAATCTGTTAGAAGATGTTGCAGATAGCGATGGAAATGTGGTATCTGTTTCTATATCTGCTAATGCCTTTAGAGAATTAACAAGTTTGAAATCTATAACTCTTCCTGCTAATGTAGCTGCTGTGGGAGCAAATGCTTTTTATAGCTGTTCATCTTTAGAAAATGTAGAATTATCTAGTGCAACGAAATCAATTGGAACTTTATCTTTTGCACTGTGTTCTAATTTGAAAACATTTACTATTCCTCATAGTGATAGCATTCCATATGCTGATAACGCTTTCTATTTGGGTTATGGTGTAAAAGCTGAAGCAAGAACATTGTATGTTCCTACTGATAGAGTTGATGCGTTTATGAAATCAAATTGGTATAGTGCTGATGGTTCAGATGGTAAATTCTCTACAGTTGAAGCTATCCAATAGTACACAAACATAATTTTGAATTAATCAAAATTAAAATATTTTTTAAGCTCCGATATATATATATCGGAGCTTTTTTTAGGTCTGTTTTAATGAAAGTAACCATTGCAAATAAGCCGTTATGGTGCTATTGCAAAACTCCGTAGAGAGGATAGGTCTATAGTCTGTATGTTTTAGACGATGTACACATCGTCTCTACGCGTGCTTGTTAATGAAAAGATAAATTGTTAATTTTGTAAAAAAAACAATCGATGAAAAAAATATCAGTAGGAGTAAGCGGAGGAGTAGATAGCGCAGCGACGGTGTTAATGCTAAAAGAGTTGGGTTATGAGGTGTATGGTGTGCGGTTTGCAGTAAATCAGACTGATTACAGAAACAATTTACTTGACAACTCAAATCTATCCGAACGTTTAGATATAGAAATAAACGAGGTGGATATAACACAAACCTTTGAAAAAAAGATTATAACCCCTTTTATCGACTCTTACCTATCGGGGCGTACTCCCTCGCCTTGTGTTGAGTGTAACTGCTCGATAAAATGGGATGTAATAGAGCAAAACGGGGCAAAAATCGGTGCTCAAAATTGGGCAACAGGTCACTATGCTAGAGTCGTAGAGCATAATGGTCTCTATTATGTGGCAAAGGGTGTCGACCCTGTAAAGGATCAATCCTACTACCTTTGGCAGCTAAGCCAATCCACCTTAAAAGGTGCTATAATGGTGCTTGGCGATAAGCGTAAAGAGCAGATTAAAGAGTTTATGTTTAAAAAAGGGTATAGAGAGCTTTCTTCTAAAAAGGAGAGTATGGGGGTCTGTTTTTTGGGTCGAGGAGGTTACAAAGAGCTTTTAAAAAGTAGAGTTGATAATATCGAGCGACTAGAGGGGGGTGAAATAGTTGATAGAGATGGTAGAGTAGTGGGTAGGCACGATGGTTATCCTTTCTACACCTTAGCGCAGCGAAAAGGGTTGGGATTAGTGCGTCCAAATTGTGTAGTTGCAGTGGATTCAGAGCGTAATAGATTGATTGTAGGCGACGAAAATGAGCTATATTGCTCTACTTTTCGTGTAAAAAATTATAAATTTGTTTGCCTTGATGAGGTAATGGATAGTAAGCGATTGGAGGTGAAAGTTAGAGGTGTTGGTTGGAATCCAGAGGGGTATTGTAAGGTAGATATTGTTGATGGTAACTCATTGATTGTTAATCTATTATCTAGCAGAGCATGGGCGGTAAGTAGTGGTCAACCCGTGGTGTTCTACATCGACGATAGAGTAGTTGGAGGTGGTTATATCATATAGTAATCAGTAATGAAAAATAGGTTTTAATTTTAATAAACTATTGCATATTTAATTTATTATGTTTAAATTTGGCTGTTTATTATTTGATAATTAAAAGGTATGTGTAGGTTTAGTGTACTTCTAAAATCTGCACAATTATTTAGAGAATTTTCTATAAATTCTCTTTTAATAACTTATATATGGATAAAACTATAAAAATTGTAGTGCTTGCAAAGCAAGTACCCGACACTAGAAATGTGGGTAAGGATGCTATGAAGGCGGATGGTACGGTAAATCGTGCCGCTTTGGAGGCAATCTTCAACCCAGAGGATTTAAATGCTTTAGAGGTGGCTCTATCTATTAAAGATAGATATCCTGCAACTATCACAATCTTAACTATGGGTCCTTCACGTGCTGCTGAGGTAATTCGTGAGGGTTTGTATCGTGGTGCCGATGGTGGTGTACTACTGACCGATCGTAAATTTGCAGGTTCTGATACTTTAGCAACCTCTTATGCTCTATCTTCTACCATTAAAAAAATGGAGTGTGACATAATAATCGCAGGTCGTCAAGCTATCGATGGTGATACAGCGCAAGTTGGACCTCAAGTGGCTCAAAAGTTAAATCTTCCTCAAATTACCTATTGCGAAACAGTAGAAAAGATTGAAAACGGCACTATTACAGCTGTTCGTCGCCTTGAAAATGGCGTTGAAACAGTAGAGGGTCAGCTTCCACTTCTTCTAACTGTAAATGCTTCGGCTCCTGAGTGTCGCCCACGTAATGCTAAGCTGCTTATGAAGTTTAAACATGCAGTAACTGCTTCGGAGGTGCAAGATTCGGCTGAAGATTATTTTGCTGATATTCGCAAAGAGCGTGCCTACCTAAATATTGCTGAGTGGGGAGCCGACGATATTGACGCTGATAGCGAGCAACTAGGTTTGTCGGGTTCGCCTACAAAAGTGAAGAAAATCGAAAATATCGTATTTACAGCTAAAGAGGCTAAGCTTCTTACCTCGTCGGATAGTGATATGGAGGGTCTTATTCAAGAACTTATTGCAAATCACACTATTGGCTAATCTACAAAAAAACTGAATTTATTATGAATAACATATTTGTATATTGTGAAATAGCTGAGGGAAAAGTTGCCGATGTAAGTTGTGAACTTTTAACCAAAGCCTCGCAGCTTGCCGCAGAATTGGGGTGTAAAACTGAGGCTTTAGCTATCGGTCATAACCTTAATGGTATTGAAATGGAGCTTGCTAAGTATGGTGCTGATATTGTACATGTTGCTGATGATGCTGAGCTTTATCCTTATCGTACTCTTCCTCATGCCTCTATAGTTTGTGGAATCTTTAAAGAGGAGCAGCCACAAATTGCCCTTTTTGGTGCTTCGACTCTTGGTCGTGACCTTGCACCTCGTATCTCTTCGGAGCTTCATAGCGGACTAACTGCCGACTGTACCTCTCTAATTATTGGTGAGCATACCGATGCTCGTACAAAAACAGAGTATAAAAATCTGCTTTATCAAATCCGCCCTGCTTTTGGTGGAAATATCATAGCAACCATTATTAACCCTGACCACCGCCCACAGATGGCTACAGTGCGTGAGGGTGTGATGAAAATGGAGGTGAAAGAGAATGCTCCTGCTGCTGAGGTTAAGGTTGTAGATTTCAAGAAATATCTAAAAGATGGCGATTTTGCTGTTAAAATCATCGACCGTCAAATTGCTGAGAATAAAATCGATATTAAAGGTGCTCAAATCGTTGTTGCTGGCGGTTATGGAGTGGGTTCGAAAGATAATTTCGATAAGCTTTTTGAGCTTGCTGCGCTTTTGGGTGGTGAGGTTGCTGCCTCTCGTGCTGCTGTAGATGCTGGCTATTGTGAGCATGCTCGCCAAGTGGGACAAACTGGTGTAACTGTGCGTCCTAAGCTATATATCGCTTGCGGTATCTCTGGTCAAATCCAACATACTGCTGGTATGGATCAATCTGCTATGGTTATCTCTATCAATAACGACCCACAGGCTCCTATCAATAAAATTGCCGATTATGCAATTGAGGGGGATGTGATGGATGTAGTAGGTAAAATGATTAAGCATTACAAACATAACACAAAATAGGTGTGAATAGGTTTTTAACTCTTCTTTTTTAGAGTTTATACCGATATATTTCATGCTAAAGGGTATTTCTAAAAATCAAATATAACTAAATTATTAGAACTCCCCTTAATACATAAAAATTATGGCTAACTTTTTTTTAGATAATAAAGATTTACAATTTCATCTGGATCATCCGTTGATGAAAAAAATTGTTGCGCTAAAGGAGAATAACTTTGCCGACAAAGATAAATTTGATTATGCTCCAATTGATTTTGAAGATACTATCGACTCATATCGTAAAGTGTTGGAGATAATTGGTGAGATTGCTGCTGATACCCTTGCTGAAAATGCTGACGGTGTCGATAAAAGTGGTCCACGTGTCGAAAACGACCGAGTAATATATGCCGAAGGCACTGCTGCAAACCATGAGGCACTTACTAAAGCAGGCGTATACGGAATTTCGCTTCCTCGTCGCTTTGGAGGTCTTAATTTTGCACTTGTTCCTTATGTAATGTCTTGCGAATTGGTATCTCGTGCCGATGCAGGTTTTGGTAATATTTGGGGGCTTCAAGATTGTGCCGAGACTCTTCATGAGTTTGCTAGCGAAGAGATTAACGCTGAATATCTTCCTCGTATCAATAAAGGCGATACTTGCGCTATGGATCTTACTGAGCCAGATGCAGGTAGCGATTTACAGGCTGTAATGCTTCGTGCTGATTGGTGTGAGGAGCAGGGTTGTTGGCTGCTAAATGGCGTAAAACGCTTTATCACTAATGGTGATGCCGATATTTCGTTGGTACTTGCTCGTAGTGAAGATGGTACAGCTGATGCTCGTGGTCTTTCGCTGTTTGTGTACGACAAAAAACACATGGCTGTTAAAGTTCGTCGTATAGAGCATAAATTGGGTATTATTGGTTCGCCTACTTGCGAGCTTGTATTTACTAATGCTCCAGCTAAATTGGTCGGAGACCGTAAAATGGGTCTTATTCGCTATGTAATGGGTCTTATGAACTCTGCACGTTTAGGTGTTGGTGCTCAGTCGGTTGGTATTGCTGAGGCGGCATATCGTGAGGGTCTGAAATATGCCCATGAGCGTATGCAGTTTGGTAAAGCTATCATTGAGTTCCCTGCTGTATATGAGCTTCTTACAAATATGAAAGCTAAAGTGCACGCTTCTCGTGCGATGCTATACGAAACTTCTCGTTTTGTGGATATGTATAAATGCTACTACCACATCTCTAAAGAGCGTAAGCTAGAGAGAGAGGAGCGTGATGAAATGAAATATTACCAACGTCTTGCCGATGCTTATACGCCTCTTTTAAAGCTATTTGCAAGTGAATATTCAAATGAAGTTAGCTACGACTCTCTTCAAATTCATGGTGGTTCGGGCTATATGAAAGATTATCCTATCGAAAGATTGGTGCGTGATGCTCGTATTACAAATATCTATGAGGGTACCTCGCAGCTTCAAGTTGTTGCCTCAATCCGTGCCGTTACAACTGGTGTTTATTTAACTCAAATGAATAAATATGAGCAGTTGACCGAAAATTCTGAGTTTACAGCTCTTAAACGCATGTTAAAAGAGATGACTGAACAGTATGAAGCTGGAGTTAAGGTGGTTACTGAGTGTGAAGGCTCAACACCAGAGTATGTAGATTTCCATGCACGTCGTTTGGTTGAGATGGCTGGTCATATTATTCATGGCTATCTTCTGCTACATCAAGCCTCTGAGTGTGAAGATTATCGCAATAGTGCAGCTGCTTACATCAGAATGGGTAGTGCTAAAAACTGTGCTCACTTCTCTTATATCTCAAACCATAGTGTAGATGACATGGGATTATTTGAGAGTGTAAAGGAGGAAAATTAGAAAATTAGAGAAAATATTTTGTAAATATAAAAATTTTTACTACTTTTGCAGAGTATAAAAGTGGAGAGAGGGGGAGCTGATAAGCTCCCTTTCTTTATAATCTATAAGAAAGATGATAGCAAAAGAAAAAATTGAAAAGATTGTAACAGATTATATATCACAAGATTATGCTTCGGAAAATAGCCTGTTTTTAGTAGATGTTAAAGTGTCTACTTCAAATATAATTGAGGTTATTGTGGATGCTATAGGTGGTGTAGATATTACAAAATGTATTGAAATAAGTCGTCATATCGAGACTTTTTTCAATCGAGATGAAGAAGATTTTGAGCTTACTGTTGCTTCTGCTGGTATTTCCGACCCTCTAAAAAAGTTAGAGCAGTTTCACAAACATAGCGGAAAAGAGGTTGAAGTAAAATATAGCAATGGTGATAAGCTTGTAGGGGTTATGAGCGATGTTACAGCCGAAAATTTTGTGGTTAGCTATCAAGTAAAAGAGCTTGTAGAGGGTAAAAAACGTAAACAGCTTGTAGATAAGCAGGTAACTGTTGCTTATGATGAGGTAAAAACAGTTAGATTAGTGATAAAATTTTAAATCTTGCGAATTTTCGCTCGATTTTAGGTGTAGGGAACTTCTAAAATTTTTCAAAATCAAGAATTTAGAACTCCCCTGTAAAATGTAATTAATAATAAAAGATTCGGTATTGAGGTTTGCTCCACGTCGAATCGCTATATATAAAGAAGTATATAATGAATAACTTAAATCTAATCAACACCTTTGCAGAGTTTAAGGCGTTGAAAAATATTGACAAAGCTACAATGTTGAGTGTCCTAGAGGATGTATTTAAAAATATGCTTGTCAAAACTTACGGCTCGGATGAGAATTTTGATATTATTATCAATCCTGAAAAAGGCGATTTAGAGATTTGGCGTACTCGTGTAGTTGTAGAAGATGGTGAGGTAGAGTCGTCGCACACTCAAATTTCTCTTTCGGATGCAAAAGTGATTGATGCTTCGTATGAGGTGGGTGAAGAGGTTGCTGACGAGATTAAGCTTAACTCGTTTGGTCGTCGTTCGGTGCTTTCGCTTCGTCAAAATTTAGCTTCTCGTATTTTAGATTTAGAAAAAGCTACTCTTTATAACAAATACAAAGAGAAAGTTGGGGTTGTGGTTACTGGTGAGGTGTACCAATCTTGGAAAAAAGAGACAGTAATTTTCGACGATGAGGGTAATGAGCTTGTACTTCCTCGTGATGAGCAGATTCCTTCCGATTTCTTCCGTAAAGGAGATGCTGTTCGTGCAATAGTATCTCGTGTAGATATGCGTAACAACAAGCCTGTAATTGTGCTTTCTCGTACAGCTCCTGAGTTTTTACATCGTCTTTTTGAGGTTGAGGTTCCTGAAATTTCGGATGGTCTTATCGTAATCAAAAAGATTGTTCGTATTCCTGGTGAGAGAGCTAAAGTGGCTGTAGAGTCTTACGACGAAAGAGTCGACCCAGTTGGTGCTTGTGTGGGTATGAAGGGGTCTCGTATCTATTCTATCGTAAGAGAGTTGAAAAACGAAAATATCGACGTTGTTAACTATACTGCAAATACTCAGCTTTTAATTCAAAGAGCTTTAAGCCCTGCGAAAATATTATCTATAGAGATTAATGAAGAAGAGAAAAAAGCTGCTGTAACGCTAAAACCAAACGAAATTTCGTTAGCTATTGGTAAAGGTGGTCTTAATATTAAGTTGGCTTCGCAGCTTACTGGTTATGATATTGACGTATATCGTGAAGTTGCCGAAGATGATACTGAGGACGATGTTGCTCTTCAAGATTTTTCTGACGAAATCGAGCCATGGATTATTGAGCAACTGCAAAAAATTGGTTGTGATACAGCTAAAAGCGTCCTAAATTATACTGTAGAAGAGCTTGCTCGTCGTACAGATTTAGAGGATGAGACAGTGCAAGAGGTAGTTGATATTTTAAAAGCAGAATTTGAATAGTTCGAAAAAATAGGAGTTACTATATAAGTTATGTGCTCAAAAGCAGAGTTATATAATAAAACAGTAAAAGTTTTATAGTGCTCTGTTCTGTAATAGATTGCAGTATCTATAATAATCAATAAACTACCTTTTAAGCTCTTCAAGTGGTTTAATACCCTAATTGGTATGGTGAGTGTTTAGTGATTTATCGGTTAAATCAATTATTTGATTAAATTTGAGTGGTCAATAATGTCTCATAGAGTGTAAGTTTAATCGCCGAAAAAGAAAAGATAAAAATATGGCAAATGAAAAGAAAATAAGGGTTGTCACAATTGCTCGCCAGCTAAATGTTGGGTCGGGTACTTTGTTAGACTTCTTAAAAAATAAGGGATGTAATGTCGAGGGTAGCAATCCTATCCTTGATGGTAATATGTTGAATCTTGTTGAAAAGGAGTTTGGTAAAGGTAAGACAATCGAAAAGATTAATATAAAAGAGAAGATAATTACCAAAAACGAAACTGTATCACTTAAAGATATTAAATCGAAAGAGGCTGAGTCTAAAGATGAAGAGTATGTTAAAGATGAATTAATCATCAAATCTAATATCGTAGAGAAGAGCGAAAGTGTAAAATCTAATATTCATCAACCTAAAGTTATAGGTAAAATAGATTTGGATAAAGTTGGTAAAAAGCCGCAACCAAAAGCTAAAACTAATGAAGAGGCTGTAAAAAAAGAGGTTGCAGCCAAAAAATTCTCTGGCGAGAATAATAAGAAAGCAGAGGTTGCCCCTGCTGTAGAAATAAATAAAGAGCCTGTGAAAGAGCCTGTAAAAGAGAAAATTACTGTAGAGACAAAGAGTGTTACTAAACCTGTAGAGGAGAGAGTAAGCGACAACCAAAATGAGTCTAATAAAGACTTAAACAAAACTTTTGACGATAGAATGGCTGAGAATTCAGTCGATTTGTTCCGTCCAAATTCGACTGAGCAGCTGTCGGGTCCTAAAATCATCGGTAAGATAGATTTAGCTTCGTTGGAGAAGAAAAAATCTGATCCTGCTGACAAAAAGAAGAATAAGCGTAAGCGTATCAAAAAAGACAACAAGGTTGATATTAACGATCCAAAGTTGGCTGCTGGTAATAATAATGGTCAGAAACCCCAACATGGCGGTGGTCAAAGACAAGGTGGCGGTCAACATAATGGAAATCGCAATAATAACAACAATAACAACAATAGCAACAACAATAACAACCGTAATAACGGTGGTGGCAACAACAATAACAACCGCAACAATGGCGGCGGCAATAATAATGGCGGTGGAAACCAAGGTGGCAACAACCGTGGTCAAAACCAACATGGAGGCAATCGTCCAGGCGGTAACAATCAGCAAAATAACCGTAAAGGTAATTTCAAAAATAACAACTTCAATAATAAATCTGCTGCTCCAAAGGCTGAGATTAGCGATGAAGATGTACAAAAGCAAATCAAAGATACTCTTGCTCGCCTAACAAACAAAGGCAACAAGAACAAGAGTGTCAAATATCGTAAAGATAAGCGTGAAGCTGTTAATGCTCGTGCTGTCGAGGAGATGGAACGCCAAGCTGCCGAAAAACAAATTCTTAAACTTACAGAGTTTGTGACAGTAAGCGACTTAGCTCAAATGATGGATGCTGCTGTAACCGATGTTATTACTGCTTGTATGAATCTTGGTTTGATGGTTTCTATCAACCAACGTCTTGATGCGGAAGCGTTAGTAATCGTAGCAGAAGAGTTTGGTTATAAAGTTGAGTTTGTAACTGTTGAAATCCAAGAGCAAGTTACATTTGAAGAGGATAACGAAGAGGATTTGCTTCCACGTTCTCCAATTGTAACAGTGATGGGTCACGTTGACCACGGTAAAACATCTCTTCTTGACTTTATCCGTAAAGCTAACGTAATTGCAGGTGAAGCGGGTGGTATTACACAACATATCGGTGCGTACTCTGTAAAAGTAGAAGAGGGAAAACGTATCACATTCCTTGATACTCCAGGTCATGAGGCGTTTACAGCGATGCGTGCACGTGGTGCTAAGGTTACCGACGTTGCAATCATTATTATCGCTGCCGATGATAGCGTGATGCCTCAAACTATTGAGGCTATCAACCATGCTGCTGCCGCAGGTGTCCCTATCATCTTTGCAATCAACAAAATAGATAAACCAGGTGCAAACCCAGAGAGAATCCGTGAACAGCTATCTGCTATGAACTTCTTAGTAGAGGATTGGGGCGGTAAATACCAATGTCAAGAGATTGCTGCTAAGTCGGGTCTAAATGTAGATTTACTTCTTGAAAAAATTATTCTTGAAGCTGATATGTTAGAGCTTAAAGCTAATCCTAACAAGAAGGCTAACGGTGTGATTATCGAGTCTACACTTGATAAAGGTCGTGGTTATGTATCTACAGTATTGGTTCAACAAGGTACACTTCGTGTTGGCGATGTGATGCTTTCGGGTATCTACTCAGGTCGTGTGAAGGCGATGTTTAACGAGCGTGGTAAGCGTGTGACTGAAGCACCTCCTGCAACTCCAGTACTTGTACTAGGTCTTAATGGTGCTCCACAGGCAGGTGACACCTTTAATGTTATGGAAGATGATCGTCAAGCTCGTGAAATTGCTAACAAACGTGAACAACTACAACGTATTCAAGGTCTTAAAACACAAAAACATATTACGCTTGACGAAATCGGTCGCCGTATTGCTATCGGTAACTTCCAAGAGCTTAATATCATCATAAAAGGTGATGTGGATGGTTCGGTAGAGGCTCTTACAGATGCACTTATCAAGCAATCTAAAGAGGAGGTACAAGTTAATGTAATTCACAAAGCTGTAGGTCAAATTTCTGAGGGTGATGTGCTTCTTGCTGCTGCTTCAAATGCTGTAATCATCGGTTTCCAAGTACGTCCTTCTGCAAGTGCTCGTAGATTGGCTGAGAAAGAGGAGATTGAGATCCGTAACTACTCAATTATCTATGATGCTATCAACGATATTAAAGATGCCATTATTGGTATGCTAGCTCCTGAAATTAAAGAGGAGATTGTATGTTCAGTAGAGGTTATGGAGGTGTTCAAAATATCGAAAGTTGGTACGATTGCAGGATGTTTGGTTCGTGAAGGCAAAATTGGTCGTAACACCAAAATTCGTATTATCCGTGAGGGTATCGTAGTACACACTGGTAAGTTAGGTTCGCTTAAACGCTTTAAAGATGATGTAAAAGAGGTTACAACAAATATGGAGTGTGGTCTTAACATCGACAACTACAACGATATCAAAATCGGCGATATAATCGAAGGTTACGAAGAGGTTGAAATTAAACGTACATAATTTTCTTCCTACTCTTAACATTGAAATAGAGGGTGGAAAATATTTATTTTAAATATATTTAAAGGGGGTTTTTAAAATTAGGTTTTCTAATTTTTAAAACCCCCTTAATTTTTTTTAAAATATTTAATAAAAAGTTGTTATTTTATAAATGTATAAATAGTTGAAAATCAGTAAAAATAGGTTCTAAAGTGAAAGAAAATAATCGAAGCAGTAGTTTTTTAATAAAAATTACTGCTATATTTCTTTATTTTTCAATTTAATATTTGTAACTTTGTAATCGGTATTGTGATTTAATTTTGAAATATAAGGTAAAATCATACTTATCTTGTAACCAATAGACTATAAAATATATTATAATAAAAGTATAAACAATTTAAATTTCGAAGAGATGAATTTAACTCACATCGAACACATCGGCATTGCCGTAAAATCATTAGATGAGGCTATTCCTTACTATGAGAACGTTTTAGGTCTTAAATGTTACAACATCGAAGAGGTTGCAGAACAGAAAGTTAAGACTGCATTTTTTATGGTTGGTCAAACCAAAATCGAGCTACTAGAATCAACTGATCCAGAAGGGCCTGTAGGTAAATTTATCGAGAAAAAAGGCGAGGGTGTTCACCACGTTGCTTTTGCTGTAAATGGTCTTGAAGATGCTCTTGCAGATGCTGCAAGCAAAGAGGTTAAGCTAATCGACAAAACTCCACGTAATGGTGCAGAGGGTTTAAGTATCGCTTTCCTTCATCCAAAAAGTACTTTTGGTGTATTAACAGAACTTTGCGAAGATAAAAATAAATAAACCCATTAAAGGGCAAGAAAATAACTAAAATTTTCGTGCCCTATTCGCCAAATATAAAAAATATAAATCTCAATAATTATAAAAATGAGTGCAAATACAGATAAAATCAAAGAGCTTATTGAGCTTAGAGAGAAAGCTAGATTAGGTGGGGGTCAAAAAAGAATCGACTCTCAACACGCAAAGGGCAAAAATACTGCTCGTGAAAGAATCGCAATGTTACTTGATGAGGGTAGCTTCGAAGAGTTCGATATGTTTGTAAAACATCGTTGTACTAACTTCGGTATGGAAAAACAAGATTTTCTAAGTGACGGTGTTGTAACTGGTTACGGTACAATTGACGGTCGTTTAGTATATGTTTTCTCTCAAGATTTTACAGTTTATGGTGGTTCACTGTCTGAAACTTTCGCAAACAAAATTTGTAAAGTTATGGATATGGCTATGAAAAACGGTGCCCCAGTTATCGGTATCAACGATTCAGGTGGAGCACGTATCCAAGAGGGTGTAAATGCTCTTGCAGGTTATACCGAAATCTTCCAACGCAATATCTTAGCTTCTGGTGTAATTCCTCAAATTTCTGCTATTTTCGGTCCTTGTGCAGGTGGTGCTGTTTACTCTCCAGCTCTTACTGACTTCATTATTATGAGTCAAAGCACCTCTTACATGTTTGTAACAGGTCCTAAAGTTGTTAAAACTGTAACAGGTGAAAATGTAACTCAAGAACAACTTGGTGGTGCTACAGTTCACGCTTCAAAATCGGGTGTTGCACACTTTGTAGTTGATGACGAAGAGGAGGGTTTAGGTCTTGTCCGTAAGCTAATCAGCTATATGCCACAAAACAACCTAGAGGAGGCTCCACAAGCTGCTTGTGTAGATGATATCGCTCGTTTAGAAGATGCTCTTAACGAAATTATCCCTGATAATCCAAACAAACCTTACGATGTTCTTGAGGTTATCGCCTCTATCGTAGATGGTGGTGAGTTCTTAGAGTCTCAAAGAAAATATGCTCCAAATATCGTTACAGGTTTTGCTCGTTTTAACGGTACTTCTGTAGGTATTATCGCTAACCAACCTAAATTTATGGCTGGTGTGCTAGATATCAACGCTTCTCGTAAAGCGGCTCGTTTTGTACGTTTCTGCGACGCTTTCAATATTCCTATCGTAACTCTAGTTGACGTTCCTGGTTTCCTTCCTGGTACAGGTCAAGAGTATGGTGGTATCATTATTCATGGTGCTAAGCTTCTATTTGCTTATGGTGAGGCTACTGTTCCAAAAATTACAGTAATTCTTCGTAAATCTTACGGTGGTGCATATTGTGTAATGGCTTCTAAACATCTTCGTGGTGATATTAACTACTCATGGCCAACTGGTGAGATTGCTGTAATGGGTCCTAAGGGTGCTATTGAGGTGTTATCTGCAAAAGATATCGCTGCTATCGAAGATCCTGAGGAAAAAGCAGCTTATATAGCTAAAAAAGAGGAAGAGTATCGTGATGCGTTTGCAAATCCTTATAATGCAGCTAAATATGGTTATATTGATGATGTTATCGAGCCTCGTAATACTCGTTTCCGTGTTATTCGTGCGCTTCAGTCGCTTTCGACTAAACGTCTGGTTAACCCTGCTAAAAAACACTCAAATATTCCATTATAATCCGCAATCAAGCAATGAAAAGAATATTATCGAAAAACATAATTGCTCTTGTGATTGCATTTATGTCGGTATTTGTAGCTTCAGCGCAAGGAATCAAAGATATTGTTATCAATGAGGTTCTTGTAAAAAATGTTGATAGCTATGAGGACGGCTTTGGTCACAGAGTGGGATGGATTGAGCTAAGAAACGTTGGTTATTCTAATGTAAATTTAGCTAGTGCCATCTTAGAGGTAACAAAAAATGATGGACAAACTGTTCGTTATAGAATCCCTAAAAATGATGCTAACACAGTTGTAGGACCACAAGGATATGTATTATTCTTTGCTGGTGGAGAATCTACAAAAGGCACCTTTTACACAAATTTTACCTTAGACAACACAAAAGCTATTACTCTTTGGGATGCAAGTGGTAAAGGTGATCCAATTAGTACTGTATCATACTCTTATGCTGAGCAAAAACCTAACACTTCGATTGGTTTTATCACAAAAGTTGAGGGCGAGGAGCCAGTTTGGGGCGTTTTAGCAGCTACAAGTCCTGCTTCAACTAACGAAACTATCGAGAAAATATCTCGCTCAGAGCTTTTCCTAACTCAAGACCCTCGTGGTTTTGCTATGGCTATCTCTGCAATGAGTGTTGTGTTCTTAGCTCTACTTACTCTATTTGTAGTTTTCAAACGTCTAGGTGTGCTTCTTGTTTCGTTTGCTAATCGTAAAGAACATAAAGCAAAAGCTGCTGTTTCTGCAACTCCTGTTGCTGCTCCTACTAAGAAAAAAGAGGCTGAGCTTATGAAAGATGAAGTTAATGGTGAGGTTATCGCTGCCATCGCTATTGCGCTTCAACAGTATGAGAGCGACCTTCATGATATAGAGTCTGAAGTTGTTACAATTAACCGTGTAGCACGTGCATACTCTCCATGGAGTTCAAAAATTTATGGTATTAACAACCAACTTAATAGATAGTACTACGTTACATTATTAAATAATAAAAAGAGATGAAAGAATACAAAATATCAGTTAACGGTAATGATTACAAAGTTGCAATTCATGATGTTGAAGACTCTGTTGCAAAAGTATCAGTAAATGGTGTTAACTATGAGGCTAAAATTGATGGTTTAGCTCACCGTCCAAAAACTCCAAAAATCGTTCGTAAACCTGTGTTTACTCCTTCTGATCCACATCATACAGAGCCAGCTCCAGTAGCTGATACTCCTCGTCCAGCTGCAGCGGCTGCTGGTGGTGGAGCTGCAATCAAATCACCACTTCCAGGAACTATCCTAGATGTAGTTGTAAGAGAGGGTGACTCGGTAGCTGTTGGTCAAAAACTTATGGTTCTTGAAGCTATGAAAATGGAAAATAATATTGAAGCAGATAAAGCTGGAGTGGTAAAAAGCATCGCCGTAAGAAAAGGCGATAGTGTACTTGAAGGCGATCTATTAATTACAATTGGCTAGTGCTATGGAAATGGGATTTTTTGAATTTTTAGGTCAGAATCTTACAGAGTTCTTCAGTTATACAGGTATCGCTAATATAACTTTAGGACACGGGGTGATGATTATCATAGCTCTTATCTTCCTATACTTGGGTATTGCGAAGAAATTTGAGCCTATGTTGCTTGTTCCTATTGGATTTGGTATTATTATCGGTAATATACCATTTGCTCCAGGACTACAGATTGGTGTCTACGAAGATGGTTCGGTTTTGAACTATCTATATTTTGGTGTATTAAAAGGGGTTTATCCTCCACTTATTTTCTTAGGTATTGGTGCAATGACCGATTTCTCGGCTCTTATCTCCAACCCTAAATTGATGCTTATTGGTGCAGCTGCACAGTTTGGTATCTTTGGTGCCTATATGCTAGCTCTTGCTCTTGGTTTCTCGGCTGCTGAGGCTGGTGCTATCGGTATTATCGGTGGTGCAGATGGTCCTACTGCAATTTTCCTTTCAGGTAAGTTGGCTCCAGACTTGATGGGTGCTATTGCCATCTCGGCATACTCTTATATGGCTCTTGTGCCAGTAATTCAGCCTCCTATTATGAAGCTGCTTACTACCGACAAAGAGCGTCTTATTAGAATGCGTCCACCACGTGCCGTATCTCAAACTGAGAAGATTATCTTCCCTATCGTTGGTGTGCTTATGACCTGTTTCTTAGTGCCATCGGGTATTCCACTTTTAGGTATGTTATTCTTTGGTAACCTTCTAAAAGAGAGTGGTGTAACAAAACGTCTTGCTGTTACAGCAAGTGGTACACTTATCGACATCGTAACTATCCTTTTAGGTCTTACAGTTGGTGCTTCAACTCAAGCTACAACTTTCTTAACACCTAAATCTATATTTATCTTCTGTCTTGGTGCGCTTTCGTTTGTAATTGCTACTTCTGCAGGTGTATGTTTCGTAAAATTGTTTAACCTATTCCTTAAAGAGGGTAACAAAATCAACCCACTTATCGGTAACTCTGGTGTATCGGCAGTGCCTGACTCTGCTCGTGTATCACAAGAGGTTGGTATGCACTACGACCGTACAAACTACCTATTAATGCACGCTATGGGTCCAAACGTAGCAGGTGTAATTGGTTCAGCTGTTGCGGCTGGTATCCTTCTTGGGTTCCTTTCTTAGAACTACTCTAAGAAAATATTATAAAAAAATATGAGGGTGACCCAAAAGCACCTATTTTACATGAACAACCCTTGTCACAGAGCTTGTGGCAAGGGTTATTTGTGTTAAATGGGTGCTTTTTAGTCATCCTCTTCAAAGGTTTTGCTTACACATAACTATTTATAAATTAACCTATTAGTGGTTTTGTGAATGACCTTAACCAATAGGAACAACTCTTTCGGTTGTAACAACCTCCATATCTTGTTTAGGAATTGAGACGCTAAGAATACCATTTTGTTGAGTAGCAACAATCTTATCTTTATCGATATTATCTGGTAAAATCAAGGTCTGTTTAAATTGTGAAAGCGAAAATTCACGACGTAAAAATCTTTCATCCTCACTTCCCTCTTTTTTCTCTTCGCTGTGTCTAACTGAGATTACTAAGTGGTTTTGGTCGTTAATTTTAACGCTAAAATCCTCTTTTTGAAGTCCTGGCGATGCAATTTCGATTTTATACTCTTTGCTGTTTTCGATAATATTCATAGCAGGGGCTGCTGTTGCTGATTTTGCAATCCATTCATTACCTAAAAAATCGTTAAAAATCGATGGTAGCCAATTTTGGCTTTTTCTTGATGTTGTCAACATAAAAATAAGATTAAAATGTGAAAATTTTTATGAGCTTCAAAGCTCTTTTGTGTTAACAAAAAACAAAAAGAGTGCCATTTTCTTGAAAAAGCTGAGGGTTGCT
>JAWXTR010000024.1:20554-30064 GCA_044433365.1 Rikenellaceae bacterium
ATTGCTGAGAATTGCTGAGAATTGCTTTGTTAAATTAAAAGTATATTTAAGAATGAAAGAGGTTCATTAATCATTTATAATTTACAATTTATAAATTATCATTATTTTCCGCTCTTAGTAGTTATCAAAATTACGCCAAATGCTGCTTGTGAGCCATACAGTGAGGCTGCTGCTGCATCTTTTAATACTGATATATTTTCGACATCTTGTGGATTGAGGCTGTTTACATCGCCTTGCGCACCGTCAATAAGTATTAGTGGACCATCCACAGAGGTTTCACTAATAGTGCCTGTTCCACGGATATTTATGCTAGTATCGCCAATGCTTCCAGAGTTATGAGAAATATTGAGACCGGGAACCATACCTTGAAGCATCTCCATAACCGTTCTAGCAGGTCGGCTATCGAAAATTTCAGAACCAATAGTTGCTACAGATGATGTAATTTTATCACGACTTTGCGAACCAAAACCAACGTTTACTTTGTCGCTTTTCATCACTATATTTTGAGTTTGATTTTCGATAGGAACAATCTGTATGTCGTAACCTATGGATGTTACAACCATATTTTGTCCTTTTTTAATGCGATTAAAGCTATATTTACCTTGGCTATCAGTTACTACATCTCTATTAGCTCCATCAAGGTGGATAATAGAGTGAGCTATAGGATTGCTATACTCGTCCATTACAATTCCTGATACTTGAGTGAAGCTATAATGCTCTTTAGAAGAACGAGATTTAGAAGAGCGTGATTTGGAAGTGTGTGTTTTTGAATTACGTGATTTTGAAGAGTGTGATTTTGTAGAGGCACACGAGCTAATAACTATTATTGATAGTAATAGAATTGAAAATTTTGATAATAGTTTAAAGTTTATTCTGTTTTTCATAATATTATATATTTAGGGGAGTTGGGAATAAAAAATATTTTCACCTCAATGAATTGATAATTACAAATATATAAAAAAATTATTAAATTTCATAAATTTTTTAATATTTTTATTATATTTGCATTAATATTAACACAATTTTTTGTTTATGAAGAGATTATTACTGCTACTATCCACCACTGCTACACTGTTATCGTGTAGTGAAAATCCCGTACAAGGGGCAATTAAATCAATTGAAACTCCCTACACAATCAGTTCAATTAGAGATGCAAAAATCGGAGGTAATGAGGTGATTATTGCCTCGTCATACGACGGTTGTCTGTTATGTTATGACTATAAAGGCAACTTAAAATGGGAAAACAAGCTATCTGGCTTTGTAAATCTCGATATTTTCTGTGGAAATATCGATGCAGATGAGAGCGATGAAATTTTAGTGGCTAATGCCGATGGTTCTATCTATACTATCGACGATAATGGTAAGAATTTGTGGCAATTCCGCCCTAATGATGCCCCAATGAATGCTGTTTGTACAGTAAAAAAAGATGGAAAAGATTATATTGTAGCTGGAAGTTTTGATACAAATTTCTACTATTTAGATGGAGATGGCAAAGTGATTTCGACTGTAAAATCTAACACCTACTCAAAGGCATCAATCCCAACCAAAGATGATGTTTGGGGTGGTGAGGGTGCTCTGCCACCAGCTAAAACTCATGTTACCAACTTTTTGCGAGCTATTCCAATGGAGGACGGTAGCGAGGTGTTGGCTGTTCAAGGCACTATTCACTCTATGGCTCGTCGTGGAGAGATGTACCTCTTCAAGCCTCTCGAAACTATGCCTTATGATATTGTAGAGTATGGAAAAGAGGGTAGACCATTTGGCTCATTATCTGTAGATTGTAGCGATAAGAGTAAGCCAACCATTTTGATGGGTACAAGCAATATGCTTGGTGAATCGGTAGTAGAGGTATTTGACGTTGCTACTAAAAGCTATGCTGATACTAAAATCACCGATTTAGTAGATGCAAATAAAATGGATTTTTTTGGTTATCGAGTTATTCAACCTTTTGCTACTGAGGGTAATAGTGATTATAAATATGTAATATTAGTAGGGTCTCGAATTTTACTAGCTAACGAAGATTTAAAGAGAGAGAGTACTGAGGTGTTGATATCTCGCTTCTCGTACAACGATGTAGTTTACAATAAAAAGCAAAATAAGATGCTGCTTGCAAGTGCGCAAAGTGGAGGTAACTGCATACATATTGTCGATTTAAATGATGAAAATTGGAAAGAGGAGTATCAAAATCTTCAACCTAAAGGCAACATCACCTCAATACTTGATAGTGGCAAGGAGATAATGGGTCAAATTGAAAAATTCGAAAAACCTGCTTGGGAAGATACTCCACGACCTATTGTTTATCTGCTTTCGGATGGGCCACGCAAAGGTTCGTATGTTGGAAAAATTGCAGAAGAAATACATGCCAACTATCCCTCACCAGTTTTTTTAAGTGGTGCAAATACAGGAGGTTCGGAAGATCCAAAACTATGGAAACGTGACACTATGAGCAACCGATTTTATCGAGTTCGTCGTGAATCTCGTCAAAAATATCAAAATAGTCAAGAGAAAATTCTTCGCAATGTAAAACCTGCTTATGATGGTGATTCGAAAGGTATGTCGATGTGGGGAGGGCATGGTAACGACCCTTACTACTACAGTCTTGATACCAAAAAGAAAATCTTAGACTTTAATAAGCATGGTCAGCAAACTGTACTACTATTCCCAGAGTTTGAGACACGTTCAGAAGATTTTGCTTGGATGCTAAACGATATGTTCTATCCGCTTGCACAGTATTCTCGTGAAAAAAATAGTAAGCTTTATGTTCGTTCAAAACATGCTTTTTGGTTTGGTACAATCTACAAACCTTTCTGGTATAGATTAACCTCTGGAGAATTTGCAGATGTATTTGTGCCAAGTATGGAGGAGACTAGCGACAAATCTATGGAGCTAAGCTTGGCTGCTCGTGTAGGTATTTGGAGTAGTGGAGCTGTCGATAGTTGGGGTAGTAGAGGTGCTCGTGATAATCCTAGCTACAACCGCCTTCGCCAACACTCTCACCAGATGATTCCAAACCACTTCTTACGTATGTTGGTGCTTCATCTTTCGTCGGGTTCTCAATATCTCGATAATTTTGCTGTAAATCAAGAATATATGAATATCCTTTGGCAGATGATAGCCAAAGGAGTGTTGTATATCCCTACTCGTGATGAGCTTGTAAGTATAAATCCTGTTCGTCTTAATATTATCGATCCAGACGACCATTTCCTAGATGAGGGAAATGATGTGAAATGGATATCTAACTACTCTAAAGAGCGTGAGGATGAAAACATTATGGTCTTTAGTCGTCTAAATGGTACGTGGCCAGGTGCGCCTGTTACGGAGTGGGATTTTTCGAGATATGCAGCAGGTGTGAAAGATCGTCGACTCAATTTCTTACCACCTTATAGCGATGGTCTTGTGATGCTTACTCAACCAGATGATGCAACCTCTAAATATCGTAAGCCTTTGGAAGATAATATAAACTCTATCTACAAAGGTAAGATGAAAGAGTTTTTCACAGATGGAAGAAACTACTATTCTGATGTAAATAAGAGCCAAACATTTGGTGCCGACACCTACTATAAAGAGGTTGAAAGTGCAATAAAAGAGGGTGCTAAGATGCTACCGCTTACAGTTAAAGGTCAAGTGGCGTGGGTAACTGCTCAAACAGCTCCTACGCATCTTCGTCTAACTATTGTAGATGGTGGATATATCAACCCTTCTGAGAAAAAGGCTACAATCAATATTGAAGCTGCAAAAGTGGCTTCTATTACAAATCTACTAACTGGTGAAAAGATAAAAGTTAGTGGTGATACCGCTGAGGTTACAGTTCCTTGTGGAATGTTCCTGTTTTTGGATGTTGAGCTATCTGAAAAATTATAGTGAACTTTTATATCAAATTAAGATCTAAAGGGAACTTCTAAAAATCGAATAAAACCAATTATTAGAACTTCCCTAAATCTAAAATTTAAAAAAATAAATAAAACAAATCATAAAAACTCCCCTTAATTATTATGAACAGTAAATTTTTACCCCTATTAACAGTAGGTCTTGGTACAGTTGTTAGCTGTAATCAATCACCTAAAAGCGGTGAGGCTGACAAGCCAAACCTACTTATTATTCACACCGATGAACATAGCTTTAGAACGCTAAGTTGCTATCAAAACCAGCTTCCAGAGTCGGAAGGTTTTGTTTGGGGTGCAGGATGCAATGTTAAAACGCCTAATATCGACCGCATTGCTGCTGAAGGTGCAATATGTATGAGCTATTATTGTGCAGCACCTGTATCTACCCCTTCTCGTGCAGCGATGGTGTCGGGGCTATATTCTCAAGAGACTGATGCATGGAAAAATGATATCCATATCCGTAAAGATATACCAACATTTGCCTCAATTTTGCGTGAAAATGGCTACTCTACATCTTATGTTGGAAAATGGCATTTGGCAGGTCACACCGACCAATACACTTTCGATCCAGAGTATGACGGAGGTTTTACCGACAAAAAATTTATGATGAATAAGGGTCATAGTCCCTATTTTGAGCTAGATAAAGAGGGAAATGTGTTGGGTGCAGTTAATCAAAATCAACTCGATAAGGTTAAGGAGCGTGGAAACAGCTATATACACCTTACTGACTTCTTTACCGATAAGACTCTCGATATTTTAAAGCGAGATAAAGATAAGCCTTTCTGTGTGATGCTTTCGATTCCCGATCCTCATACTCCCGACTATGCTCGTCCACCATACCACAATATGTATGATGATATGAACCCTACGATGCCTGAGAGTATGAAGCCAGAGCATGCTAATAAGCGTCCTGCTTGGGCTTTAAGCAATAAAAATGAGCCTGAATCGTTTAATCCAGCTCCTCTAAAACAATATTTTGGTATGGTTAAACATATCGATGATAGTGTGGGTAGACTTCTTAGCTATCTTGAAGAGGTTGGTGAGCTTGACAACACAATCGTACTCTTTACCTCTGACCATGGTGAGATGTTTTACGAACATAAACGTATGAATAAAGGTAATCCTTATGAGGCGGCTGCACGTATACCGTTCGTAATTCGTTACCCTAAATCTATTAATAAGGGAACAGTTATAGATAAGGCAATGTGTAATGTTAGTTTTACACCAACGATGTTAGGTTTGATGGGAGTCGATACAGATGCAACGTTTAGTGGCACCAATGATGCTGCAGATTTTACATCAAACCAAATTTCAGATCCTCACCGCATCTGCTTCTATGCAGCTAGTGCAAGTGGTTGGGTTGCGGCAGTCGACAATCAATATAAGTTGATTATCTCTACCAATGAGGAGCCTTGGCTACTTGATTTAGATAACGATCCTAATGAGTATAACAATATTTATAAAGATCCTAAATATAAGGATGTTGTAGGGCGTCTGCAAACTGCTTTGAAAAAAGAGCTTTCGGAGCATAAGTTGGTTGCTGATGGAACTACACTGATTTTTGAATAAAAAATTAATAATGTCCGCTAAACTTTTTCTTGGAAATTTAAACGTTTTAATTCTTTTAAGCCCTCAATTTCAAAGATTTTGTAAGTAGCAGTATATATGTATATTTACAGAAATTATGAAATTTTTATCGGACAACACTAATAAAACATAGCCCCTAAATATTTTAATATGAATACAAAATTTTTAGCCCTATTATCAATAGGTGCTGGAGCAGTTACAGGATGTGGTCAAGCTCCTAAAAGCGTTGAGGCGAGTAAGCCTAATCTGCTAATAATCCACACCGATGAACACAACTTTAGAACGCTAAGTTGCTACCAAAATCAGCTTCCAGAGTCGGAAGGTTTTGTTTGGGGTGCTGGGTGTAATGTAGAGACTCCAAATATTGATAGAATTGCCTCAGAGGGTGCTATCTGTATGAGCTATTACTGCGCTACTCCAGTATCTTCGCCCTCTCGTGCAGCGATGATAACAGGCCTGTATCCTCGTGAGACTGATGTCTACACAAACGAAATTCCAATTCGTCAAGATGTTCCAACTTTTGCCTCAATTTTACGTGAAAATGGATATGCTACATCGTATGTGGGGAAATGGCATTTGGCTGGAACTCCCGAAAAATATACCTTTGATTGTGTGTATGATGGTGGTTTCACCGACAATAAATATATGATGAATAAGGGTCATAGCCCCTATTTTGAGATTGATAAAGATGGTAAGGTGATTACTGCAATTAGTGAAAATGCAGTAGATAAAGTGCACGAAAAGGGACATACTACAGTTCATATGACCGACTACTTCACCGACAAAACTCTCGAAATTTTAGAGCGTGACAAAGACAAGCCTTTCTGTTTAATGCTCTCAATTCCCGACCCTCACACTCCCGACTATGCCCGCCCACCATACAACACAATGTATGATGATATGACTCCTGCAATGCCTGAAACTATGAAAGATGAGTATGCCTCTTTACGTCCAAAATGGGCTGGAAGTACGGATAAAAATGAGGCTACGGAGTTTGAAGATTGGAGATTAAAACAATATTTCGGTATGGTTAAACATATCGACGATAATGTTGGTAAAATCATATCTTATCTTGAAAAAGAGGGTGTGCTCGACAACACAATCGTAATATTTACCTCCGACCATGGCGATATGTTCTACGAACATAGACGTATGAATAAAGGTAATCCTTACGAAGCTTCTGCACGTATTCCTTTTGTTATTCGTTATCCAGAAAAAGTGGCTAAAGGTTCGGTTATCACAAAAGCTATGAGCAATGTTAGCTTAACCCCTACGCTTTTAGGTTTGATGGATGTTAAGAGTGATGCTGTATTTAGTGGCGAAAACGATGCTGCCGATTTTTCGGGTAATACTGTTGCTAATCAACACCGCTTGGTATATTCTGTATCGACCGGAAGCGATTGGATTGCAGCTATCGACGATCAACATAAATTGGTTTTAAGCACAAGCAACGAGCCATGGCTATCCGACCGTAAAGTTGACCCAATGGAGGTGAAAAATTTCTATAACGACCCAAAATATGCCGATGTTGTTGCACGTATGCAGCCAGCACTTCTAAAAGAGCTAAAAGAGCATAAAATCCTTGCAGAAGGCAAGAAACTGAAATTTTAGACGTTCTATTTAGTAATCCGAAGGGGATGACTCAAAAGCACTAAGGACTTTTGGGTCATCCCCTTGATATTATTTGCTTATGAAATTAAATTTAATATATTTTAGTGCTGCGGGCACTACTAAGAGAGTTGTTGATGCTATTGCTCAGGGGGTTGTTTCGGCTTTAGATAGTGTTGAAATTATTGATTTTCCGCTGATTAAGATGAAAACCATAGAAACTACTATTGATAAAAATGATATGGCAATATTTGCTATTCCTGTCTATGCTGGACGTGTACCAGCTGTGGCAGCAGAGCAGATTTATAAATTTAGAGGCGATGCAACAAAGGCAATAATTGTGGCAGTTTATGGAAATCGTGAATATGATGATGCGTTGTTAGAGTTAAACGATATTGTCACCGAAAATGGCTTTATTTCTGTTGCAGCAGGAGCGTTTGTTGCCCAACACTCCATATTTCCTAAAGTGGCGACAGGTCGACCTAATGAGAGTGATTTGCAGAAAGCTAAGGAGTTTGGGGCAAATGCTGCTTTGAAGCAGCCCACCTCAGAATCTCTCAAAGTACCAGGAAACAATCCCTACAAAACCCCTAGTAGCAATCCTCTTACTCCACGAACAAATAAAAGTAAGTGTATAAAAGCGGTAAAAAAAGATAAAGATTTGTGTGGAATTTGTGCCGCTGCTTGCCCCGTCGGAGCAATCGGCTCACCAAAGCCTTCAACTAATAGCGACCTATGTATAAAGTGTGCACACTGCATATCTGTTTGCCCATACGGTGCAAGAGAGTGGGGTGGTCTGCTCTACTCATTAGCAGATAAAAAGTTCGTAAACAGCTACTCAACACCAAAGGAACCAGAGGTGTTTTACATAAATTAGGTAGGGAGATTTCAAAACTAATTATATATGATAGTAAAGGTTTAAAAATTTAAGCCATTTTTCTAGGGTCATTCGTAAAACTATTATTAGGCTAATTTATAAATAGTTACGTGATTGAAAACCTCTAAATTACGTCCATTTTTGCACTTTTATTCAAAAATTGTGAGGGAAATTCGCAAAACCCTTTTTGCGAATTTCCCTTTCTACTGTTGTGCTAAGAGCCTCAAAATCGGTAGTTGTTAAAATTGGTCGATTGTGATACTTTTCAACCTTTTTCAAAAGGTGATTTATTTGCGGTACGTCTTTATTTATAAAATTGTGATTTTCTTATAGCAAAGGTAGTTTAATTTTCTAAAAAAATAGTAATAAAATAAAAATGAACCAATATGAACTTGATTTGTGCTTTGTTTTACTGCACCTTTGTTGTAGTTAATCAAAAAAATAATATAAGATGAAATTATCAAACCATTTAATGAATTTAGGAATTGCAGGTATAATATTAAGCGTTTCATTTTCATGCCAAAAACAAAGAGTTAATATTCCTCATGAGGTCACAGTTGAAAAGTTAGAATATGCAGAGATATCAGGTTTTGACACAATCAAGTATTCCTTAAAATCCAGATGTAAATTTATTGTTGGAATTACAAACACAACCCAGATATTTGGGATGTCACAATATAAAACATATATAGATTGTATAGACAATGAAAGTGGAGAAGTTGTCGATTCGTGTTTAGTTACTGTAATACCAAATGCTGATTTTTCTTTTATATCTTTCCCAGACTTTAATTTTACACATACAATCGATCAAGTAATTGAATATGAATATAATTTAGGGTATCCATATAAAAAATATGAGTATGAAGAGGATGGGAAGATGCTAAAAAGACTAGGATCAATACGAAAAGTGTTCGGAGAATATATAAATTCACTAGCATACAACTTTGATGATAAAGATATTTTAGAAAATATTGTAATTGAATTTAATTGTGAGGAAATACCAATAAATACTATATTAGGTTATTTAGAAATAAGTTTTATAGGACTTGAAGCGTTAAAAATTGAAGAAAATATGACTATGTATTCAATGAATTCATAGATACACTCCCCTAATTTGCAATTTTTCATCCTTTAAATAGGGTGACTCCCAAAACCCCGAAAAAAAATCCAACTAATTGATTGTTAATTAGTTGGATTTTTTGTATCTTTGCATAAACAAAGTAGCATTACCCCCAAACTTACTAAATAGTTCCAAAACGGGGGTAACGCCACTTCCACAAAGTGCAAATATAATGAAAATAACTGAAATAGAAGCAACATTTGACTTTACAGAATACAATTACGTAAAGTCACACATATCGGGTTTTGATACCAGTAAATTGGGTATCTTAAAGTCGCAATTGCCTATAAAAAAATTGGAGCAATTATTTAATAAAAAACGATCTTCAAATAGGCAAGGAGGTCGCCCCGAGGTATTGCATTTAGAAGCTCAAATATGTTTGATGTTTTTGAAAGCCTACACCAATCTTAGCGATTCAGAATTAATCAGAAGAT
>JAWXTR010000025.1:0-30028 GCA_044433365.1 Rikenellaceae bacterium
CCACTATATTTTCGATTCAATAGCAAAAAATCTCATCTCCAATAGCACTATTAAAAATACACCAATAATTATTTTACCCTACTTATTAAAAATACACCAATAATTATTTTACCCTACTTAATAAAGAGCAAGCAAATTTTTTCTACTTTTAGCAAGCAGAGCTTAGCATTAATAATTATTAAAATGATAGAGGTAAAAGATTTAACCATAGGATATAAACTCTCAAAGGGGAGGGTAAAAGAGATTCATCGCAATCTCTCATTTGCAATAAAGGATGGCGAGATGACAGCACTTCTTGGTGCAAATGGTGCAGGTAAATCTACCCTTATTAAGAGTCTTAGCGGATTTATACCAACTATTTCAGGTCAAGTAATAATTAATGGACGTGATGTAGCATTGCTCTCTCGTACCGAGCTATCACGAGAAGTTGGTGTGGTGCTTACAGCACGCCCTGCTGATGGAGGTTTGACGGTTTTCGACCTTGTTTCGTTTGGTCGTTATCCTTATACCAATTATTTTGGTAGTTTTACTCCTTACGACATTGAAATAATAGAAAATGCGATGGAGAGTGTGGGTGTAAGCCATCTGAGAGATGCCTATGTAAGTCGCATTAGTGATGGAGAGCGACAAAAAGCAATGATTGCTAAGGTATTAGCCCAAGAGTGTCGCACAATTATCCTCGATGAGCCTACAGCATTTTTGGATGTCAAGAGCCGCCTCGAAACCTACTCTCTACTACATCAAATTGCGCACGACAAAAATAAAAGCGTGCTTTTGTCGACTCACGACCTTGAAACAACCTTGCGCCATGCCGATTCACTGGTAATGTTGTCGAAATACAACCCTTTGGTGATTGGTACAACCGAAGAGTTGGTACTAGATGGCTCGGTTGCTCGACTGTTTGAGGGTGAAAAAAAGTCGCCCGTATGGTTTAATGATAGAGATGGCTCGTTTAGGATTGATTTCGATGCTAAACCTACTGTTTTTATTGATTCTGAGGATGAAGTAATCGGTTTTTGGGTGGAAAACTTTCTAATAAAGCATAAATTTCTAATTGCTAAAAGTGAGAGTAAAGCTGCCCATAAAGTAGAAGTAATATCATCTAATAATATGATTGCAGATGGTGTAAAATGCTGCTCCTTTAGCGAATTATTGGGTGTAATGACAAAAGCAAATTCATAAAACCACTTTCTAGGGGTCATTCCTGTTGATTTCCCTAATTAATACCCCATACTCACACTAACCCTCTCGATACTACCACCAAGTGGTGGGTTCATTTTTGAAATTTTTATTTGGCAAGTTTCTATTGCTGGATACTCTTTTTTTATGGCTGTAAGGATTCTATACCCCACATTTTCCAAAATATTTGAGGGGATTGCCATCTCTTTCTTAATTGTGCCATACAAATCAAGGTAGCTTACAGTATCTGATACCTCATCGCTAATCATAGCTTTTTCAGCTGAGCAAGTAGCTTTAAGATATAATTCAAAACGGTTGCCAACAATTTTTTCGGCCTCAAAACAGCCGTGAAAAGAGTAAAATTCCATCTTTTCAATCTCGATAATCTCTTTCATATATTTATTTCATTTGTTTTAAAAATCTCTCAAAATTCAGATTTTATAAGTTTCCATAATAAAAAATAAAAAACTTTAACTATATTTGTAGGTTGTTATGCTGTTTAATAGTGATAAAAGCATATTCTAAAGAGAGGTTTTAAATTCTCGATTATTATAAGTTTCCTAAAAATAAACTTGACAAAAATACAAAAAACATTCAAATATATGGAATCAAATCTTAAAAATGGCACAGAAAAAGCCTTGAATTTTCTGGAAGAGATTATCGAAGAGAGTATTCGAAATGGTGAACCTCGTGTACATACACGTTTTCCACCAGAGCCAAATGGCTATCTTCACATAGGACACGCAAAATCTATTTGTCTAAATTTTGGACTTGCAAAAAAATATAACGGTAAAACCAACCTACGTTTTGACGATACAAACCCCGTAAAAGAGGATACAGAATATGTAGACTCGATTATGGAGGATGTAAGATGGTTAGGCTTTGAGTGGGACTCTATCCACTACGCTTCCGACTATTTCGACCAGCTTTATGATTGGGCTATTGAGCTTATCAAAAAAGGGAAAGCGTATGTCGACGACCAAAGCCAAGAGGAGATTCGCCAAGGTCGTGGTACAGTGATGGTGGCAGGAGTTGAAAGTCCTTACCGCAATCGCTCAGTTGAAGAGAATCTTGATCTTTTCGAGAGAATGAAAGCTGGAGAGTTTGAAGATGGTTCGAGAGTGCTTCGTGCTAAAGTAGATATGGCGCATCCTAATATGTTGCTTCGTGACCCGATTATGTATCGTATTTTACACTCTGAACACCACCGTACAGGCGATAAATGGTGTATCTACCCTATGTACGACTACGCTCATGGTCAATCCGACTCACTTGAGAAGATTACACACTCGATTTGTACCCTAGAATTTGATGTTCACCGTCCACTTTACGACTGGTTTATTGAGGCACTAGAGATTTTCCCTAGCCATCAATATGAGTTTGCTCGCCTAAATATTACAAACACTGTAATGAGCAAACGCAAGCTGTTGCAGCTTGTAAAAGAGAACTACGTAAATGGTTGGGACGACCCTCGTATGCCAACTATCTGCGGACTTCGCCGTCGTGGCTATACTGCTGCCTCTATTCGCAATTTTGCCGAAAAAGTTGGGGTTGCAAAGCGTGATAATGTTATTGATTTAGGTCTTTTAGATTTCTGTGTACGTGAAGATTTAAATGTTGTCGCTGAGCGTCGTATGGCTGTATTAGATCCTATTAAAGTGGTGATTACAACCTATCCAGAGGATAAAAAAGAGTATATTAGCTGCGTTAATAATCCAGAAAATGGGGATGCTGGTCGTCGTCAAGTGCCATTCTCTCGCACGGTATATATCGAACGTGACGACTTTATGGAAGAGCCTGTTAAAAAATATTTCCGCTTAGCTCCTGGTAAAGAGGTGCGACTTCGCTACTCTTATCTTATTAAATGCGAGGAGATTATCAAAGATAGCGAAGGCAATATCCTAGAGCTTCACTGCTCGCACGACCCAGAGTCGATGGGAGGTGGTTCGAGCGATGGACGTAAAGTAAAAGGAGTTATTCACTGGGTGGATGCCTCAGAGTGTAAAGAGGTGGAGGTTCGTCTTTTCGACCGTCTATTCCTACAAGAAAACCCTAATGATGTACCTGAGGGTATGGAGTTTACAGAGCTTATCAATCCCGACTCTTTAAAGGTTGCTACAGCTTATGTTGAGCCTTCACTTTCAGAGGCAAAAGTTGGTACTAGCTTCCAATTCGAGCGTTTAGGCTACTTTATCGTAGATAGCGACACTTCAGCTGAGAAGATGGTATTTAATAAAACTACTGGACTTCGTGATAGCTGGAAAGGAGGGAAGTAATTAATGCATAATTCGTAATGCATAATTCATAATTTGTAAATCGTAATTATGAATTATTCATTATGAATTTTAAATTATAAAACTTTGTTATGAAAAATATTTTCTCTGCAATTTTTGCACTAGGGTTAGCTATTTCGCTATTTGATGCTTCGGCACAAGAGGGCGAAAAGGTTAAAAATCGAGTTAGCGATGAGTTTACTGCGCTATATACCGATTTAAAGGCTATGAATAGCGAGTTGAGCACTAGAGTGGTACAACCTGCCGAAGGATACCTAAAATATCCATACCTTATACCTGCTGGTTTTTATAAGCAGATGTGGGATTGGGATGGATTCTTTATGGGGAGCTACTTTTGTGCACATGGCAAGCCCGAATATATGAAATATTGGTTTCTGAACCTTGTAGAGGGAATCGACGAGAAAGGTTACGTTGCAGGATGCGCCACAACAGAGGGTCCACGCCCTATTTTTGGCGATTTTTCGATGAAACCTTTCTTAGCTCAAGGTGCCCTTATCTACTCTCAAAAAGTCGACGACTTTAGCTGGTTAAAACCATATTATGAGGGTCTAAAAAAGACTGTAACATATAGAGAAACCACTCAGCAAGATGAGAAAACAGGTCTGTTTTTCTGGCAAATAGCAATGCAAAGCGGTGCCGACAACAATGTGGCATTAAACTACTTTACCGACGATAGCCGCTCTTATCTAGCTTGTGATGCTTCGGCACTTCAAAATAGAGAGTATAAAGCGATGGCTATTATTGCTTCAAAATTGGGAAATGATAGCGATGCAGCTCTATATAAATCTAAATCGGAGAAGTTGGAGAGTGCAATAAACCAAATTCTTTGGTGTGAGGTGGACAAAACTTACTATAACGTTGATAGAGAGACAGGTGAATTTTACAAAAGAATAACCTACTCCAATTTTTGGGTTTTAGCCGATGGCATAGCTCCACGAAAAAATGGAGAACAGATGATAAAACGTTATCTTACTAGCGAAAAGCATTTAAAAGGAGATTATGGCTATCTTACCCTTTCTAAGCAAGATGTCGACTATAACAATAAAAATGTAATCGTGCCATTCTCAAATTGGCAAGGCCCAGTCTGGCCCGTTGCAAACTATATCTACTCCATAGCTCTCGACTGCTATGATTTTGATAAAGAACGAGAATGGGTTGCAGCCACCTTAGCCGATTTAATGCTTAAAGATTTTGCAAAATATGGAAGTTTACACGAAAATTACAATGCCGAAACTGGTGCTGGGCTTGCACCTGCCGACTCTTACAAAGATAGTGAAGGTAAGTTTATCGGCTTTGTTAGCTGGAACCTCTGTATTGAGACCATTTTTGATGAAATCGCATTTGGGAAAGAAAATGCTTTAATAATTAATAATTTATAATTTATAATTGAAATAATGAGTTTATTATCAATAGTTTGGGATTTAGACCCCGTATTTATAAAGTTAGGTAGTTTCGAAATTCGTTACTACGCTATTATGTGGATGGCAGCATTTCTTTTAGGCTCGTACCTATTTGGAAAGATGTTAAAAAAAGAAAATTTGCCCTCTGAATTAAATGATGCTGTATTTTTATACGCCTTTATTTCGTGCATCGTAGGTGCTCGACTTGGTCACTGTCTATTCTATGATTTTGAATATTATAGTGCTCATCCTCTTTCAATTTTAAATCTTCGTGAGGGTGGATTGGCTAGCCATGGTGCGGCATTTGGTATGCTTGTTGGTCTCTATCTATTTTCAAAACGAAATAAGGTTAAATATATCTGGACTCTCGACCGTATTACAACAGTAATTCCACTTGGTGGTGGTCTAATTCGTCTAGGTAACCTATTTAACTCCGAAATTTATGGCGACAAAACAGATGCTCCATGGGGTTTTATCTTTAAACGTGCTGGTGAAACTGTGCCTGCACATCCAACCCAAATTTATGAAGCGTTAATCTATTTTTCGCTCTTCGCACTTATGAGTTTCTTCTATTTTAAGAAAGATATGGGTGAAAAACGACCAGGATTCCTTTTTGGGCTATTCTTAGTAGGCACATTTGGTAGTAGAATAATTATCGAAGTTATCAAAAATCCACAAGTTGCTTTCGAAGCTGATATGGCTTTAAATATGGGTCAAATTTTGAGTATCCCATTTACTTTGGCAGGTATCTTCTTTATGGTAAAATCTAAAGATAATTGTAAATTATGCCAATAAAGGTTTGAAAAACCTTCTTCCGCTTTTAGCGAGCGGAGCGAAGCCGTGAGTGGAAACGAACGATTTTTGCCAGCCCTTTGGGCGTGTTTTTTCTAAAAAAGCATTAACAAAAGTTATTTTTATATAACTCAGATTGCATAAATAGCTCAAAATAGCTCAAAATTTTCAAACCTTTATTCGCATTAATTATAAATTATTAATTATAAATTATTATGAAATTTTACGACAACGATATAAACTTTCTGGTTGCTGATGCAATTGTAAATTGTAGAGAGCTGAATTTTGAGGGTGTTTGTTCGCTTTCTTGTCGTACAAACCCATCCTCTATTGATGCTAATGGAGTAATAATTCCTCCTAAAACGATAGTTGAAGTATTACGTGCTCCTCGCAATCCAAAAAATTCTATCATTGAATTAATCTCAGCCGCATACAACGTGTCGGTTACCAACTCATACGAGATTTATCGTCAATGGCTTGAAAATATCAAAGAGAGCAGCCCTGTAGCGGGGTCGGCTTGTTATGTAATTTCAGGAGTTGGTGTGATTTCAATTAGTTTGGATGGTACTATTAGTTTTAAAGTGGAGAGAAAGTTGATTTCGGAGTTGAATTTCTTACATGAAACGCTCGAAACTGCTCAAATTAAGTCTGTAGCTACCGAAACTACTAAGGAGGAAAAAGTGGGCGAACAGCAGCAAGATATTGTTGTTGATAGTTTTGTTTCTAACCAAATTGTAGAGGATAGTCCAGTAGTTTTAATCGTCGAAAACGAGAAAATAGACGAGGTTGAAAATTTAGATAATAAAGAGTCTGAAAACGAGGATATTGCAAGTGATAGCACTGAGCAAGTTGTTGAAAAAACAGAAGATAGCGTAGTAGAGTCCGAGATGCCAAATGTTGAAGGTGCTCAAGAAAGTGCTGCTTATCACACTCAACAAATCCAAAGCGATGAGCCAAAAAAATCGGATAGCGATGATACAAAAGATTTCTACCCAAAAGGCATAATTCAATTCTGGAGAAGATTGTCGATAATGTTTGCTTCGTTGTTTTTGCTTGCTCTATCATTAGTTGTGGTATTTGTATTTAGACGACCAGATAAGGCGATAATTAAGGAGGTTAAGATTGATAGAGTAGTCTATGAACGAGAGAAAATTGTAGATACTATAGCATTGGTTAACAATCAAGTAGAAAAAATACAGCCCGATAGTTTAGCAGCTATTCGAATAGAAAGTCTCACCCAAGGAGATAGCACAATTAGCAGTGGAATGACCAATCAAAATACAGAAAGCATTGCTGGTAACTTTTGGGTAGTAGGCGGTGTTTTAAAGAGCATAACCAATAGTGAAAGAATGATGAAAGATTATGTTGAGGCTGGTTTTACCTCTCAAATGAGATTTGTGGAGTCGAGAGGTAGCTATTTTGTAACTGTTGGAGAGTTTGATACAGCTCAGAAAGCTCAAGATTTTCTAAATAGTAATAGTCCTATCTATGATGATATAGACTTGATGTTTTGGATTTTTGAAAATAAAGAAGAGTTATAAATTATGCCAATAAAGGTTTGAAAACCTTCTTCTTCTTTTTGCGAGCGGAGCGAAGCCGTGAGTGAAAACGAACGATTTTTGCCAGCCCAAAGGGCGTGCTTTTTCTAAAAAAGCATTAACAAAAGTTATTTTTTACAATTCTAAGTAGTGTAAAACAATTATTGCCATATTCTTAATAACACTCTTGGAGCGATATTTTTCACTATTAAATCTCAATATAGAACCACTATATTTTCGATTCAATAGCAAAAAATCTCATCTCCAATAGCACTTTTAAAAATACACCAATAATTATTTTACCCTACTTAGTTACAAAAATAGCTCAAAATAGCTTAAAAATTTCAAACCTTTATTCGCATAAATTATGGATAACAAAGTCATAACACCAAAATCAATTCTTTTTGTATGTCTAGGCAATATTTGTCGCTCTCCAGCAGCTGAGGCAATTTTACTCTCATATATTTATAAAAAGATAGGCGATTGCGATATTTTAGTTGATTCAGCAGGCACCTATGGCGGTCACGCAGGTCAAAGAGCCGACCAAAGAATGAGGTCAGCAGCTTCAAAACGAGGCTACAACCTACTTTCACGCTCAAGAGCGATAGTTAGCGATGATTTCGAAAAATTTGATTTAATATTTGCCATGGACGACTCAGTCTATGAGAACCTGAAAAGGCTTGCGCCCGATATAGAGTCAACCCAAAAAGTTCAAAAATTTGCCGATTATATCGAAAAATACGATATAGATTATGTTCCAGATCCATATTACGAGGGGAAAGAGGGTTTTGAGATAGTTTTGGATATTCTGGAAGATGGATGTTTTAATATATTAAAGGGAGTTCTAAAAACACTCTAATTTCTATTAAATTATTGTAAATTTACCAAATTTTTACAAAATTGACTATATTTGAACTATTTTATTATTGATTTTCAAAAATAAAATAGTAACTTTGTGCAGTATATTTTATTAAAAATGCCAATAAAGGTTTAAAGTGAACGATTTTTACCAGCCCTTTGGGCGTGCTTTTTTAAAAAAGCATTAAATAAATCTTAAATTTTCAAACCTATATTCGCATTAAAAGTATACTACACAAATTTTTAAGCTATTGAGAGAATATTTTTCTCTCGTAAAAAATTACGACTATTGATGTTAAATATTGTTAAAATACCATTGTCGTGGATATATTCGAGTATTGTAGCTATTCGTAATAAGATGTTCGATATGAATATTCTTAAAAGCGAAGAGTATGATATTCCGATTGTGTGCGTTGGTAATTTATCAGTTGGAGGTACAGGCAAAACCCCTCATACCGAAATGCTCGTAAAAATGCTTAAAAAAAGGTATAATGTGGCAGTCTTATCTCGTGGCTATAAACGTGAAAGCTCGGGGTATTATGAGGTGAGAGTAGATACACCTGTAAAAAAGGTGGGTGATGAACCTATGCAGATAAAGCTTAAATTTCCAGATGTTATTGTTGCTGTTTGCGAGGATAGAAGGGCTGGAATTAATATTATTCGCAAGACTTTTAAAGATGTTAACCTAATAATAATGGATGATGGCTTTCAACACAGATATGTTGAACCTTGGTTGTCGATAATCTTAACCGAACACTCAAATCTATTCTACAATGATAAGATGTTGCCTTACGGCTCTCTTAGAGAGAATATAAAAGCAAGGTATAGAGCACAGGTAATTATAGTGACAAAAGTCGACAACAATGTAAAACCGCTCGATTTGCGCTTTATCTACCAAAATTTAAACTTATACCCATACCAGCAGCTCTATTTTACTCAAATGGCTCTGCAACGACCTGAATTGGTATTTACAGATGGAGTAAAAAGAACTATTCATTCTGATACCAAAGTTATTGCAATGGCTGGAATTGCCAAACCAGATACATTTTATGGACAGTTAAAAGATAAATATAATATTGTCGATACCCTATCGTATCCTGATCACTACGACTACAAACGTCACGATTTAAAAAGCATAGAGCAAAAGCTTAAAAAACATGGCGAAGATTCGGTTATCTTAATGACCGAAAAAGATGCTGTTAAATTTGCTAGAAGTAGCAAAGTGCCCTCTTGGCTACACGACAGAATGTATGTTGTACGAATTGAAGTAGAGTTTATGGATTTAAATGAGTATTGGAATAACGATATATATAATTTTGAGAAAAAAATAGTACCCTATGTTGAAAAGAATCACAAACACCACCCAGTTCATTAAGAATATAATAGGCGACTTTACACCTACTATTGGAATTGTTATCGGTTCGGGACTTGGTGACTATGCTGAGCAGGTAGAGAGTCTTTTTACTCTTAAATATTCAGATATTGAGGGGTTTCCTATCTCACGAGTAGAGGGACATAAAGGCGAGCTAATATTTGGACGTATTGAGGGTAAGGATGTGGTTGTAATGAACGGACGTTTCCACTATTATGAGGGTTATGAGCCACAGGAGGTTGTGTTTGGCATTAGAGTAATGCGCCTTTTAGGGGTTGATACGCTACTTGTTTCAAATGCTGCTGGAGCTATCAATCAGAGCTTCTCGATTGGTGATTTAATGATAATAACCGACCACATTAGTTTTATACCAAATCCACTGGTTGGGCAAAATATAGACGAACTTGGTGTAAGATTTCCTTCGATGGATAGCGTTTATAACCGTTTTATCCGAGAAAAGGCGTGGCAGAGCGGTATAGTAATGCAGAGCGGTGTGTATGCTGCGTTGACAGGTCCGAGCTATGAAACTAGGGCAGAGATAAAATTTTTAAGAACTATTGGTGCCGATGCTGTTGGCATGTCGACAGCCCCAGAGGTAATAGCCGCTGCACATTGCGGAATGAGAGTCTTTGGAGTATCGGTAATAACAAATATTTGTGCAAGTGACACACCACCAACTCACGAGGAGGTTATCGAAGCTGGCAAAATGGCCTCTGAGGATATGACTGAGCTGTTTAACCATATTATTGTTAATCTTTAGTTTAGAAGTTAGAGATTAGAGGTTAGGGGTTAGAGATTAGGGGTTAGAGATTAGAGATTAGGGGTTAGAGATTAGGAGATAGAAATTATCTCCAACAACAAAAAAGGTGTACAGATATTGCGTGAAAGGTCTCTCAAAGCGTGCAAAGTGTCTAAAAAACGAAATTTATAATTTATAATTAAAAAAGATATGAAAGAGTGTGTATTAGTTACTGGCGGTGCTGGTTATATCGGAACACATACAGCTGTTGAGCTGATTAATGCTGGTTATGATGTGGTTATTGCAGATAACCTATCAAATTCTGAACTTTCTGCTGTAGAAGGTGTCAAAAAAATTACTGGCGTTGACGTTCCTTTTGAAAATGTAGATTGTTGCGATAAAGAGAGCTTCGATAAGGTTTTCAAAAAGTACAAATTTAACTCTGTAATCCATTTTGCAGCTTTCAAAGCTGTTGGAGAGTCGATGGCTGAGCCATTGAAATATTTCCACAACAATATGCTTTCGTTTATTACAGTTCTTGAATTAATGAAAGAAAATGGTGTTAAAAATGTCGTATTCTCTTCTTCCGCAACTGTTTACGGACAGCCAGAAGAGCTTCCTGCAACAGAGACAACTCCACGCCAAAAGGCAAACTCTCCTTATGGCTACACAAAACAGGTGGGTGAGGATATGCTAGAACAAGTTGCTGGTGCACTAGGTGGCAAAATCACTGGTATTGCGCTTCGCTACTTTAATCCAGTTGGTGCACACCCTACAGCTCTTATTGGTGAGCTTCCTAAAGGTGTTCCAAACAATCTTGTTCCATTTATTACACAAACTGCTGCTGGTGTAAGAGAGTGTTTAAGTGTATTCGGTGATGACTACAACACTCCTGATGGTTCAGCACTTCGTGACTATATCGACGTTGTAGATTTAGCTAAAGCACACGTTGTTGCTATTGGTCGTCTTATTGGTGCTAAAAACAAAGCTAATTATGAGTTCTTCAATATCGGTACAGGTATTCCAGTATCGGTTCTTGAGCTTGTAAATGTGTTTGAAAGCATTAATGAGGTGAAAGTTAACCACAAAATCGTAGGTCGCCGCCCTGGTGACGTAGAAAAAGTGTGGGCTGACACAACTCTTGCTAATGAAGAGTTAGGCTGGAAAGCTGAGCGTCCTATCGAAGAGACAATGAAAAGTGCTTGGATGTGGGAAAAACACGTAAGAGGTCTATAATAAACTTTAAAACAAAATACAGATACCTGCAAATAGCTAAACATTAGCTGTTTGCAGGTTGTTTGCGAAAATAACATAGCTTTTTTGCGTTAAAAACATCACAATTACATTTTAATTGGTTGATTTTTAAACGTTTTTCGAGTAATTAAAAAAAATATAATGACGAAAAAAAATCCTACTCTTTTACAAGCTCTTATGCCAATTATTATATTGATGGGGCTTATTGCAATCAATGTAGTTTTGGTTCCAGACGATACAATTGGTGGTGCCAACCAGCTTTCACTACTAATAGCTAGTGGTGTTGGTGTTGGTATTGCTCTTTACAACGGTGTAAAATGGGATAGCATACTTGAAAAGGTGGTTTATACAGTATCTACAGCTACCTCCTCGATTTTAATACTCCTTATTATTGGTATGTTATCGGGAACATGGATGTTAAGTGGCGTTGTTCCTACAATGATTTTTTACGGATTAAAAATCATTAATCCCGATTTTTTCCTACCTGCTGCAATTGTTATCTCTTCAATAATTTCGATAGTTGTGGGTAGCTCGTGGTCTACGGTTGCAACGGTTGGTATTGCACTTTTAGGGATTGGTCGTGCACTTGGTTTTGATGATGGAATGATTGCTGGAGCTATAATTTCGGGTGCCTATTTTGGTGATAAAATATCGCCACTTTCCGACACCACAAACCTTGCAGCTGCTGTGGCAAAAGTGCCAATTTTTACACACATCCGCACAATGATGCAAACCACTGTACCCACATTTATTGTCACTCTAATTATATTTATTCTCTTTACAATCTTCTCATCACACGATGGAGTTGTTGGGCAGAGTGACATAGAGAGCGTAATTGAGGCAAACTATAACGTATCTCTATGGTTATTGCTTGTTCCAATAGCAGTTGTTGCTATGATTGCAAAGCGATTCCCTACGCTAATTGTGCTTTGTCTTGGAGGATTACTGGGAGCTATTGTAGCCCTATTCTCACAGCCACATATCATTGCCGAGCTTGCAGGTGAGCCTATACTTACTGCAAAAGGTGCTTTTGGAGTGCTTTCAAAAGCAATATATGGCACTACAGAGATTTCTACAGGCAATGCAGCAGTCGACAAACTATTTACTACTGGTGGTATGGGAGGTATGTTAAATACTGTATGGCTAATTATTATGGCTATGGTGTTTGGAGGCGTTCTTGAGGCTGGTCATCTACTAGAAAAGATTGTTTCGACAGTTGAAAAAAAGGTGAAAAATCCAGGTATGGCAGTTACCACTACAGCCTGCACGAGTACGCTATTTAACCTTACTGCTGGCGACCAATATATGGCAATTGTAGTTCCAGGAAAGATGTTCTACGACCTATTTAAGCGTCTAAAACTACGTCCTGAAATACTTAGCCGCACTTTAGAAGATTCTGGGACTGTAACCTCTGCTCTAATTCCTTGGAACACTTGTGGTGCTACACAAGCAGCAGTTTTGGGAGTTGCAACAGCTGTTTATGCTCCATTTGCAGTATTCTGCTATCTTAGCCCTATTATGAGTATGATTTTTGCATGGTTTAGAATAAAATTAAAACCTCTTGACGAGAATGAGGAAGAAGGCAAAGAAAATAGCTAATTTTATATCGCATGGTATTTGGTCAGAGGATGATAAGCGTAATCGTTGGATAGATCTTATCTTTGATGAAATTAAAGTGTTTATCATAACTTTTAAAAATTATGGTCAACACAAGATTGTTGTGCGCTCTGCTGCCCTAACCTACTACACTCTTATCTCGCTTGTACCTATTACAGCGATGATTCTTGGGCTTTCAAAGGGGTTTGGGCTAGACAAAAATGTGCTTGCATTTTTGAAAGAGAGCATTAATTCGCCCGATGTTATAGAGATGGTATTACAGTTTGCAAACTCATTTCTCGCCAATTCAAATATCGGTATTTTTGCTGGTATTAGTGTGGTGGTGTTGCTCTGGTCGGTATTTATGGTATTCTACAATATCGAAGAGTCGTTCAACTACATTTGGGAGATAAAGCGTTCACGTCCAATTGCTCGTAAACTAAACGACTACCTAGCTTTTATCATACTTCTACCAATCCTCTACACCATCTCATCGAGTGTTAAGGTGTTTATTGAGGGTGAGATTGCTCGTATGATTTCAGATAGTGTGTTTCTTATCTACATCTACAAAACTCTACTGACGTTCTTCTACCTAATAACTGTTTGGCTGATATTTGCAATGATATACACACTGCTTCCCAACACAAAAGTGAAATTTTGGGGAGCTTTCCACGCTGGGGTTATTGCAGGAAGTGGATATATCGGTTTTAAATATCTATACCTGTTTTTCCAAAGCTCTGTAACCAGCTATAATGTTATTTATGGTAGTTTTGCAGCCCTTCCGCTACTGCTAATATGGCTTAATATCTGTTGGCAAATTATACTTTTTGGAGGTGAACTATCGTATGCCTACCAAAATATGGCACGTTATGAATATGAACGTGCAGCAGCCTCATTTAGTCAAAATCTACGTCGCAAATTAATGGTTTTAGTGGTACGGGTAATAGCGAAAAACTTTATTGAAACCTCAAAACCGCTCTCAGCAAATGAAATTGCCGATATTACAAATATGCCTGTAGCAGCTGTTCGAGATATTCTCTATGCTTTGGGTAAAGCAAATATTATTTACACCCTTGAAAATTCTACAATAAGCCAAAAAACAGCATACTACACCATGGGCGTAGATGTTTCGACTTTGACTGTTGGAGAGTTGATTAATAGGGTTGATAATTATGGCACTAGCAAGATTGACGATGTTAAAAACTTTGATATAGTCGAGGATTTGACCATTAAACGTGACGTTTTAATAAAAGATTTGTAGATGGATGTAGTAATTATCGGTAGTGGAAATATTGCCTACTCCTTAACCTTTGCACTAAAAAATAGTAGCTCTACTAATCTTCTTCAAATTTGCTCTAGGGGTTCGCATCGTGGTTTAGAATTGGCAAGTAGAGTCGAAGTAGAGCATATTTCAAGCTACGAAAAGCTAAAAAAAGCCCACTTATATATAGTTTGTGTTAGTGATAGTGTGCAGTGCGAAGTTCAAAAAAAAGTGGCTGAATTTGTTGATTCAAATGCAATTATTGCCCACACCTCTGGTGCTATAGCAGTAGAAAATGGTGATAATTTTGCCCGTTTTTATCCTCTCCAGACTTTTACTTATGGAGTAGAAGCTGATTTTAAGAAGATTACAATTTTTGTTGAAGCTAACAGTTTAGAAAACGAGAAAAAATTGATAACTTTGGCAAATATTATTGCAAAAGGGGGTGAGAAGATAGATGCCGACACACTAAAAGTGGTGCATCTAGCTGCAACTTTTGCAAATAATTTTACAAACCGCATGTTTCACTATGCCGAAACTATCCTGCAAAGGGTGGATATCGACCGCTCAGTGCTCTACCCCTTAATGGAAGAGAGTGTTGCCAAAATTGAACGTACCGACAAAGCTGTTAGGCTGCTACAAAGCGGTGCAGCAGCTAGAGGCGATATTTCTACCATAAATTCACACCTAGAATTAATAGCAAATATGGGTAAAGGTGAAGATAGTAAGGGCGATAATGGCAGTGAGATGGAGGAGATTTACCAAATAATTACTAAAGCTATTTATAATGACAAATTTTAAAGAGGATATTCTGAAAGTTAAAGCCTTTGCATTTGATTGCGATGGAGTGTTAACCGATGGACGTATTATAGTGCTTCCCTCTGGTGAGGCTCTACGCTCATATAACTCTAAAGATGGTTTTGCCATTGCTTTAGCTCTAAAAAAGGGGTATAAAGTGGCAATAATATCGGGTGGCAAGGGCGATGGAATGATGGCAAGATTTACAAACCTTAAAATCGAAGATATACATCTGGGTTGTGGCGATAAACTCCACACTTTAAAAGGGTTTACCGAAAAATATAATCTCGAATTAGACCAAATCCTCTTTATGGGGGACGATATTCCAGATATTGAACCAATGATTGCCTCTGGAGTAGCAACCGCACCTTCGGATGCAGCTGTAGAGGTGAAAGATGCTGCAAAATATATCTCAAACTTTCGTGGCGGTGAGGGTTGCGTTAGAGATGTTGTAGAGCAGGTATTGAAAGCGCAAGGTAATTGGGTTGGGATTGGCTGCGAAAAGGATATTTTTTCGAGATAGGAGAGATGATAATAATTATAAATTATGAATTGTAAATTATAAAACATTAAAAATGAAAGAGAGTAAAATTTCGGGATGGTCAAAGACTCTAAGTTTTTGTGGTACAATTTGTTACTACATTGCACTTGGAATCTTTTTTGTGCTATACTTTCCACTATTTATATTGACCTATATTTTTGTGGTGCCTTTCGACAAAAAACGCACCTCTATGCACTATATTTCACGTTTTTTCTGCCTTATGATTATTCGTCTCTGTCCATTTTGGCGAATAAAAATCGATGGAATTGAGAATATTGACAAAAATCAAAACTATATTATTGCACCAAACCACCAATCTATGATGGATATTCCGCTTATTGGTGCTGCACTTCCTCTTAATTTACGATATGTAGCCAAACGTGAGGTTATTCGCATTCCTGTAATCGGCTCCGTACTTTGGTTTCGTGGCGATATTCCAATTGAGCGAGGTGGGATGCACAGTGCACGTATGATGCTTAAAAAGGCAAAAACTTTTACAGCTCAAAAGCTCTCAATTACAATTTTTCCTGAGGGTACTCGCTCCAAAACTGGTCGAGTAAATGAGTTTAAGGAGGGTGCATTTATTATAGCAAAAAGCACCTCTACGCCTATTTTACCTATTGTAATCGATGGTACTTGGTTAGTTAGCAACTATTTCGGAGGATTTTTAAAGATGCCTACACAGTTTCGACTTACCGTATTAAAGCCTATCGATACTGCAACGATAAAGTCTAAAAATCTGAAAGAACTTTCTGATTACACACACGACATAATATTAAAAGCCCACCAGCGTATCGAAAGCGAACGTTATTAGTTAATTCATAATGCGTAATTGCCGAGTTCAATAACACACCCCGTAGAGACGTTGGGTCCAACGTCTGTAACCGAACCAAAGTAGAAACGTTGAATCCAACGTCTCTAACCGCACCAAAGTAACCGCGCCAAAATAGGCGTATTCGCAAAAGGGTTTTGCGGATACGCCTTAATAAAAAAACTTTATTTAACAATATAAAGAGCGACACCATTAGGACTTAAAGTTGTGGTAATTCCACCTTTAAATGTTCCAATTGATTTCTCTCTCCATGCGTCGTAAACCTCTTTTTCGCAGCAGCTATCAAACTCACTCCAAAGTACTTGAATGTTAGCTTCATTTTCAGCATCTTTGTTAAACACTGCTACTGCTTTGGTTCCATCAGCTAGGTTTTTAACCATTACAACCTCATCGTCGGCATCTCTTACAACCTCTGCTGTGTGGGTTAATTCATCTTGATTGATGTTCATAAGCGTTGAATTGCTAAGAAGTCGAATAGTAAATTCGTCGATAACATCAATATCGCATGAGAAGAAATATGGCGCACAAACAATCGACCAAAGTGTAGCATATTGATAACGCTCATTTGTGTTTAGAGGAATCTCTACGCTAGGTTCGCCCATGCTTCCAGCCTTGCGGATATGGTGTATATACATAAAATCTGGGTCGTTCCATTGACCTGGTTTGTTGTAGTCACGAAGTTTGGTGGCAATTGTAACAGCCGAGTTAAAATAGTTTTTAACATTGTGGTTAAGGTCACCAGTACTACGCCACGATTGAATATCCAATTCAGGTGCCCAAAGCCATGGATCTTCTGCTCCATATTGACAAAGGTTAAAGACAATATCACGACTTTGATTTTTGATAGCCGAAGCCATAGGTTGCCAGAAATTAAACTGACGATAGTTTGGTTGCTCTTGTTGAATAGCTTTGTACACCTCACCACCCGAACACATATCATATTTTAAAAGGTCGATACCCCAAGCAGCATATTGCTTTGCATCAAGTGACTCATAGTAGCGAGAACCCTCTCTTTTTTGACATGTTTGATCGCCTGGAGAGCTATAAATACCCATTTTCAAACCTTTACTATGAATATAATCTGTAAGGGCTTTCATATCTGGAAATGTTGAGTTTGGAAGTATATTTCCCTCTATGTCACGAGGCTCACCAGTCACTTTTGAGTAGTCAAAACCAGCATGTTTTTTGTTTACAATATTGTCGGGAAGTGCATCATACTCCTCTTGTGAGATTTTCATCCAGCAGTCGTCGATACCTAGATATTGATAACCCACATCTGCCAAACCTTTATCGACAAAAAAGTCGGTAACTGAGCGCATAACATCATCGGTTACATACAACATATAACCACCCCAACTATTCCAGCCTGTTGGAGGTGTAAGCGCAATTTTATCGCCTACGATAAGGCTAAAATCACGTGTTACCGAGCCATGGCTATTTTTTGCAGTGATAACCATCTTGTATTCACCCTCTTTTGCTGGGGTTTTGCCTGTAATAATACCATTTGAATCCACACTCATTCCCTCAGGTAAACCGCTAACAGTAAATGTTATAGGTCGAGTACCTTGACAAGGAATACGGTAGATAAAATCACGCATTGGGCGTGCACCATAGATTTTAGCACCATTGATTTTTGGTGTTGGAGCTGGCATAGGAGTCAAAATCTCTTTCTCCTTAATACGTCCATCGTAATCGCTTCCAACTGGTGAAGCGTAACCTTTAAAGAAAAGGGTCGTAGCTGCAAATAGCAGTAAAAACTTAAATTTCATAGAGGGGAGTTTTTTAATTATTAATTATAAATTGTGAATTATAAATTTTTCTGAGTTCGGTTACAGACGTTGTGCACAACGTCTCTACAGAGAGTTTATTGTTTACCGCACAGTAGAGACGATAGGTCTATCGTCTGTAACCGAAACGGCAATTATGCATTATGCATTACGAATTATAAATCATTTACCGTACAGTAGAGACGATAGGTCTATCGTCTGTAATCGAACACGGCAATTATAAATTATGAATTAAGTTAAAGCTTTTGTTAATCGTTCACGAAGCATAAGTGCATTGAGTGAGGGTGATATAACCCCGCTTTCAATATAAGATATACGTCCTGTTTGCTCCGAAACCACCACCACAACAGCGTCGGTATGCTCCGAAATGCCAATTGCAGCTCTATGGCGCATCCCCATTGAAGCAGGAATATCGCTTCTCTCACTTGTAGGTAGCAGACAGCGTGCCGCCTTTATGCGCCCACCTGTTATTACCATTGCTCCGTCATGGAGAGGCGAGTTTTTATAAAAAATATTCTCAATCAGTCGATTAGAGGTGTGTGCATCTATTATATCACCACTTGTAACAACCGAATTTAGCCCGTTTTTCCTTGTAAATACAATCAGCGCACCTGTAAGTGAGTCCGACATATTAACTACTGAGGTGACAATTTCGTCGATATATGCCACATCTTCTGTTTGACTTTTAAAACGGTTGGAAAATATGGAGAAATATTTATTCCCGACAAAAAGTAAAAATTGACGAATCTCTTGTTGAAAAACCACCACAAGCGCAATCAATCCAACGCCAATAACCTCTCCTAAAAGGTTGGAAATAAGCTCCATCCCGAGCGTTTTAGTCACCACCCATAATAGATAAATTGCCGAAATAGTCACAAATATATATATCGCAGCAGTACCACGAATAAGCATATATAATTGATAAAAAACTATTGCAACTAGCATTATATCAATAACATCTAGCAATGTAAGCGCAAAAATATCCATTTTTTTTAATTTAAAGTCAGATTTTAGAAGTTCACTACAGTAATTTTGTAAGTTTTATCACCTCCATAGCCTCCTTAGAGTCGTGAACTCTAAAAATATCGGCTCCTTTTGTAGCTAAAATAGCATTTAGGGCTGTTGTGCCATTCAATGCTTCGTTTGGAGTGCACTCCAAAGTGCGGTATATCATCGATTTTCGTGAAAGTCCAACTAAAAGTGGGCGTTCGAAAATCTTAAAACGTTCAAAATTGCTAACTATCTCAAAATTTTGCTCCAGATTCTTGCCAAAGCCAAAACCTACATCCAATATTGTATCCTTTATCCCTTTACGCTCAAAAACTTCGCATTTTTCGCAAAAAAATCGGACAATCTGCTTTGTGCAATCTTCACCGCTATTTTCGTTAAGTATATAGTGCATAGCAATATAAGGAAGTGAGTTTGCAGCCACAAAATCTATCATCCGACTATCTTCATCACCCGAAGATATATCGTTTACAATCACCTCTCCCCAAATTTCTAAGGCTCTTTCAGCAACCTTTTGGCGGTAGGTGTCAATCGATACTACAACGCTGCTAAACTCCTCTTTTAGAGTGTTTAAAGCCCACTCAACCTGTCTGAGTTCCTCTTCTAGGCTTACTCTAATAGCATTTGGTCGGCTCGAACAACCTCCAATATCGAGGATTGTAGCACCAGCAGAAATTTGCTCTCGTGCCGAGGAGATTAATCGGTCGGCAGTGAGTTTTCGCCCTCCATCGTAAAAGGAGTCGGTCGTAACGTTTAGTATAGCCATTACGACCTTATCTTTTGTGTCTATTAATTTCCCTTTGTAGTTTATCATAGTACTATTTCTCTACAGTAATGCCATATTGAAGCACTGCGATACGCTCATTATCAAGAAGCTGTTCTGCTAAAAATAGTTTACAACTAGCCATATCGGCAACTCTATATGTAACTGATGCTTCGGTTTTTTTCTTTGCTGCATCTGCGCTCAGTTGTTGAGGTTTTACCACACCCTCAGCAGTGACAGTAAGCACTAGTGGGTCGCCAGTCAAATCAGAAGGTTCGACAATACCCCCAAGTTGTGAAAAACGAGCCAAAATATAGCTACTTTTCTCTTTTTCAGGCGTTACATCGTAGCTGTAGGTTTTATAGCTTTTCGATGATTTTCCCAAAAATAGCGACAAATATTCATCTTCTATGCGTGCAATCTCTTTAAGAGCTGCCTCCATGCCTGCTCCAAACACATTCTCACCCATCTCGCCAGTGATTAGGTCGAAACGGCGACGACGAAGTGTAAATATTGTCGTTGCAGCCTCCGAAGCCATCTCTTCAAGGCTCTTTTCGGTCGACGACATACGTCCAGCAAGCGAAGAGGTAGATTTGTAAACTATTGGATTTAGTCCTAAATCGGTAAATAGCTGCTCACTACTTATCGAGCTATCATTCGACTCGACTACTCCGCTTTTTTGAGGTTGGCTACCAGTTACAGCCTCCGATTTTACAAATTTTGTATCATTGAGTACATATATATTTGATAAATCAGCCTCATCATAGCTATCCATCGAAGTTGCCACAATTTGGTGAGTGGTGCGGTCGTTAAGTGGAGCGGTAACTCCTAAATATTGTTGTGCAAAACGGGCATAAGGACCCACTTTTACACTCTCCGATTCAACTGTTATCGACACTTTAATAGCTGTCATTGGAATAATATAGCTCGACACTTGCTCTGCAAATTTTGACTGAGCAAAAGAGCTATAAGAGGCAGTTGTAAGGAGTGATAAGGCTAAAATAGCGGTTAATTTTTTCATAATCAATAAAAATAAATAATAAATTTTTCAAATATATTAAAAATTTATCAAATATCATTATAAAAACATCAAATTATAGCATTTTACTTTAAGGGAACTTCTAAAAATTGGATTTTAACGCTTTTTTATTTTGAGGCTTCACCTTTGAATTTTACAAAATGCACCGTAGGCACCGCTACGCCCACATTTTGCAAAATCCAAATCTAAAACCTCAAAATAAAAAATCGAATAAAACCAATTATTAGAACTCCCCTTAAAATTTAAGATATAGCGATTTTGTAAGTTCAATATATTTTTGAGTAAATCCGTCGCCTTGTCGAATTGCGATTTGCGAAGATTGAGTATCGCCTTTTTCTCGTTTAAACATCATCATAGAGCGTTTGATTTTGGTGGTTGTAGAGCCGTAAACATCCACTCTCTTACGAAGATATAGCCCAAAGCTTGCTGCATTTACAACAAATATACTCGACTCTTCATAAGGCAAAATCAAATAGAAATTTCCATCGTCACTGAGCAGTTTCTCGACACTTTGCGCCAACTCTTCATAAGGTAGAAGCTCTGTGTGTCGTGCTATTAACTTCGATTGTTCGCTGTTTTTTAGAGAATCGATAAAATAGGGTGGATTTGAGATTATAATCTCAAATTTTTTATGGTTTTCGCTATTTTCGGTGAAATTTTGAATTTTTGACATCTCTATGCTCAATCTCTCAGTCCAGTCGCTCTTTTCAAAATTATATTTTGACTCATTTGCAGCCTCGATATCCACCTCTACAGCCTTAATAATAGCATGTTTAAGGTTTTGTGCCATAATAAGCGATATTAGTCCCGTTCCTGATCCAATATCTAGTATGTTTATATTGCTGTCTAATGATAAACAACCATCTGATATCCCTTTAAGAGTATCTTTAGCAGCCCATGCTCCAAGTAGTACACCATCTGTGCCAACTTTCATTGCGCTACTGCTTTGGCGCACTTCAAACTGTTTGAATTTAAAAATATTTTCTTTCATAAATGTTAAATTAATGAAAATTACTTTGTTTGATTACAGACGATAGACCTATCGTTGTTTGATAAGAGACGATAGACCTATCGTCTCTACTGCGAAGCAAATCATTATGAATTACGAATTACGAATTATGAATTACGAATTGCCCCATTAACCCCTGCTCCAAAAAGCGCATAATCATATTTTACAGGGTCGTTAGCATCAAATTCTCGAAGCGAAGCAGTAATCTCCTCTACTGCTTTCCAATCGTTTTGTTTTCTGGTTAACAATCCGAGCTGTCTTCCGATATTTCCTGTATGAACATCGAGAGGAAGATATAACGCCGACGAGGGTATATCCCAAATTCCAAAATCTACACCGTTTTCATCTTTTCTAACCATCCATTTAATATACATATTAAGCCTTTTGCAAGCAGCTCCTCTCTCTATTGACGAGAGATGTTTGCGCACTCTCTGCTCATGTTCAAGTTCAAAAAATAGCTTGTGAAAGTTTGCTAAAGTGATACGCATATCGCCATATTTTTTAAAATCCTCCTCAAAAAAAACGCCTATTCCACCATGATTTTTATATATATTTTGAAGTGAGCGAATAAAATATACAAAATCGCCACCATTAAAGGTGCGATGTACAAAATCCAAAAGGTGCTGCATCTCATATTCGCTACTATCCATTATAAAACGATATGGCTCATCGTCTAAGAGTTGTGCCATCCGCAGACCATTTTTGACGATAGATTTTCGGTTGCCCCACGCTATTGTAGAGGCTAAAAAACCAGCAATCTCAATATCTTCTCGTTTTTCATATCGGTGAGGTATTGATATTGGGTCGTCTTTAATAAACTCTTCTATGTTATATCGCTCCACAAGTGTGTCGAGCAGTTCTTTGTCGCATTTTATCTGTATATCCATTTTGTAATGATAAATTTTAGAAATTCCCTTTAATAAACTTTGTAACTTTGCCCCTCCTTAGCAATCAAACAGTTTGGAAAATATTTTTGTCCCTCTTTCTTAAATGGCTCAATTCCACCCTTATATCGCAGGGAAAAGTGACCAAGTATGAGCTGTTTAACTTTTGCCATAGTGGCTATATATGCAGCATCTTTTGTCGTGCTATGACCAGTTGCCATAGCTATTGGTTTGTCTTTTTCCAAGAATGTCGACTCGTGATAGAGCAAATTTGCCCCTTTTATTAGCTCAGCAGCAGCTTTTGAGGGCGAAGTGTCGGATAGGTAGGCAAACATTCGAGGGGTGTAAGGAATACGTGTTACCTTTTCAAAACTGACTAACTCTCCACTATCCAAAACTACATCTTTGCCATCTTTCAAACGATTAATTTCAAGATGGTCGAGGTTGTAGTGCTCTATATATTCAGGTTTTATATTTCGACGAGGTGTTTTTTCTTTAAAAAGATAGCCTACAGTTGGAATTTTATGAAGCAGAGGAACGCTCCATACCTCCATAACTTTATTTTCCATAACTTTTTGGCTCTCACTGCAATCCACCTCAATACACTCTACAGTATACCCTAAATTTGGTTCAAAAATATTGATATGGTTTTCGACAGCTCTCTGGAGCGGTGCTGGTGCATATATTTTTAATGGAGCTTTACGTCCAAGCAGTGAGAGGGTAGAGATAACTCCAAAAAGACCGTAGAAGTGGTCGCCATGGAGGTGGGTAACAAATATTTGATTGATTTTTTGAAGAGAAAAGCGATAACGTCGCATCTGTCGCTGCACCCCCTCACCACAATCAATCAGATAATATTGCTCATTCATATTTAATATATGAGAGGATTGATGACGCTCAGTATCGGGCATTGCTGCAAGAGACCCCAAAACTGTAAATTCGAATTTTAACATAAATTATAAATCTTCAATAAATCTTTCAACAACTTTTGGAAAGTGCTCTTTTTCGAGTTGTTGCACCTTTTGCGCCACGGTTTTATAGTCGTCGGTAGGCTCAACAATACATTTTGCTTGAAAAATAAAATCGCCATCATCAAACTTTTCATTTACGTGGTGAATGGTAATTCCAGTTTCGCTCTCTCGTGCCGCAACTACAGCTTTATGAACATTATCGCCGTACATCCCCTTGCCACCATAAGATGGAAGCAGAGAAGGGTGGATATTTACAATACGACCCTCATATTTTTTTACTAGCTCCGCAGGTAGAAGAAGTAGAAAGCCTGCCAAACAGATAACATCTATTTCGTAACGCTCCAAAGCATCCATAACAAGAGAAGTTTGTCGAAATTCAGAGGGCGAAAAGGTCAATGAAGCAACTCCATTTCTTCTAGCTCTTTCGATAGCAAAAGCATCGGTTTTATTTGACAATAAAATCTGCACTTTTGCGGTTTTCGACCCCTTAAAGTGCAAAATTAGGTTTTCAGCGTTAGTTCCACTGCCCGATGCGAAAATTGCTATATTATTCATAATCAGTGATTTATGTAAATTTTTGTATTTTTTTGATAAAAAAAGTTGTTTATTTTTGACAAAGTTAAGGTAAAAAAACTTAACTTTGCAAAAATTTGTTACTACTACTGCTAGTTTTTTAATATCTATTCTATTGATATGTAGATTTAAAGTGTGGTGGTAAAAAAGAAAATGTAACACATTATTAAAACTTAAAAATATTACAATTATGTCAGAAATTTCTTCTAAAGTTGTAGAAATCATCGTAGAGAAACTAGGTGTTTCAGAATCAGAAGTTGTAGCAGAGGCTAACTTCACAAACGATTTAGGTGCTGATTCACTAGACACAGTAGAATTAATCATGGAATTCGAAAAGGTATTTGATATCCAAATCCCAGACGAAGATTCTGAAAAAATTACTACTGTAGGTGATGCAGTTAGCTACATCGAAAGCAAAAAAAACTAAATTAACCTATTTTAAGGGGTAGTTTACGGTTGTCAAAAATGGGATAACCGCTAACTCCCCTTATATAATTTGTGGATGTTTTTATAAAGGTAAATTTTTGTAGATGTTATAGACAATTGTAATGTTGTAGTATCTAAAAAATATTTATTGTAGAGGTTTTAAACCCCAATTTAAAAACACCCTAATATCTTTATAAAGCAGACTATAGTCGAATAAATTAAGCAAGTGTTATGGAATTTAAAAGAGTTGTAATTACTGGATTGGGTACTATTAATCCCTTAGGAAATAATATTGAGGAGTATTTCAATAATCTGGAAAATGGGGTGAGCGGTGCTACCAATATTACAAAATTTGACGCATCTAATTTTAAAACAAAGGTTGCTTGTGAAGTAAAGGGTTACAACGCCAATGACCATTTTGATCGCAAAGAGGTTAAAAAATATGACCTATTTACTCAATATGCTCTTGTAGCGGCTGCTCAAGCTATGACCGATTCTACTCTCGATTTAGAGAGTATCGATTTAGATCGTGCTGGTGTTATCTGGGCTTCAGGTATTGGTGGTATTATCACATTCCAAGAGGAGAATAAATCATTCGCTACAGGAAATGGCACACCTCGTTTTAGTCCATTTTTCATTCCCAAAATGATTTCTGATATTGCAGCAGGTCAAATTTCTATGAAATATGGTCTACGTGGTCCAAACTACGCAACTGTTTCGGCTTGTGCTTCATCAAACCATGCGATGATTGATGCACTTACTTATATCCGTATCGGTAAGGCAGACGTTATTGTAACAGGTGGTTCGGAAGCGGCAATTATCGAAGCTGGTGTTGGCGGATTTAGTTCAATGATGGCTCTTTCTACTCGTAATGATGATCCTCAAACTGCATCTCGTCCTTTTGATAAAGATCGTGACGGATTTGTAATTGGTGAGGGTGCTGGTGCATTTGTACTAGAAGAGCTTGAGCACGCAAAAGCACGTGGTGCAAAAATATATTGTGAAGTTGTCGGAGGAGGTATGGGAGCAGATGCTTATCACCTTACTGCCCCACATCCAGAGGGTCGTGGTGCGGCAAAATCGATGTTAAATGCCATCGAAGATGCAGGAATTTCTCCAAATGATGTAGACTATGTCAACACTCACGGAACTTCAACTCCTGTAGGCGATATTGCTGAGATTAAAGGTATTCAAGCAGCTTTTGGTGAGCATGCTTATGATATGAATATCAGCTCTACAAAATCTATGACTGGTCACCTTCTTGGTGCAGCTGCTGCTATCGAAGCATTAGCTTGTGTTATGGCAATCACAAAAGGTGTTATTCCTCCAACTATCAATGTTGAGAACTTAGATGAAAATATTGATTCTCGCCTAAATCTTACTTTAGGTACAGCGCAAAAGCGTGAGGTTCGTTATGCTCTAAGCAATACTTTTGGTTTTGGTGGTCACAACTCTTCTGTGTTATTAAAAAAATACGAAGAATAAAAATTGAACTATAGGAATACTCTAAAAATTGAATAATTTCGATTATTAGAATACACCTATAATTTAAAAAAATCACTCAATTAGAGAGCGATGTATAGAAAAGATTAAGATAGATTAAAAGGCACTCCTGTTTTAAAGTAGGAGTGTCTTTTTCATTACTAAAATTTAAAACAGTGACAGATTTTTTTTCATATCTATATGGGCGGTATTTTAGCGAAAATCGCCACTTTTATAAGATTATTTATCAGCTTTTCGGAATACGAGCGGCAAATATTGAGCTTTACAAACTTGCATTTATTCACAAATCTGCATCAATAAAATTGGGTGATGGACAGGTGATAAATAATGAGAGATTAGAGTTTCTGGGTGATGCTGTAATAGAGACAGTTGTTTCGGATATGGTATATATTGAGTTTCCAGAGGAGGACGAGGGTGTACTTACGCAGCTTCGCTCAAAAATAGTATCGAGAGCTTCTTTAAACAACATTTCCGAGCAAATAGGTCTTTCACACCACATTATAGCGCAGCCAAATATGTCGGCAACAAACAAAAATATGGCTGGTGATGCTTTTGAGGCGATTGTAGGGGCAATTTATCTTGATAAGGGGTATGATTTTGCAAATAGACTATTGATAAACAATATTTTTTCCCGCTTTATCGACCTTGATACAATAAATGAAATCGAAGTAGATTTTAAAAGTAGATTGATAGAGTGGTGTCAAAAAAACAAGGTAAAGGCAAATATTTCGACAACGCAAAGCACAATGTTTTCCGAAGATGGACACCCTGCTTTTCAGTGTGAAATCACTATTGGGCGAGTTTCATGTTACGGAATTGGTGATTCTAAAAAAGCTGCTGAGCAGCGTGCCTCGAAAAATTCGTTAGAAAAATTGACAACTAGACGTAAAAAAATTGAGAAAAAAACTAACGTTTCGAGTAGTTCTATAGAAAAAAATAGTTAAAAGTTGTTTTTTAAATAATAAAAACATATCTTTGTAACAGAGCAAAAGGGAGTATCATAAATCTCCTAATATTGTTTAACTTAATTATAATAAAAAGAGATGGCAAAAAGTCTTAGAGTATTAAAAAGAGATATCGACTACTTAATAAGTGCAGTAGTTTCTGATTGCTACACCTGTATGGTGATTGGCGACAAACCAAAAGAGGAAATTCTAACAATCGTTGAAGATGCAATTAATGCTCGCAACAGTTTTATCGATAAAGCAAATCATCCTGCTGAGAAGAAAAACAAACACCTAGTTAAAAAACATTACGCTTCACTTCGTCGTGAAATCATGGACAAAGTCGACGAGCTTTTCGCTCAACTTAGTGATGTTTGTAAAGGTTGCTAATTTTTTTGCTTTTTTTAAAGTATAAATTAGTCGAATATAGAAGTTAAATCAAATAACTGCCAATCTTATGGCAGTTGTTTGATTTTTTTGTTTTAAGACTTAATTTCATAATTTCATATTAATTGCTCTAATTAATTAATATTTTATACCCATCTGCTTATATTTTAAGATATCTGTAGCTGTAACCCAGATTTTACATTTTTTAAGGAATATATAGACTAATTTTCTTCTTAAAAATTATAACTTTGCATTTAATGAGCTTCTAAACTGATTCTTAGAACCTCTTTTAATTACTGGGATAATTATTTAATTTAAATTTTATGCAGCAAGTTAGCGATTTTCTTACTCTTCTCGACTCTTTTTTGGGAAGTAGTACATGGTTTGTTTTTTTCCTTTTAGGAACAGGTATCTTCTTTACAATCTACCTAAAATTTCCGCAAATTCGTTTTTTTCGTCATGCTATTGATATTGTACGAGGCAAATTTGATAAAAAAGACGATAAGGGTGATACATCCCATTTTGGTGCGCTAACCACTGCACTTTCAGGTACTGTAGGTACAGGAAATATAGCAGGTGTCGCACTTGCTATTCATCTTGGTGGTCCATCGGCAGTTTTTTGGATGTTGATGACTGCTTTTCTGGGTATGACCACCAAACTAGTCGAGGTTACACTCTCGCATCGTTATCGTGAGGTTGCTCAGGATGGTACGATTGCTGGGGGTCCTATGTACTATATGAAAAATCGTTTGAAAATGAAGCCATTAGCTGCACTTTTTGCTATCGCTACAATATTTTCAGCTTTCGGTACTGGTAATTTCCCTCAGATTAATAGTATCGCAAACTCTTTTGAGGCAACTTTCGGGGTTGACAAAATTATAATGGGTGTAATTCTTGCAGCTTTGCTTTCGCTTGTGATTTTAGGAGGTATTAAGCGTATCGCCAAAGTTACCGAGAATCTTGTTCCGATTATGACGTTACTCTATTTTGCAGGAGCCATTAGTGTTTTAGTATCAAATATTGATTCTGTAGTTCCATCAGTTACCTCTATCTTCTCTGATGTGTTTAATGGCACTAGTGCAGTTGGAGGATTTCTTGGAGCAGGCTTTACGTTGGCATTTAATAGAGGTGTAAATCGTGGTCTATTCTCAAATGAAGCTGGACAGGGTTCAGCACCGATTGCTCATGCTGCTGCACGTACCGAAGAACCAGTATCGGAGGGTTTGGTATCTATCTTAGAACCTTTTATTGATACTATTATAGTATGTTTCTTTACAGCTATCGTATTGTTAAGTTCTGGTGTTTGGAGTGAAAAACATGATAATACTTTCCAATATGCCGATTTAAAAATTGTTGAAAACGTATATGTAGACTCTAATAAAGAAAATGTTGAGTCGCTTTCACTCTATTTAAAAGGTGATAAGAGTAGCGGAGTGAATAGTTATAATGGGTCTTTAAATGTTGTCGACGGACAAATTACAAATAGCGATATTACGTTATTGCATGCTCGTTCTATTGCTTCAAATGTTGTGGTTACCGACAAGGGAGAGCCATTTAATGGCAATATAAATGTAGTTAATGGAGTTGTAAACAATGAAAAATATAGCTTTACAGGAAAATCACTGTTACACTCAGCACCACTTACCACTTTAGCCTTTGGTAAAGGTGTCTTAGGTGGATTTGGGAGCTATATAATCCCTATATGTTTGCTACTATTTGCTTTTTCAACAGCAATAGCATGGTCTTACTACGGCGATAGAGCTGTTACATACCTTTTCGGTAGTAAATATGTCACACCATTTAGAGTACTCTATATTATAGCCTTTTTCTTCGGTGCGTTCTTAGATACAACTCTGCTTTGGATATTTTCGAGTGTTACCGTAGCATTTATGGCTATTCCTAACCTTTTCGGCATACTTCTACTTCGGAAAGATATGAAAAAGGAGCTTTCTGACTATGAAAGCAGACTAAAATCTGGAGAGATTAGTAAAGAGGTTAGAGATTAGAGATTAGAGAATAGAGAATAGAGAATAGAGAATAGAGAATAGAGAATAGAGAATAGAGAATAGAGAATAGAGAATAGAGAATAGCCAAGAAAGATTTTGTTTTTCTTGGCTTTTCTCAGTTTTACTCAGTAAATACTCAGAAATACTCAGTAACAACTCAGCAATTACCCAGTAACAACTCAGCAATTCCCCAGCAATACTCAGAAATTACCCAGTAACAACTCAGCAACTACTCAGTTTTCCCCAGCAATACTCAGCAATTCCTCAGTAAATC
>JAWXTR010000026.1:0-29978 GCA_044433365.1 Rikenellaceae bacterium
TAAAACTCAAAAAATTCAAAGAGTTATGAAATATTTAGATCCTAGAGCCGATTTAACCTTTAAGAAAGTGTTCGGTCAGCATAAAGATATAGTAAAGAGCTTTTTAAATGCTATGTTACCTCTTAATGAAGATGAGCTAATAGAGGAGATTGAATATCAAACCTCGGAGCTAATCCCAGAGAGTCCAAAGTACAAAAATAGTGTTGTTGATGTTAACTGTATTGATAAAAACGGTCGTCAATTTCTTGTAGAGATGCAGTTTGCATGGTCGAGAGAATTTTATAGTCGAGTTGTTTTTAATGCTTCAAAAGCGTATGTTCGTCAAGCTGATAAGGGGTATCAATATGGAGAATTAAAGCCTGTTTACTCTTTAAATTTGATTAATACCACAATAGAACCAGAACTTGATGGTTACTATCATCACTACCGTATTGTCCATCTTCAGCACACTGAAAAGGTGATTGAGGGTTTGCAGTTTATCTTTATAGAGTTGCCAAAGTTTAACCCATCGTTTTATAATGACAAAAAAATGCAGGTACTTTGGTTGCGCTTTTTGACTGAAATAGGTGAAAAGACTAGAGATGTACCAGAGGAGTTGTTGAGTGTACCAGAGTTGAAAAAGGCAGTAGATACAATTGAAGAGGCTTCGCTCTCGGATAGTGAACGCTATGCGTATGATAAATTTTGGGATATGATTAGCGTAGAACGCACACTTTTTGATGAAGCACATGAAAATGGTTTAGCAGAAGGACGTGCACAAGGATTAGCACAAGGATTAGCAGAAGGACGAGAAGAAGGACGAGAAGAAGGACGAGAAGAAGGACGAGAAGAAGGACGAGAAGAAGGACGAGAAGAAGGCAAGAAAGAGGCAGTACTGGCAATCGCTATAACAATGAAATCAAGTGGGTTAACGGTAGAAATTATATCTAAGACTACAGGGTTGTCTATTGCAGAAATTGACAATTTGTAATAGATGTGAATAAATTTTTACATATTAATTTGTATTCTAAAACTATGAATATTAAAATAAATAGTCAAGACCATATATTCAGTGGCAAATTGCTCTCAGAGCTTATTATAGAGCTAAATATTGGTGATGGAGGTTATGCTATAGCAGTGGGAAAGTCGATTATACCACGTCCGAAACACACTGAAACAGTGCTGCAAGAGGGCGATGAAATCACAATTATTGGTGCCACTCATGGAGGTTAGTTTGGCTGTAGAATTTAATGGAATTATCGTTATTACACCCGAAAAAAGCTACTTTGGTGAGCACAAAGTAATAGAACATATCACAAATAGTGGCTCGCTCCTCCATATTCGGAAACCAAAAATGGACCGTAGTGAACTTTCGTTATATTTAGAGGGTATAAGCCAATCGACTAAACGAGAAAATATTTCGATTCACTATAATCTACCGTTAGCACTAAAATTTGCTCTTGGAGGGTGCCATATTCGATATAATGAGCTTTTAGATGCTCTAACAACGCTAAAAACCACCAATACCAATCAAAATCTTAGATTTAGCTGCTCTTTGCACTCTTTTAAAGAAGCTAAAGAGGTGGAAAAAGAGGATTTTGACTACTATTTTTTAAGTCCAATTTTTGATAGCATATCGAAAAAAGGGTATAAAAGTGGATTTGAAACGAGCGAATTATTGCAATTTTTAGAAAAATCGAGAAAGGCGGTTGCTCTAGGAGGTATTTCATTACAAAATTTGGGCTATCTATCTGATTTTTATTCTATTGCTCTGATTGGAGCGGTATGGAGTATTAAAGACGATAAACTGGATGTAGAGCAGACAATTAAAAATTTTGATAAAATTTTAGAAAAATGGGAAAGGTTGAAAAACTTCAATATATAACTCAATCTAGCGAAAAAGAGGCTATTTTAAATGAGGTTAGAGCTGTTGTTGACGGGGGATGCAAATTAGTGCAACTCAGAATGAAAGAGAGCACAGAGAGTGATATTATAGAGGTGGCAAAAGTTGCTAAAGACATTTGCCATAGCTCTGGAGCAAAGCTAATAATCAACGATAGTGTAGAGGTGTGTAAAATAGTTGATGCTGACGGTGTACATCTAGGCAAAAGCGATAGCTCGACAGAGTATGCTCGCTCAATTTTGGGAAGCGATAAGATTGTTGGGCGCACTTGTAACACTACTGATGATATAATTTCGCTCATTGGCAGTGAAATAGATTACATTGGTGTTGGTCCATTGCGATATACAACAACCAAAAAACTTTTAAGCCCCGTAATTGGCTTGAATGGCTATGAAAAGTTGTTAAAAGAGTCGGCTACAGAGTTTAAAATCGTTGCAGTTGGTGGAATAACTTTAGAGGATATAAAACCTCTTATTGCTCAGGGTGTTTATGGTGTTGCAGTATCTGGAGCAATCTCTCGGAGTGAAAATATTGCAGAAACCACAAAAAAGTTTGTTTTAGAGATAGATAACAAATATTAAATTATAATATATTTTTTTTGTTTTTTAATCAAAATTATTAACTTTGTAGCTGTGCTAAAAAAATATAATTAAATTAATAATAACTAATTAATAGGTAAGATTATGAGTGAGGAATATAATGACGATTACGAATACGAAAACGAAGGTGGTAGTGGTAGCAATGTAAATGGTTATCGTATCGTTCTAGGTGTATTAGTGGTGCTGCTTATAGTGCTTGGTGTTCAGTATTTTAGACAAACATCGATGCTAAGAGCATCACAAGAGGAGCTATCTGTCGAAAGAGATACTCTAAAAAATAGATTATCTGATTTAATCATTGATTTTGATGATATTAAATTTGAAAACGACACCTTAAATCAAAATATGATTGCAGAGCGTTTAAGAGCCGACTCTTTAATGAGCCGCTTAAATAGCGAACGTCAGTGGAGTTATGCAAAAATAAAAAAATATGAGAGTGAGCTAGGAACATTGCGTACAGTAATGAAAGGTTATGTTCGACAAATCGACTCTCTTAACACCCTTAATACCAAGCTGTCGCAAGAGAATGTTACTTTCCGTAAGGAGATTTCTTCTTCACGCCTAAGAGCAGAGATGGCAGAGGAGAAGAGCGAAGAGCTTCAATCTAAAATCCGCTCTGGTGCTGTTGTTAAGGCTAGAGAAATTTCGCTTCTTCCTCTAAATAGTAGAGGTAAGGATGTATCTCGTGCCTCTCGTGCTACAATGCTAAGAATGGATTGTATACTTGGAGCAAATGCAATGACTGTTCCTGGTGAAAGGAAAGTTTATGTAATCATTAAAGATGGTTCGGGGGCAACTCTTACCGACAATGATAGTCAGCTATTTGAGTTTGAGGGCGAGAAGATTCAAGCCACTGCAATGCGTGAGGTTGATTACCAAAACGATGACCTTGCTGTAGGTATTCACTACAAACGAGAGATTTCGGATGGAACTTACAACGTAGAGGTCTATATGGATGGATATATGATTGGTTCAAACGAAATTATCTTAAAATAATATTAATACAATAAGCTAGAGAGCGATTAAACCGTTTTCTAGCTTTTTCATATATGTAGGGAACGTCTAAAATCTAGCTTATATGGGCTTTAGAATTTCCCTAGAGGGGATGAAGCCATGTTAATTATGCTAATTAATTGTGCTAAATCCCTCTTTTTTTAGAGAAATTTTAAAAAATATAAAATATCTGATAGATTATGGTTTACTTTATTCTAATGCCAATCATATTTTTGATTGCAACACTATGTGTAGCCTTTGAGGAGAAGCTGCATATTAATAAGGCGGCAATTGTTATCACCTCTGCCGTTATTCTTTGGGCAATGTTATTTATCGGTGCCGACTCAATTTTGGGTGCTGGCTATAGCGAGGAATTTAATACACTCTTTGAAAGGTTAAAAATAGAACATAACTCAAAAATAGATATATATTTTGCATTTCTATCTAAATTTGCTCTAATTCAACATCTTGGAGATGTAGCAACTACGCTTTTCTTTATTATTGGCTCGATGTTGATAATCGAAATTGTCGACTCGCATGGAGGATTTAGAATTATCACCGACAAAATTACAACTCGTAATAAGCGAACTATGATGGCACTAATTTGCACCATCACTTTCTTTATGTCAGCACTTCTAAATGATATGGCAACAGCTATTTTAATGGTTGCAATACTTCGTAAATTTATTTTAAATAGAGACGATAGAATTGTATTTTGCTCGATGGTTATAATTGCAGCAAATGCTGGAGGCTCATGGTCGCCAATTGGTGATGTTACCACAATTCTACTATGGACTAGTGGCAATCTTTCACCTGCACACCAAATCTCACACCTCTTTATTCCATCGCTATTTTGTATGGCTATTCCTGTCACAATCTCAATGTTTTACTTCAAAAAAGGTGAGACTTTCGAGGAGCTGACTACAACAGAGAAAGATTTAATCGTTTCGATGCTCCCTCGCAGGGTTCGTAACACTATTTTAGCTATGGGTGTAGCATCGCTTGCGCTTGTTCCGCTATTTAATGAGTTTACGGGGCTTCCACCTTTTATGGGTGTGATGTTTGGTGTGGCACTTCTTTGGATTTACACCGATTTACTCTACAAAAATATGAAAAGAGTAGATGCTGATATGCGCCGTGATGTCAGTCGTTTGCTTCCAAAGATAGATATGTCGTCGATAATGTTCTTTTTCGGTATATTGATGTCGGTAGCGGCTCTTAACACCGCTGGTGAGCTAACAATCGCAGCCGACTACCTAAATAAGGTTGTAGACGACCCTCGAATTATCTCTATTATTTTAGGTGTATGTTCGTCATTTTTGGATAATGTTGCATTAGTAGCAAGTGCGATAGGTATGTATCCGCTTCAAGCAGCTGGAGCAGAGGGTTTGCTCTCGAATTTTGTTGTAAATAGTCAATTTTGGACGCTTATGGCGTTCTGTTGTGTTACAGGAGGCTCGATTTTGATAGTAGGCTCAGCAACAGGTGTTTCGGTTATGGGTCTCGAAAAAATTTCGTTTGGCTACTACCTTAAAAAATTCACTCCACTTGCAATAATCGGGTATATTTCGGGTATTTTAATCTTCTTTTTGTTAAATTAACCTTTTTTTAACTTTATAATAGATTTAAAACTCTATATTTGCATCATAAAAATATAAAACATGATGAAAAGATTAATTCTTAAATTTACTGTGCTCGGAGCACTTTTGCTTTCAGTAGCAGGGTGTGCAAAAGAGGAAAAACCTAAATATCTATTCTACTTTATTGGCGATGGAATGGGTATAAATATTGTGCATGGCACCGAACATTATCTTGCAGCTGAAAAGAGTGTCGATTACAAAGACCCTGATTCAGTATCGTTCTCATACTTTCCAGTAATGGGGGCTATCAATACCTACTCAAGCAATAGTCGAATTACTGATTCAGCGGCAGCAGGAACAGCATTGGCTTGTGGCACAAAAACAAACCAAGGAGTTATAGGTTTAGACTCTTCGTTAGAGAACAAACTAAGCTCTGTAGCAGTTACTGCAAAGGAGAGAGGCATGGGAGTTGCAATTCTTACCTCGGTAAGTATCGACCACGCCACTCCAGCGGCTTTTTATGCTCACAACAAATCACGCAACAACTACTATGAAATTGCTATGGATGGTGTAACCTCAAATTTTGATTACTTTGGAGGTAGTGGTTTTAAAGATTCAGAGGGAAAGAAAGCAAAAGGTGTAGATGTTGATAAAAACGTATTTGATGCCTATAGTGAGGCAGGATATACAATTTTAAGAGGGAAAAATGAGCTATCGAAAGCAGCAGCTAGTAGCTCTAAGATTGTAGTTACAGAGCGTGCTGATGCAAATCAAAGTTCGTTCGCTTATGAAGTAGACCGCACCGATAAGGATTTAAAACTTGCCGATTTAGTAGAGAGTGCAACCGAATACTTATACAATAATTTCAAGGAAGAAGGCTTTTTTATGATGGCTGAGGGTGGTATGATTGACTGGGCTGCCCACTCTAACGATACTAGAGCTGCAATTGGTGAGGTTATCGACCTAGACTTAGCAGTTGAAGTTGCGTTAGAGTTTTATAGAAAGCACCCTAACGAAACGTTAATATTGGTAACAGCTGACCACGAAACAGGTGGATATGCTAATGGTTATAATGAGACAGGCTACAATCTTTACATGACAAAATTAGATTCTAATTTACCATCGATAGATAGCTATGCAGCTGAGGTGATAGCAAGTGAAGCTGAAGATTTTGATCAGCTTCCACTTCCGGGAGATTATCAATTTTCTCAGGAGCAACTGCACTTTTTAGAAGATAAATATAGCGAAATAGTAAAAAATCATAGAAAAACTAGCGGTAGAGCAGGTATGTATAGCAAAGCAAACTCTGAAATAGCAACAATTATCTATCGTATGATAAGCGGTTCAGCAGGTGCAGGTTGGACAACAATGAACCACACAGGCTCCCCAGTTCCAGTTTTTGCAATTGGTCCAGGTGCTCAGAATTTTGCAGGTCATAAAGATAACACCGAAATACCTCAAATTATGAAATCACTTTTAGAGGGTCATTTACAAAACTAATATTAAGCTAATTTACAAATAGTTACGTGCTTAAAAAGGCGTATCCGCAAAAAGGGTTTTGCGAATACGCCTGCAAAAAAAAACTATATATAAAAATTGTGAGGGAAATTCTCTAAATAACCCCTTGTTCAACCATAGAGCGTGCAACCTTCATAAATCCAGCGATATTTGCACCTTTCATGTAGTTAATATATCCATCTTCTTCTGTTCCAAACTCAACGCAAGCGTCGTGAATAGACATCATAATCTGGTGAAGTTTTTCGTCTACCTCTTTAGCTGTCCAGCCAAGTTTCATAGAGTTTTGAGTCATCTCTAAACCAGAAGTTGCAACGCCACCAGCATTTACAGCTTTGCCAGGACCATACATCACTTTTGCAGCTAAAAATGTGTCGATAGCCTCTGGAGTACAACCCATATTTGAGATTTCACCTATACAAATTGCTCCATTTTCAACAAGTTTAACAGCATCCTCGCCGCCTAACTCATTTTGGATGGCACAAGGAAGTGCAATATCTACTTTAACTTCCCATGGGCGTTTGCCAGCAAAGAAAGTAGCAGATGGAAACTCATCGGCATAAGGTGCAACAACATCGTTGTTAGATGCACGAAGATCTAACATATATTCGATTTTTTGCTCATCAAGCCCCTCTGGATCGTAAATATAGCCATCAGGACCAGAGATTGTAACCACTTTAGCTCCAAACTCAGTAGCCTTTTTTGCAGCACCCCAAGCAACATTGCCAAATCCTGAGATTGCAACTGTTTTGCCCTCAATGGTGTCACCACTATTCTCTAACATACGTTTTACAAAGTAGATACCGCCAAATCCTGTCGCTTCTGGACGAATTAGTGAGCCACCATAGGTCATTCCTTTGCCTGTTAACACTCCACTATTCTCGTGAGCTAACTTGCGATACATACCATAAAGATAGCCTATCTCACGTCCGCCAACGCCAATATCACCAGCAGGAACATCGGTTTGAGGACCGATATATTTCCAAAGCTCTAACATAAATGCTTGACAAAAACGCATTACTTCACTATCCGATTTTCCTTTTGGGTTAAAATCAGAACCGCCCTTGCCACCTCCCATAGGAAGCGTAGTTAAAGCGTTTTTGAAAGTTTGCTCAAAGCCTAAAAACTTTAATGTACTTAGAGTTACTGAAGGGTGAAAACGAAGCCCCCCTTTATATGGACCAATAGCGTTGTTGAACTGTACACGATAACCAAGGTTTACTTGAACCTCTCCATTATCGTCTAGCCACGCCACTTTAAACGTAAAAATTCTGTCAGGTTCTACAATTCTCTCTGCAATTTTGTTTGCAATAAATTCTGGGTGCATATTATACACCTCCTCAATTGAGATTAAAACCTCATGAACCGCCTGTAGGTATTCACTTTCACCTGGATGTTTCTTCTCCAGCTCGGCCATTAACTTAGCTACATTCATAACTTTAGATAAATTACAATTACTAATAGAATAGTTTGTTTTTCGTAATAATTTTGTAAAATTCTTAACAATTTTTTAATGTATTGTTCAGAATATCGGCAAAGGTATGAAAAATTATTAGATTTCAAATAGTTTTTTAAAAAAAATTATATTTAAGTTTTTTCTTTATCATTGTGCTGTTAGCAAACAACATAAATTCAGTGATTTAGCATAATACTATCCGCAGATAAATCTAACCGAGAAGATAAAATAAATAGCCCAAATAGATAGCTATCATAACAACTCCTTCGATTCTATCTATTTTGTGTTTCCCAAAAGTGTAGATAGATACCAAAAGGGTAAAGGAGCCTAGCACCACAAGAGAGATATCTATAAATGAGCTGCCTGAGAGAGAAAGAGGGCTGATAGTGGATGCAGCCCCTAAAACCAACAAGATATTGGCGATATTTGAGCCTAGCACATTACCTAAAGCCATTTGCGATTTGCCTTTACGAGCTGCTACGACACACGACACTAGTTCGGGCATAGATGTACCTCCAGCCATAAGTGTGACAGAGATTACATATTTGCTGATTCCCATCATTTCGGCTGCAATAGCTGCATTTTCTAAAAACATATCGCCGCCAAAAATCAAACCTGCTAATCCAGCTAGAACCATAACAACTGAAATTGCCATTTTTTTGTTGGTGATAACCTCTTGAGCTTCACTATGAGCCGAAATAGTCTTTTCTCCGCTCTTTTGGAATACACTTTTAAACATAAAGTAACCATAGCCAAGAAGTAGTATAATACCCTCAAAGCGTGTAATGGTTTTGGGCATAAAATCAACACCGAAAAGTGAAAGAGAGAATACCAAAAGCAATGAGGAGGTTATAATGGTGGTTGGGATGGTTTCAAAACTGTTTTGACGATTTAGACGAATTGGACGAATTATCGCCACAATACCCAATATAACCAATGTATTGAATATATTTGAGCCTACTACATTGCCAACCGCCATCTCGGTGCTGCCTTGAAGGGCGGAGGTTATGCTCACTACAAGTTCGGGAGCAGAGGTTCCAATAGCCACTATTGTTAAACCAATAATAAACTCCGAGACCTTAAATTTGCGTGCTATAAGCGAAGCACCATCGGTTAAAAAATTAGCTCCTAGAATTATCATCGTTAATCCTAATGTAAGCAGTAGTAGGTGTGTAATCATGCCAGTAAAGGTTTGAAATTTTATTTCTTATGTGTATAAAGTGAATTTCTAAATTCTGTTTTTTGAGAGATATTAGAACTTTACTTATAACTTTATGGAACTTCTAAAATCTGAATTTCGGAGCTTTTCTGTTTTAAGGCTTCATCTTTGAATTTTGCAAATAAAGGCGGCAGGAGCCACTACAGCCTTTATTTACAAAATCCAAATCTAAAGCCTTAAAACAAAAAATCTCTCAAAATCCAGAATTTAGAACTCCTCTTTAGAAGAACAAACTTAAATAATTTGAGCTAAATTACCAAAATTTTGTATTTTAAAGTTGTAGCTATTGCATGAGATGTAAAAACGATATTTATCGGCTTTATTAACCATTTAAGTAGGGTAAAATAATTATTGGTGTATTTTTAAAAGTGCTATTGGAGATGAGATTTTTTGCTATTGAATCGAAAATATAGTGGTTCTATATTGAGATTTAATAGTGAAAAATATCGCTCCAAGAGTGCTATTAAGAATATGGCAATAATTGTTTTACACTACTTACTACTAACTTTCTTTGATTATTGACTATTTTATACAGTTTATTTGTTAAATTTTGTAATTTTTTTTACATTTGTAAGGGCTTATATGTTGCTCTATTTTTTATTAGGAGTAGCCCTACAAATATTGCAAATTTGACTTAACTTTACAACCTAAATCTAGGGGAGTTCTAAATTCTGTATTTTGAGAGATTTTAGAAGTTCCCTCTATAATTTATTTCAATGAAAAAAATAATACTTTCGTTAGTTGCTTTTTCAGCAACTTTAGTGGCAAGTGCGCAATATACCACTCCACACCATCACGTTATTATCGACGAAAATTACTACGACCATATCGTAGGTGAAAGCTCTGGGGAGAGTGCGCTAAGATTTATCTACGACATTGCCCCTTACGAAAAAAACAGAACCTCAAAGGAGTATAACTCACGAATTTTTGAGATACAGTATGTTGCTGATAAGATGAAAGAGCTAGGTTTTGACAATGTAAAAATAGATACTTACGACAAAGAGTTAACAATTTGGGATGGCGTTAGTGGCTCGCTTTGGGAGGTGAAACCAAACCTTACAAAAATTGCCGACTATAACGATATGACAACTCTACTTGCTCCAGGGAGTAATAATGCAGATGTTACCGCCGAGCTAGTTTGGGTTGGTAGAGGCTCTAAAGAGGAGATGGAGAGAGCCGATGTTGCAGGCAAGATTGTGGTTACTGAGGGCTCAATGATGTTGGGTGCTAAAGTGGCAAAAGAGTGTGGTGCAGTGGGTGTTGTGGCAATTTCAGAGCCTCGTTCGCTAGAGCATCCTCTTCAAATTCACAATAGTGGTATATCTCGTGGAAGCGATTATAGCGAAAATCTATTTGGCTTCTTCGTAAACTCTCGTGAGGGTAAAGAGCTAAGAAATAGATTACTACGTGGAGAGAAAATAGAGGTTAAAGCCGATGTAAAAGTAGCAAATGAGAGTTTTAATGTAGAGGCTCCATGGGTTACAATCGACGGTACAGACAACACAAAAGAGAGTGTAACGCTTTTTGCTCACTTAATAGAGGGTTACACAAAACTTGGTGCTAACGACAACGCTTCAGGTAGTGCTGCACTAATGGAGGTTGCAAGAATGTTGAAAACTCTTATCGACAGAGGCGATTTGCCTCGTCCAAAACGCTCTATACACTTTGTTTGGGGTGATGAGTTTACAGCATCTATTCCTTGGGCTAATAAAAATAAAGAGATTACAGATAATGCGCTTTGTAATATCAACTTAGATATGGTTGGGGTAAATCTTGCCGACAATAATTCGTTCTACACCCTTTCTCGTACAACTTTTGCAAATCCTCACTACATCAACGATGTTTCGGAGAACCTATATCGTTATATGTGTGAAAGCGGTCTATTTGGAAGTGATTCTAAGCATGATAATATGAAAAAAGTTGTTGCGCCATCGGGTAGCGACGATCCATTCTTATACCTTATCGAGTCGTTTACAGGCGGTTCTGACCACCAAGTATTTAACGATTGGAACGTAGGTGTGCCATCAGTGCTTATGATTACATGGCCTGACAACAACTACCACACCTCTGGTGATAGACCATCGGAAATAGACCCTACACAGATGAAACGTGCTATTGTAATTGCTGCAACTGCTGCCTATACAGTGGCAAATGCTGACGAAAAAGAGGCACTTCGCATCGCCTCAGAGGTGGGAGCACTTGGAGCAACACGTTTGGGCTACTATCGTGGTAAAGTTATTAGCGAAATTGCCGATTCTTTGGCAAATGGAGCAGAGGTAAACCGCATTTTAAATAGAGCTATTAGCGATATTAATGCAGTAGTGCAACATGAGAAAAATACGCTACTTTCGGTTCAAGAGCTAGCTCCAGAGTCGGAAAAGTTGAGCAACTTTATCGCTGCACAGTCAAAAAGTGTAGAAAATAACGAAATTGAGATGATTAAAGCAGCTACTGACTATGCTGCAACTTTTGGTGCAGTAGATACAAAAGCTTTAAAACCATCTAAAGAGCTACTTGCTTACGATAAAATCTATCCTCGTGCTACATCCAAAGTTTTTGAAATGGAGTATGGCACAATTCGTACTTTGGAGAGCGGAATGAGCAAAGAGGAGAAAGAGATGATAAAAGATTTTAGTGCTGGTGAGGTTGCAGGACTTGGTGCAAATGGATTGAACTCTATTTGGGATATCAAAAAAATGTCGGATTTCCAAACGGGTAAAGATTGTGATATTAACAACATTATGAAATTCTTCGAATATCTTGTAGCCAACGATTTTGTAGTGCTCGAAAATAGAAAATAATGATAATTATAAATTGTTAATAATTAATAATTAATAATTAATAATTTATAATTTATATTTACTTCCCTCTATTATTTATGAAAATCAGTTCTTTAGCAACAATAACACTTTTCGCAGCTTCTATCTTTAGTTGTGCTGAGCCTAAGCAGGTTAGCGATATAGTAATCTACCCAAAAACCAATTTTGACACGGTTGTAGATGGTAAAAATATATCTATCTACACCCTAAAAAATAGTAGTGGCACTACTGCTCAAATTACAAATTTTGGGGCACGTATTGTGTCGCTATGGACAGCCGACAGAGATGGAAAATTTGACGATATAACGCTTGGCTACTCAAATATTGATAGTTACATCAATTTTAAAGGTATAAAAGTGATGGGTGCGGCACTTGGACGCTTTGCAAATAGAATAGGTGGTGGAGAAATTACTATCGACAATACCACCTATCCACTAACAAAAAACGATGGTGGAAAAAATCATCTACATGGTGGTAATAAATCGTTTGATTTGGCTATTTGGGAGGTTGTTGAAAGTAGTGATTCAACACTTACTCTTTCCTATCTTTCTAAAGATATGGAGGAGGGGTTTCCCGGTAATTTGCAAACAGAAATACGATACTCCTTGACAGAAGAAAATGCATTAGTGTTAGAGTATAGTGCAGTAACTGACCGCCCTACAGTTCTGAATCTTGCAAACCACGCCTTTTTTAATCTAAAAGGGGAGGGTAGTGGCACTATCTACGACCATATTCTCGAACTTAATGCCGACCGATATGTTGAGGTTAATGATGAGCTTCTTCCATCTGGTAAATTATTATCGGTGGAGGCGACTCCGCTCGATTTTAGAGTGGCAACCACTATTGGAGAACGTATTGTAAGCGGTGAGATCGAAAAAGGATATGACCACTGCTACTATGTAAATAATAGTGCATATAGCGATGTAAATGAGCAAAATATACCTGTAGAAAAGAGAGTAGAATTTGTGGCTCGAGTGAGTGAACCGACCAGTGGTAGAGTTTTAGAGCTTTATAGTAGTGAACCAGGGGTGCAGCTCTATACTAGCAACTTTTTTGATGGTTCGATAAGTGGTAAAAGTGGTAAAAAGTATAATCCACACGAGTCGTTTGCCCTTGAATCGCAACATCTACCAGATTCGCCAAATCATACAAATTTTCCAACCACTTTATTACGCCCAGAGCAGGTGTATCATCAGATTACAAAGTTTGTTTTTAAATAGAGGTAATTTAGAGGTTTTTAGGCACCTAATTATCTGGGAGTCAACTTTCTTAGGGTCATTCGCAAAAAAAACTTTATTTAACTCACTTCTTTTAGTGAGTTAAATAAAGTTTTTTTATTACCCATTTTGTGCGAATATGCGATAATGAGGGTAATTATATCTTCAATATTACTACTTAGCAAGTGCAGCAGCAGTATCTTTTGCAGCTTGAACGTTGTCGCCAGCAGTTACTTTACCGTAATATTCAATAGCTTTAGCTTTGTTCTCTTTTGTTTGGTAAGCAGCAGCAACTAAGAAATATACGTTAGATTTAGCAGCCTCGTCAGTTTGAGCATTTGCAGCATCTTCGCCATATTTGATTACATCGTCAACTTTTTGGAAGTTGTTAGCAGCTTGAACACGAAGCATAAGAGCTTTTGCATTGTCTGGAGCTACAGCAGCGATTTTGTCAAGATTTTCCGTTACGCCAGCGTAATTTTTGTCGGCAGCAGCAGCACTAGCTGTTACTAAATAGTTTGTAGCATAAGCATCAGCAGCTTCAGTAGCGGCAGCTTCATATTTTGAGTGAGTCTGACCAAGTGCAATTACTTGAGTGTAGATTTCGTCAGATTTTTCAGTATTTCCAGCTTTGTTGTAGAATTGAGCAGCTAGAAGAGCAGCTTTTGTGTTTTTATTGTCAAAAGTGTATGATTTGTTGAACTCCTCAGCAGCACCAGCATAATCTTCAGATTTAGCTAGAGCATTACCTTTAGCAGTATAAACATTAGCAATCATACCTTGAGCACGACCAGCCATCATTGAGCCTGTCATATCTGCTAGATCATAAGATTTTTGGAACATCTCTAGTGCACCATCAAGGTTGTTAGTTTTTGCTAAATTTACACCCTCGCTAAGGTAAGATGTAACAAGAAATTTTTGAGCGTTTTGAAGAGTTTCAATTACATCTTCGCTAGATGATTCAGCCATAGAGATTGACTCTTCAAAAAGAGGAATTGCGCCAGTAAAATCTTTTGCATTATACTTTGCAGCAGCCTCGTTAAATTTTGCACTAACCTCAGTAGCAGTTTGTGCCGATGCAACAGATACTGCACACGCAGCAAATAGTGTTGCAGCCATTAATTTTACTCTTTTCATACTTTTTTCTATTTAATTTAATTAATAATCAGAATAACATTATAGTTGCTTAAGTAGTGAAAAACAATTATTGCCATATTTTTAATAGCACTCTTGGAGCGATATTTTTCACTATTAAATCTCAATGTAGAACCACTATATTTTCAATTCTATAGCAAAAAATCTCATCTCCAATAGCACTAAAAAAAACACACCAATAATTATTTTACACTACTTAGTTCTCAATATTTTTATTCAAACTTTAAGCCATTATTTGTAGGGGAAAGCAACAGAAAAAAGTCAACTTTAGAAGTCCTCTTTATTGAAACCCCTCTTTAATAATCGACAAATATATTAAATCTTAACAACAAATTCAAGAATAATCACCGAAATTTTTATTTTTTTTTCAACTGCTTACAATTTAATAGATTAATGACACATTATCTATCCAAAATTTACTTCCCACAGAGCCTACATAAGCACCGCCATAACTTGATGAAAATCTGATGATTATATGCGTTGGCTCGCTATTTTCATCATCCCATCCTATCTCATATACTGGCACCACCTCGCCTTTCGAATTTTTAGTAAATGTCTGCATATCATTTTCTAATAATCCCTTAAATTCCTCGAAATCGTTACGAGAGGTGATATTACCATAAAGTAAATCTATACGGTAATTATTTTGCCAATCGTCCACTTTCTTGTCAAATCTATCCCAGCCCGTAGCAACTCTATGAGCATAAATATTACCCATACTATCTTCCCATCGACGTTGTAGAATTACCACAGCCTCAGCAGCATTCTTGCCCTCAAGCTCTTTATTACGTCCAAACCCTGGAGCATATAGACGAACATCGGCAGGGTCGACTTTATAGTCAAATTCCATCGCTTTTGGACGCTTAGTAAATGGAATACCTGTTAATAATTTTGATTGTGGATTTTTTGTGTCACGAACAGGCTCATAGGTTTGTCCAAGATAAATTGTACCGGTTGCAAGCACAGAAATATTGATAAGCCCTAGCACCTTTACCGTCTCTATTCGAGTCTCTAAAAGCGCAGCGGTGCCGTCGTTTCCTCTTTTATCAGAGAAAACAGTAATACTTCCCTTTTTTACCCCCATTACATCTGCAAAAACCGATGATGTAGCCCACGGTGAATCGGTTGGAATATAGGGTGTGTTAGGCTCCATATCTATATGTGTGGCAATTTCATAAACAGTTTTCTCTGCACCTCCAATAATGCCCGACTCCTCCACTTTTCGAGTAAGCCACTGCTCCATATCGCCATATTTTATCAGCTCTTTACTCTCAAGAGTCTGTGCAGCAACATCACTTATATTTTGTGCAATAGCCAAATGCGACAAAGAAAACAGAGTCAACGCTACTGCCAAAATTTTACTTCTCATATTTTTTAAATTTTAATATATTTTCAATCTATTAAGTGCTGCTGAATAACGAGCAGCATTTCGGTTATGCTCCGACAAAGTGCGTGCAAAAAGATGGGTTCCATCCAATTTATCAGAGGCGCAAAAGTAGAGATAATCGTGATTTTCATAGTTTAAAACAGCATCAATTGCCGAAATAGGGGGCATACAGAGCACCCCTGGAGGCAAACCAGCATATTTGTAGGTGTTGTAAGGAGAATCATATTCAAGATGTTTGAATAGCACTCGTTTTATTGTCATATCACCCATTGCAAACTTTACAGTTGGATCGGCTTGTAGTAGCATATTACGTTTTAAACGATTTATGTAGACTCCAGCTATGCGTTTAAACTCAACAGCGGCTTTGCTCTCCTCAATTACAATAGATGCAAGAACTGACACCTCTTGAGGTGTCATATTTAGCTCTTTTGCCTTTTTTTCTCTATCGTTTTTCGACCAAAAAGAGTTGTACTCTCTATTCATACGCTCTACAAAACCCTGAGCTGAGGTATTCCAATAAAATTCGTAGCTATTGGGGATAAACATCGACATAAAATTTTGGCTATCAAATCCATATTTTGTGTGGATGCTATCGGCAAGAAATGCAGCCATTAATGATGCTGAATCTGCCTCTATTTTTTTGCTTACAACGCCTGCTAGCTTATCAAAATTGCGAATATTATTAAACGAGACCATTACAGGGCTTTGCAATCCTCCACCGAGCACTCTGTAGAGCTGTTTTAGCGACCAACCATCTTCAATCTCATATCTACCAGCTTTTACTCTATCATAACCCAATTTTTTTGCAAAAACAACATAGTCGGAGCTATCTTTTATAAATCCATTATTTTGCAAAAGAGCTGCCTGCTCACTAAAGGTCGTTGCAGTTGGCACATAAAGTACACCCTCTTTTATGGTTGCTTTTTTAATGCCATAAGTGTAGTACATTATGTAACTTCCAACACCTCCAACTACTATAAATAATAGAAAAAGCAGGGCATAAGCGTGCCATTTTTTTGTTTTTTTCTCTTTTTTTTCGTTTTTATAACTCATTATTACTAATTAATTTACACTATTTTTACTCTTTTTTGTATTGCAAAGTAACAAAATAATTTTTGAAATTTAAAAAAAATAAATACCTTTGTGCTCGGGTAAGTCTTATACGACCAGCTCCTGTCGAATCCCCCAGGTTTGGAAGAAAGCAAGGGTAGATGGTTGTAGCGGTGCGATGTAAGTAGCTTACCCTTTTTTATTAATGCATAATTCATAATGCATAATTCTTAATTTAATGCATAATTCTTAATGCATAATTCTTAATTTAATGCATAATTCATAATTTGAATTTCCTATTGCTGCTTCTGATTTTTCTTTTTAAGTGATTTATTCTACAGACGACTTCCAAAGTATCTCAAAATCCAAAATTTAGAACTCCACAGAATATTTAAAAAACAAAGCCTTAATTATGCATTATGCATTATGCATTATGAATTATTAGTTACTCCGTAAGATCAATAATTTCAACCCTACGACTATTAGTGCGAGCTTCAAGCCATGCAGAGATGCGCTCTTTATCCTCCTCACTCAATTTTTTCCCTTTCACATCTTCATTATCGACATTACTTTGTAGAATACAAACTAAAATTGTATCTAATGTATTGCCTTTGAAGTTGTTGATAGCCATTTTAGAGATTGCAATATCGGCTTTTCCACCAGAGATAGCGGAAAGTTCACGAGCTATCGATTTTACATCCAGAGTGTCACGTTGATAAATTTCAAGTTTTGATACCAAATCTTTTATCTGCAACTCTTTTTCGTCTAGCAGCTTGCTCGATACTGTATATAGCTTGTCGAGTGTTTGGCTAGTAGACTCACCCTCAGTGCCTTGTTGGCGAATTTTTAAAACTGCATCTTCTAGCGAAAAATTTGCTTTTGAGTTGTTTAGACTAGCAATTGCATCCTCTGAAAGAGCTTTGCCTATCATCAATACCTCTATCTCTTTTTCTCCACGATTATAGTTATAATTGGCATCTACAACCTGTGAGTCTTGAAAGTTAAAGGCTGAAGCAACAAAGCTTTTAGCATTTGTTTCAAATATGGTGTGACGTACAATATTGTATCCTAAAATCACACTTGGCACAATCGTTACAACTATAATTGCAAAAATATAGTTGCGAATTTTACGCTCTAATAGGCTGTCTACCTGTTGTTTATGTTCATACCCTAAATATCTAACAATAATAAATGTAGCGACACTTATTAGCACAGCATTAATTGTAAAAAGATAGAGTGCACCGACAAAATATTCGAGCTGCATAGTTCCCAACCCGTAACCAGCAGTACAAAGCGGAGGCATAAGAGCAGTAGCAATAGCCACACCAGGAATTACCGTTGTGGTTCTATCTTTGCGAGTTTGTGCCACAATACCTGCAAGACCCCCAAAAAAGGCAATCAAAACATCCCAAATCGAGGGGGTGGTGCGAGCCAAAATTTCGCTCTGCGCCACTGATAGTGGAGAAATTGCAAAATATATTGTCGAGGTTATAAGGCTGACAACCACCGCAAACAGAAAGTTGCGAAGCGAACGTTTTAGAAGTTCAAAATCATAAATTCCAAGCGACAATCCAAATCCCATAATTGGACCCATTAATGGCGAAATAAGCATTGCTCCAATAATTACCGCCGCTGAGTTGGTGTTTAATCCAACCGATGCCACCAATATGGCAAAAATAAGAATCCAAAGATTTTGACCTCTAAATTCTACACTTTTTCTAATATTTTCCTCTACCTCTTGTTGTTTTGCATTATCTTCATCTAATGCAAAACGTCCTCTAAGAAAATTTCGCAGGGTTACTCTTATTTGATTTTTTAAACTGCTCATAATTAATGGTAAATGGTTAATCTTCCAAATTTAATTCTGCTTGTTTTGCAGCATATTTACTTTTGTATGGTGCTCCGTTAGCTTTCGATTTACTGTTTTTTTCCTCTTTTTCTTCTTTTGGCTCTTTATCGTTTTTAGCTCCCTCTACAACTACTACAAATTCGCCTTTTGGAGGGTTGTTTTCAAACCACTCTGTTAGCTCCTTTGCTGTGCCTCTTACGGTCTGCTCAAATTTCTTTGAAATTTCACGACTTACTGAGATTTGAGTATCAGAAGAAAAAATATCTTGCATCATCTCCAAAGTTTTAATAATACGGTGGGGCGATTCATAGAAAATTGAGGTTCGCATCTGGGCTGCAATAGCCTCAAGAGCTGATTTTTTACCCTTCTTTTGCGGAAGAAACCCCTCAAAACAGAATTTATCGCATGGAAAACCGCTATTCACTAGTGCAGGCACAAATGCAGTAGCACCCGGTAGAGTTTGCACCTCTACACCCCTTGCCACACACTCTCTGACAAGTAAAAATCCCGGGTCGGAGATTCCTGGAGTTCCAGCATCGGAGATTAAAGCTATCGACATTCCCGAAAGAATATGCTCTACAAGCTTTTCGGTAGTTTGATGTTCGTTAAATTTATGATACGACCAGAGCGGTTTTTTAATTGAAAGGTGTGATAGCAAAACCGAAGAGGTACGTGTATCTTCACATAAGATTGTATCAACACTCTCTAAGGTTTTAACTGCACGAAGCGTTATATCGTCAAGATTTCCAATAGGAGTTGGAACTATATATAGTTTAGACATCTAATTTTTTAATTTAATCTTTCTTGAATTTTATCCGTAAGCTGTGCAATCGACTCAGTAGCATGTTTATCAGGAAGAGTGTCGTAGATATACATCACTGCCTCATTGAAATCGTCGTAGTGCTCAAGCTCTCCTATAAAATTGTTGTAGGCTTGGCTGTCTCCATCAAAAAGCTCAATACTGTATAGCTCTCTTTGCTCATGAGTTATAGCAAACTTTCCTAAATCTTCTACTTCGATTATTGGCTCTTCTATCTCTGGTGCAATCTTCTCTTCGACTTGCTGCTCAATCTGCTCCTCGGTTTGCTCAAAATTTTGCACTTGCTCTATTTCGTTATTTTGCTCGTTAATATGCTCATTAACAGATTCAAAACCATCTTTTTCAGAGCAATTTTCAATAATTTGATTTTCTCCATTTTCAGATTCAACATTCAATCCATTTTCGTCCATTATAATTGGCGTATGAACAATAGCCAAATCATCATTTTCATCGTCAAAAGTGGCGTCTTCGCAAGAGCTAAAAGGCTCAATTTTACTACAAGCCACATAAATACTACGTAAATCTTGAAGTATTATATCTTTCTCTATCAGTGACATAGAGCCGCTATCTGCACAACGAAGCATAAAGTCATGAAGATCTTCAATATTGCATAAAATTTCTTTTACCATAATAAAAATGATTTTAATATTATAGGGAACTTCTAAAAATTGGATTTAATTGTTTTGTAAAGGTAGATAAAATTTTTAACTTTGTGTTTATTTTTATGATAATTTTATAAAAATTACGCCATAATTCTCCAAAAAGTCAGATTTTAGAAGTCCCTAAAATAGGCAAAAGATAAAAAATAATGGCAAGATTCCCTAAAACTTCTAATTTTTATTCGCATAAAATCATTACGAGCTATGAAACAGTACTTAGAGCTTTTAGACCACGTTGTAAAAAACGGAGCTATAAAAGACGATCGCACAAATACAGGAACCAAAAGTGTTTTTGGTTATCAAATGAGATTTAACCTTGAAGAGGGTTTTCCAGTTTTGACAACCAAAAAATTGCATCTTCGTTCAATTATTCATGAACTTTTATGGTTTTTAAAAGGCGATACAAATATCAAATATCTTCACGATAATAAAGTTTCAATTTGGGATGAATGGGCCGACGAAAATGGCGACTTAGGTCCTGTTTATGGCTATCAGTGGAGAAGTTGGCAGTGCGGCGACGGACGTACTATCGACCAGATAAAAAATGTTGTGGAGCAGATAAAACAATCGCCCGATTCTCGTCGTTTGATTGTTTCGGCATGGAATGTTGCTGATGTAGATTCGATGGCACTTCCCCCTTGCCACACAATGTTCCAATTTTACGTGGCGGATGGCAAACTATCGTGTCAATTATATCAACGTAGTGCCGATATTTTTCTTGGGGTACCATTCAATATCGCCTCTTATGCTCTTTTGACCATGATGATGGCGCAGGTGTGTGGATTGAAAGCAGGTGAATTTGTACACACTCTCGGCGATGCTCATATCTATATGAACCATCTCGAGCAGACCGATTTACAGCTTACACGTGAGCCTTTTTCACTGCCTAAAATGGTGTTAAATCCCGATATTAAAGATATTTTCGACTTTAAATACGAAGATTTCAAATTGGAGGGCTATCAAGCACATCCTACCATTAAGGCTCCAATAGCAATTTAAATTCATCATGCGAATAAAGGTTTGAAATTTTTGAGTTATTTTGGACTATTTTTGCAATCTGAGTTATAAAAAAATAACTTTATGTTAATGCTTTTTTAAAAAAGCACGCCCGAAGGGCTGGCAAAAATCGTTCGTTTTCACTCACGGCTTCGCTCCGCTCGCAAAAGCGGAAGAAGGTTCTTCAAACCTTTATTGGCGTTCATCATTAATTATGACAACTTCAATAATAGTGGCAATAGCCAAAAATAGAGTAATAGGCAAGGATAATTCGCTAATATGGCATATTAGCGAAGATTTGCGCTATTTCAAACGAATAACAACTGCTCATACCATTATTATGGGGCGTAAAAGCTACGAATCTATTGGTAGACCGCTTCCTAATAGACGAAATATCGTGGTTAGCCGTAATAGCGATTACTCAGCTGCAGGATGTGAGTGTGTAACCTCAATCGAGAGTGCAATTGAGCTTTGTAAGGATGAGCAAGAGATATTTATTATTGGCGGAGGTGAGATTTACAAATCGACTCTACCTCTTGCCGACAAACTTTATATTACAGAGGTAAAACACGACTATGAGGGCGATACCTTTTTTCCTGAAATTGATTTTTCTCAATGGAAAGAGATAAGTCGAGAGAGCTATGAAAGGGGTGAAAAGTATGAATATCCTTTTGATTTTGTAGTTTATGAAAGAGAAAATAATTAATTGAAATTTCCCTAATATCAATAAAGGTTCAAAAATTTTAGAAGTTTCTTTTAGTCAATTTTAATAAAAAACGATATTTTCTATTAAAATGCCAAAAGTTTGATGTATATTTGCAATTATGGATAGCTACAAAACAATAGAAAAAAGCTCCGAAGGATTATACAAAGAAAAAGGGAGTAAATTTATAGCCTATGCCTATCCTGTTGAGAGTGTAGATGAGATTGGAGAAATTGTTGCACGCCTAAAAAAGGAGTATTATGATGCTCGCCACCATTGCTACGCTTGGCGACTAGGATATGATGGCAAGCAGACTCGTGCTAACGACGATGGAGAACCGTCTTCAACAGCAGGAAAGCCAATTTTAGGACAGCTACTTTCGGCGGATATTACAAACGTACTAGTTGTCGTAATTCGCTATTTTGGTGGCACAAAGCTTGGTGTTTCGGGGCTTATTAGAGCCTATAAAGAGGCAACTATTGATGCTCTCGACAACACAGCGATTGTAGAGCGAGAGATTTTATCTTTTGTAGATGTTACCTTTGGTTACGAACAGATGAATAGTGTGATGAAGGTGATAAAAGATTGTGAACCAAAAATTGTAGAGCAAAATTTTGATAATCTTTCACATATAAAGCTCTCAATTTGCAACGCACGCCGAGAGATACTTCTTAAAAAGATGGGTGATATTCTAGGGGTTATCGTTGAGCAGGAAAATTAGCATTACTAACAAAATGAGAGTTGAAAAATTAGCAAGGTGAACCACTAAAGACCACTTTTAAAGCTCTCTATAAAAAATATAAACTTATGAATAAAAGTTTAGTGTCGATAGGCGATTTTTCAAAAGAAGAGATTCTTAAAATAATGGATCTAGCTGCCTATTTCGAAAAAAATCCAAATGAACGACTGCTTCAAGGCAAGGTCATAGCCTCGCTATTTTTCGAACCCTCTACCCGTACTCGTCTTAGTTTTGAAACGGCAATTAACCGCTTAGGAGGGCGTGTAATAGGCTTCTCTGATAGTGGAAACACAAGCGTTTCGAAGGGAGAAACTCTTCATGATACAATAAAAATGGTATCGGGCTATGCCGATATGATTGTGATGCGCCACTTTATTGAGGGTGCTGCACGCTATGCAAGCGAGGTTTCGAATGTACCTATTGTAAATGCTGGCGATGGCTCAAACCAACATCCGAGTCAAACCCTTTTAGACCTATATTCGATAATCAAAACACAAGGCAGACTCGACAACATTCATATTATGATGGTAGGTGACCTTAAGTATGGTCGTACTGTCCACTCTTTAATTGAGGCAATGAGCCATTTTGGTGCACGCTTTACTTTTGTTGCTCCCGATGAGTTGGCTCTTCCAACTCAATACACAAAAGCACTTACTGAGCATGGTATTGAGTATAAAGAGACTACCGACTTTATGGAGGAGATGCCAAATGCCGATATTATCTATATGACTCGTGTTCAAAGAGAACGTTTTTCAGATTTAATGGAGTACGAAAGGGTTAAAAATGCCTATATTCTAAAACCAAAAATGATTTTAGGCGCAAAAGAGAATATGCGCATACTTCACCCTCTACCACGTGTCAACGAGATTGAAATAGGGGTGGATGCTTCACCAAAAGCGTACTATTTTGAGCAAGCAGCAAATGGGGTATTTGCACGTATGGCAATTATAACCTACCTATTGGGAGTTAAATAAGTTAAAACAATAAGTTATTAATGGCAAATTGATTATGCGAATAAAGGTTTGAAATTTTTGAGCTATTTTGAGCTATTTTTGCAATCTGAGTTATATAAAAATAACTTTTGTTAATGCTTTTTTAAAAAAAAGCACGCCCGAAGGGCTGGCAAAAATCGTTCGTGTTCACTCACGGCTTCGCTCCGCTCGCTAAAGCGGAAGAAGGTTTTTCAAACCTTTATTGGCGTTAATTATTAATTTACCATACATTTTCATCATTAATTCGCTAATAATTGCTTTATTATGAAGAAAATCATATTATTTTTTGCATGTTTTACACTACTCAACTCATGCAGCGAGGAACAACCAAAGCCTCAAAAATATAATCCTACATGGGAATCATTAGCTAACCACAATGAACAACCTGAATGGTTAAAAGATGCTAAACTGGGAATTTATTTCCATTGGGGTGCATATTGTGTGCCTGCATTTCAAGGAGAGTGGTATCCTCGAAATATGTATAGAAAAGGTGATAATGCCTATAATCATCACAGAGAGACGTATGGCGATGATTTCAACTACCACGACTTCGTTCCAATGTTTAAAGCCGAGAAATTCGACCCTGCTAAGTGGGCAGAGCTTTTTAAAGAGGCAGGAGCCAAATTTGCAGGTCCAGTTGCTGAACATCACGATGGTTTTTCGATGTGGGATTCAGAAGTAACGCCTTGGAATAGCATGGATAAGGGACCAAAACGTGATATCTTAGGTGAACTATATGCCGAATTTGATAAAGTTGGATTAAAAACAATTGCCACGTTCCATCATGCTCGTAACCGTCAACGTTATAGTAATAACTGGCAAGAGGAAGTTGCAAATAAAGGTAATGAATCGTGGCGAAAATTTCAAAATAGCCACTATCCATACTTCCCAGAATATCAAGAGGTATTTAACGACCCTGAAAATGCAATGCTCTATGGCACAGCTTATAAAGAGGATGCAGAATGGGAAGAAAAAGTATGGCTTGCAAAACTTGAAGAGGTTATTGACAAATATAGACCCGATATAATATGGTTTGACAGTTGGTTAGACCAAATTAGTGAAATAAATCGTCAAAAATTTGCTGCTTACTATCTAAATGCGGCAGAAGAGTGGAAAAAAGAGGTTGTAATTGTGCGTAAACAAGAGGATTTGCCGCTTGAGGTTAGTATAAACGACCATGAAAAATCACGTGAGCCAAAAGTTCAAGAAAATTTATGGATGACCGACGACACTTTCAGTACTGGAAGTTGGTGTTATACCGAAAATCTTAAAATTAAGCCTACATCGATGATAGTTCATTCGTTAATCGATGCAGTGAGTAAAAACGGGGTTTTATTGCTCAATATATCACCAATGGCAGATGGTACAATTCCAGATAATCAAGTAAAAGGTCTTAAAGAAATTGGTGTATGGCTTGAAAAATATGGAGAGGCAATATACAATACACGTCCTTGGAAAATCGCAGGTGAAGGTCCTACTGTTGAGCCTGAAGGGGGCTTTTCTGATAATAAAAAATTTTTACAGTTAAAATACTCTTCTAAAGATATTCGATACACCGCATCGAAAGATAAAAAAACTATTTATGCCTTTGTAATGGGTATTCCTACTGATAATGAAACTATAGCTATGAGTAATCTTAGTGGGTTGGCAATTAGTAATGTAGAAGCTCTTACAGGAGATAAAATTGATTGGGAAATGGGTAAGAATGGCTTAAGTATAACAGTTAAAAACTCTACTGGTCAATATGCTTATCCTATTAAAATAAGTTTAAAATAGGTAATTTAAGGGTACTTCTAAAAATCAAATAAAACCAATTATTAGAACTCCCCTTAAAAAATTATCATTATCGGTGTTAATCATTAATCATTAATTATGAAAACTCTATTAGAAGTAAATGCCATCGAAAATGGCACAGTTATAGATCATATTCCAGCAGATGCGCTATTTAAAGTGATGCGTGTGCTATCGCTCGACAACATTACAAACCGCATTACCTTTGGCACAAATCTACCTAGCAAACGCATGGGTACAAAGGCAATAATTAAGGTGTCGGATATGACTCTCGATAAGGAAAATCTCGATAAAATTGCAATTTTTGCCCCAAATGCCCGTATTAGTCGTATCGAAAACTATCAAGTGGTAGAGAAACAAAAAATGAGTGTTCCCGACCAATTTACTGGAAATATTCGTTGTGCAAATCCAATGTGTATCACAAATAAAGAGGATGTTGAGACAAAATTTAACGTTATCGACAAAGAAAATATAACCTTGAGATGTCACTATTGCGAAAAGATAACTCCTGCTGAGCGTTTTGAGATAATCTTTAAACGTTAAGATAGCTTCGAAGTATCTCAAAACCCCTAATTTAGAACTCCACTAAAGTAAATAAAAGAGGGTGACCCTTAAGTAAAGAAATTTACTTAAGGGAGTTCTAAATTCTGGATTTTGAGAGATTTTTCTTTTTAAGATTTTAGATTTTGCAAATATGGGCTGTAGTGGCTCCTATTGCCTTTATTTGCAAAATTCAAAGATGAAGTCTTAAAACGGAAAAGCTCCGAAAGTTAGATTTTAGAAGTTCCCTTAAAATTACATAATACATGACCAATACCCCACTCACAACGCTTGTGAGTGGGGTATTGGTCTGGATTTTTGATTGTGGGTCACCCACTTTGTTGATTTAATGTGAAATATAGGACGAAAAAAGTTTGATAAATAATTAAAAATCTATACCTTTGCGCTAGAATTGGTGTCGACTGTTTCTGTTTTACTGTCTTTGCAGTAGATATCAACTCTAAAAGGAGCTTTCGTGCTCTCCTTGAAAATTTAATCTATACATATTATAAGTAGTGGAAATTACAAAAGCAAAATTTATTTGTAGTAGCAGCAAAGCAGAGCAGTGTCCAAAAGATAGTGTTAGGGAGGTTGCGCTAATTGGGCGTTCAAATGTTGGCAAATCTTCGCTGATCAATATGTTGTGTGGTATGAAAATGCTTGCAAAAGTGTCAGGTACACCAGGAAAAACACGACTTATCAACCACTTTCTAGTAAATGATGAGTGGTATCTTGTCGATTTACCGGGCTATGGCTATGCAAAAACCTCAAAAAATACACGCAAAGAGTTTGCTAAAATCATTACCGACTACATAGAAAAATCAGAAAATCTATTCTATCTCTTCGTCCTAGTGGATGTTCGCCACGAACCGCTTAAAAACGACCTAGAATTTATGCAATATCTTGCAGCGCAAGAGGTTCCTTTTGGTATTATCTTTACAAAAGCCGACAAACTTTCAGCAAATAAGTGTGAATCTTCAGTAGCAAAATATCGCCGTCTGCTCAAAGCTGAGTGGGAGGAGCTGCCATCAATGATTGTCACTTCATCTGAGAGTAAAAGGGGTAAAGAGGATGTTCTTAATTTTATTGAAGAGCTATTTGCTCATGAGCAGGAGTTTGAGGAATTTTTAGAGGAGTAAAATAGGATATAGACGCTGTATTGAGTTGTAATTTAATTTGTTACAGTGTAGATATAACAGTTAATAATAAATAATTACCTTAAATAAAGGTAACAGTTTGTGTCAAAATAATTTTTAATTAATTTCGATTTCGATGCACAAAATTAAATTTTTTACAGGTAGAGCATCTCGCTATTTAGCAGAGAATATAGCTAAAAGCTATGGTGCAGAACTTGGCAACTCGTCAATTTTAGAGTTTAGCGACGGTGAATTTCAACCATCATTCGACGAAAGTCTACGTGGATGTACAGTGTTTATTGTACAATCAACTTTCCCACCAGTAGACAACCTTTTTGAACTGCTTATGATGATTGATGCAGCAAAACGTGCCTCGGCACACCGCATTGTTGCAGTGCTTCCTTACTTTGGTTGGGCACGTCAAGACAGAAAAGATCGCCCTCGTGTCTCTATCGCTGCAAAATTAGTAGCCGATATGTTGACAGTGGCTGGAGCTGATAGAATCATGACAATGGATCTTCATGCAGACCAAATTCAAGGCTTCTTCAACGTACCAGTAGATCACCTTTACGCTAGCGGAATTTTTGTTCCGTACATCAAAAGCCTTCAAATCGAAGACCTAGTTGTAGCTGCTCCTGATATGGGAGGTGCAAAACGTGCTAACGCATACAGTAGCTACCTTAACACACCAATCGTTATCAGCCACAAACAGCGTGAAAAAGCAAATGTTATTGGTAGTATGACCGTAATTGGCGATGTAAAAGACAAAAACGTAATCATCCTTGATGATATGATTGACACAGCTGGAACTATCACAAAAGCTGCCGATATGATGATGGAAAAGGGGGCAAAAAGTGTTCGTGCTGCTGTTACTCACCCTGTTCTTTCAGGTCCTGCTTACGACCGTATCAATGCTTCAGCTCTTTGTGAAGTAATCGTTAGCGATACAATCCCGCTAGATTCAACTCAAGATATTTCGAAATTTAAAGTACTTTCAGTAGCTGAAATTTTCGCCGACATTATCGAAAGAGTATACAACTACAAAGAGATTAGCTCAAGATTTATGTTTTAGTTAATTTCAAATTTTAGGTTAATTCTAATAGGCTAAATTGTAAAATTTATTTTACAATTTAGCCTATTTTATTGTTTCTAACCATAATTCACAAAATTTATCAAAAAATATCTTTTTTGTGGTATTATTGTAATGTCCTTATTAATAGTAAATTGTAGCTATTTAAAATAGTATTGATAGGTAAAATCTAAATTTTGCACACATTTTTACATTAAAAATTTGGAATTTCAAAAAATAACCCCTATCTTTGTGTCACAAAATTAAGGTTTGGAGAGATGGGTGAGTGGCTGAAACCACCAGTTTGCTAAACTGACGTACGGAGTTATCTGTACCGGGGGTTCGAATCCCCCTCTCTCCGCTGAAAGGTCTTGAAAAAAGACTAAAAATAGCGGTAACAAGGCGTAAATCAATGATTTACGCCTTGTTTGTTTTTCTGGGTGTACCATAGATATACCACCCAAATATCGTTATTATACCATATTTGGGTTACAAAAAGGTTACAGAGATTTTTTTCGCTCGAAATTGTAACCATTTTTGCTGTAATGCTCTGAACGGTACTACATTGGTACTATACTGATACTCGGTTGATAGCTTCAAATTGAATGTTTAACAGTAACTTTGCAACGTAAAAAGGTTACAGAAAAATTTGAGTTATGAGCAGTACATTTAGAGTTCTTTTCTATCTCCGTAAGAACTATTTAAACAAAGAGGGAAAAACCTCAATTATGATCCGTGTTACGGTAAACAGTGTCAGGGTGCAATTTAGCAGCAAAATTGACATTGCTCCTAATATGTGGGATCTGCATACTTCTCGTATGATAGGTAAGAGCGCAGAGGCTAAAACAATCAATGCTGAGTTAGATAATATCAAAACAGCTATCACAAATCATTTCAGAGACATCTCGACACGTGAGACTTCTGTGACAGCAGAAAAGGTACGTAACGCATTCTTGGGCATTGTGGCTAAAGGAGAGACATTACTCCAGATATTCGACAAGCATATTGATGATTGCGAGAAGTTGGTTGGTATCAGTAAAAGTAAGGCTACTCTTCAGAAGTATAAAGTAACTCGCAAGAGGGTTGTTGAGTTTATGACAAAGCGTTATAGAATTTCAGATATAAGCATAAAAGAGATCAGCCATATGTTTATTACTGACCTTGAAAACTTCCTCAGAGTAGAATCAAAGTGCAATTCCAACACTACCGCAAAATTTATTCAATTCTTCAAGCGCATTATAATTATCGCTCGAAACAATGGATGGTTGTTACACGACCCATTTGCCAACTACAAAATTCAACTCAAAACCGTTGATAGAGGTTTCCTCACCAAAGAGGAGATTGCTATTATAGCGCAAAAAGAGTTAGTTTCAGAGCGTTTGGATCAAGTGAGAGATATGTTTTTGTTTAGCTGCTTTTGCGGACTCGCCTACATAGACTTGAAAAATCTTACTGCTGAGAATATAAGAAATTCGTTTGATGGAAAGGTGTGGATAATGACTAAGCGACAAAAATGTGACACAGTTGTTAATGTTCCTCTTATGGCGATTCCAAAAATGATTTTAGAGAAGTATAAAGGCAAATTACCTGAAGGTAAAATACTACCTATGATCTCGAACCAAAAGACAAATTCATACCTCAAAGAGATAGCTGACGTATGCGGTATTAAGAAGAATCTCACTTTTCATCTCGCGCGCCATACGTTCGCCACCACGACCACACTATCAAGAGGAATACCAATCGAAACAGTCTCAAAAATGCTTGGACATACCAATATTAAGACTACTCAGATATATGCTCGTATCACTAACG
>JAWXTR010000027.1:0-29202 GCA_044433365.1 Rikenellaceae bacterium
GTAACATAGCATTTAAAAAGCTCTTTACTATATCTTTATGCTGACCGAACACTTTCTTAAAGGTTAAATCGGCTCTAGGATCTAAATATTTCATAACTCTTTGAATTTTTTGAGTTTTAAAAACTAGGGGAGTTCTAAATTCTGGATTTTGAGAGATTTTAGAAGTTCCCACTATTATTTTATCTCCAACATACGAAGAATTGATTTTTCGGCACTTTTAATTAACTCACTATCGAGAGTTATCTCAAATTGTTCCTCTTCTAGCGATTTTAAAATCTTCTCCAAAGTCATCAGCTTCATATAGCTACAATCGTTGCAAGCACAAGAGCTATCAGTTGGAGGTGCTGCATAGAAGGTTTTTTCTGGCGATGCTTTTCGCATTTGGTAAAGTATTCCTGGCTCGGTAACCACTATAAATTCTGTAGAGTCTGAAGTTTTAGAATACTCCAATAGTGCAGCTGTCGAACCTACTACATCCGAAACCATTACAATAGGTTTTTTACACTCTGGATGCGTTAAAATTTTAGCATTTGGATGCTCCTTCTTAAGCTCCAATACTCTCTCCAAAGAGAACTGTTCGTGTACGTGGCATGCACCATCCCAAATCACCATATTTTCTCTACCAGTTGTAGATTTTATGTAATTTCCAAGGTTTCTATCTGGTGCAAAGATAATTTTTGCATCCTCTGGAAGCGATTCAACCACCTCAATAGCATTACTCGAGGTGCAAACAATATCGGTATGCGATTTTACCGCTGCCGTAGTGTTTACATACGAAATTACGGTGTGGTCGGGATATTTTTTCTTAAACTCTGCCAAATCTTCCGCCTTACAAGAGTCGGCAAGCGAACATCCAGCCTCTAAATCGGGAAGAAGCACCTTTTTAGATGGTGAAAGTATTTTTGCTGTCTCAGCCATAAAGTGGACACCAGCAAATAGAATAATATCGGCTTTTGTATTCTGCACAGCACGTGCCAAAGCTAGCGAATCTCCCACAAAATCAGCAATCTCTTGCACCTCATCTCTAGTGTAGTAGTGTGCAAGAATTACGCAATTTTTAGCCTTTTTAAGAGCTATAATATCCTCTTTTATTTTTTTGTTATCCATTGTATTATAATTTTTGAATCCCCTTTAAGCATTTTCACCAAAATGCGAAAATTCTATTATTCTATTCTCCCTCTCGTCGACCTCTATCGAGATTTCACATACTCCATCACTTTTACGTATTTCATCAATTATTGGGTCGATTTTGGATGGCCACTCTACAAGGCAAAGATTACCACTAAAGAAATACTCCTCATACCCTAAGTCGTACACCTCACGAAGCGACTCTATACGGTAAAAATCGAAGTGATAGATGGGTTGATTATCTGTTGTAGCATACTCATTTACGATAGCAAATGTGGGACTAGTAACAGTATCTTCGACCCCAGCAGCCTCACACATCTCACGAATTAGAGTAGTTTTGCCTGCACCCATTTCTCCATGAAATAGCACAACTCTACTCTCTTTTTCACTCTCTAACAACATTCCAATAATCTCTCTTGCTACACCAGAAAGGTCGTTTAGGTTCTTTACAAAATATGTTTTTTCCATTAGTAATAAATATTTCAAATTTTATGGGTATCAGAATAGTATATTTAGAATCTGTTTAAGTTTTTCTGCTTAAAAATGCTATGCGCTATTTTGTTTTGATTTTGGATTTTGATATCACAGCTAATAGCGGGCTATTTGCAAGATAGCAAAATTCAAAAGCGAAGTTAAAGAGCCTTAGTAATTTAAGCAAGAAAATCTTAAACAGATTCTTAGACACTTCGACAAAAATATAAAAAAATTTGAGAAGCTCACAAATTTATTGAAAAAATCTGATTGCTTCTCAAGGGAACTTCTAAAAATTGGATTTTAACGCTTTTTCATTTTGAGGCTTCATCTTTGAATTTTACAAAATGCACCGTAGGCACCGCTACGCCTACATTTTGCAAAATCCAAATCTAAAACCTCAAAATAAAAAATCGAATAAAACCAATTATTAGAACTCCCCTAAAATTTATGTTGCTATTTAGGGTCTAAAACAATAAATGGAACTATCATCTCTTCCATCGAAACTCCACCATGCTGGAACGTATTTTTATAATATCTAACATAGTGGTTAAAGTTGTTTGGATATGCTAAAAAGTCGCTATTGCAGGCAAAAATATAGCTAGATGAGAGCGAAGGACGTGGAAGTCCCACCTTTTCAGGCTCTGAAATAGTAAAAATATTTTTTGAACTATAGCTAAGGTTTTTCCCCGTTTTGTAGCGCAAATTAACCGAAGTTTCTTTATCGCCAACCACTTTTATAGGGTTCTCAACATGCACGGTACCATGGTCAGAGGTGATAATGATTGTGTGACCTTTTTCTCGTAGTTTTTTTATCATCTCCCACAAATCAGAGTGTTCGAACCACGAACGAGTAAGCGAACGAAAAGCCACCTCATCGTCGGCAAGCTCACGAATAATGTCGGTATCGGTTCGAGCATGCGACAAAATATCGAGGAAATTGTAGACAATAACCGAAAAGTCGGCATTATACACTTTTTGAAGATTATCAAGCAGTTTTTTCCCCGATTCGGGGCGCACCAACTTATCGAATGTCATCTTTTGCTTAAATCCAAGCGATTGTAGTTGACGACGTAAGAACTCCTCTTCATACTGGTTTTTTCCTCCCTCTTCATTGTCGTTAAGCCAAAGATTTGGCATTATTTTGTCGATTGCAAGAGGCATTAAACCTGCAAAAAGAGCATTTCGAGCATATTGAGTAGCCGTAGGGAGTATGCTACAGTAGAAATCATCGGTGGTAATATCGAAAAGTCCATAGGTAAGTGGGCGTATCATACACCACTGATCGTAACGGAAATTATCGATAAGAAGAAACGTAATTTTTTTACGTTTTTCAAAAAGAGGGAAAACTCTGTTTCTAAGAAGTGTGTGCGACAAGATAGGTTTGTCGAGAGCCTTATCTTTAAACCAGTCTTGGTAAGATGATTTTACAAACTTGGCGAACTCGTTGTTAGCCTCATTTTTTTGATATTGTAATACCTCACGTATGCTTTCGTCTTGTCCCTGCTCAAGGTTCATATCCCAATTTACCAATTTTCGGTAGATTGCCACCCAATCATCAAAACGTCGAGCATCACCAAGCTGTCTGCTAATCTCATTAAATTCGCTACGGTAGTCAGAGCTATTTTGTTCGGTAACCAACTGACGCTGCATCACATTTTTTTTGATTGAAAGCAACACCTGATTTGGATTTACTGGCTTAATAAGGTAGTCGGCAATTTTCGAACCAATCGCCTTATTCATAATATTCTCCTCCTCACTCTTAGTAACCATAACCACAGGAGTTGTCGGAGCCACCTCTTTAATTTTGGGAAGTGTCTCAAGTCCAGTCATACCAGGCATCATCTCGTCGAGTATTACTAAATCAAAACTCTCAGATGAAAGAGTATCTATAGCATCATAACCATTATTGCAGGTTTCAATCTGGTAACCTTTACTCTCTAGGAAAAGTACATGGGGTTTTAAAAGTTCAACTTCATCATCTACCCACAAAATTTTTATATTCATATCGTCTCTTTTAATTTATTTATCGATAGAGAGAGCTTCTAAGGATAAAAAATATCTCAATTTTTAGAACTCCTCTTTTAAAAAACGTAAAATTAAACAAATAATTGTAAAAATACAATTTTATTTATAATTTTGCCAAAGATAACTTTAGGAAACTTTTAAAATATATTTTAAAAGCAATGATAGCATTAAATATATTAATCGCAATAACCATTATTTTACAGGTTTTAGCTGTCTCTATATCGTTGCGTCTTATGCGCATTACAAAATATAATGCAGCTTGGATTCTCTTCTCTATAGCCTTTATTTTGATGCTGATACAGCTTGTAGGTCAGATAATCTATAATTTTAAGGGCAAAGATATTATCAATCCAGGGCTAATGATGTGGGTGTGGGTATTAACAGCCCTTTGCTTTACTAGTGGGTTATTTGTAATCAACAAACTTATCACTTATACCGCCCGAATGGAGCGAAAAAGGCGAATTAGCGAAGAGCGAATTTTAAATACCATAATAACAACTGAAGAAAAAGAGCGACGACGCTTCTCTAACGATATTCACGACGGTTTAGGTCCGCTTTTATCCTCCGTTAAGCTATCTATTTCAGCACTCCACAATATGGATTGCAGCCAATCTCAAAAGGAAATTTTAACAAATGCCGAATTTACTATAGGCGAAGCAATTAAAAGTCTAAGAGATATATCCAACAACTTAAATCCCCATATTCTCAACAATTTTGGGGTTACTCGTGCCGTTAGCTCTTTTGTAAACAAGCTAACACTTCCTAAAGGTGTGAAAATAGATTTTACTTCCAATATAAATGGCAATCGTTATGAGCCAAATATAGAAGCGATAATATACAGGGTTGTTTGTGAGCTTATTAACAATGCAATAAAACACTCTAATGCTTCGCAGATTTTGGTTTCTATTACAAAAGAGAGCGAAAATATTGTTAAACTCAACATTGAAGATAACGGAATTGGGTTCGATTTTGAAAAGATGGAAAATGAGGTATCAGAGGGGCTGGGGCTTAGCTCTATTGCCTCAAGAATATCCTCTATAAAGGGTAAGATGGTTGTAGATAGCCATCATGGTTTTGGAACAAAGATAGTTATTACGTTACATACATCGTAGAGAACATTTAAAAACAGCTATAAAATGAGCAATTTAGATAAGAAATATAGGGTAATGGTTGCCGACGACCATGCACTTTTCCGCCATGGGTTAAAAATGCTTATCAACAACAATCCTAAATATGATGTAGTGGCTGAAACATCTAATGGTGTTGAGCTTTTAGAGTATCTAAAAACAGATAGTGTAGATGTTATTTTACTCGATATAGCTATGCCAATTATGGATGGAATTGAGGCGGCATCACACATCTTTTCGCTCTACCCCGATACAGCAATCATAACCCTTTCGATGTATGGCGAAGAGGATTACTATTTTAAGATGGTATCGCTTGGTGTTAAGGGATTTTTACTTAAAAGTTCGGACATAAACGAGGTGTACACCGCACTAGATAGCGTAGTTAGTGGAGGAAGCTATTTCTCGTCTGAACTTTTAGATAATCTTGTAAACAATCTTCGCCCTTCGGCAATAATCCCAGCAATTGAAAGCGATGAAATCTTGTCACAACGAGAGCGTGAAATTTTGTTAGAGGTGTGTAGAGGCTTATCCAATCAAGAGATTGGCGACAAACTTTTTATTTCAAAACGTACAGTCGACAAACATAGAGCAAATATACTTTTAAAAACAGGGTGTAAAAACACTGCAAATTTGGTAATGTTTGCCATTCGCCACCGTTTAGTGGAGATATAACCCTACAATTGAAATTTCCATAAGGGTAATTCTAAATTCTGTATTTTGAGAGATTTTTTTTAAAAAAGGAAAAGCTCCGAACGCCAGATTTTAGAAGTTGCCTAAAATTGTTTGCATACTTATTGATACCCAAAATTCGTTAAAAAAACAGAGTCTAAGGTTTTGTATAAAGGGAACTTCTAAAATCTATCAAAATTCAGAATTTTTAACTCCTCTAAGTAGGGTAAAATAATTATTGGTGTATTTTTAAAAGTGCTATTGGAGATGAGATTTTTTGCTATTGAATCGAAAATATAGTGGTTCTATATTGAGATTTAATAGTGAAAAATATCGCTCCAAGAGTGCTATTAAGAATATGGCAATAATTGTTTTACACTACTTAAAATCGCAAAATTTTGAAAAATAGATTAATATTACTAATTTTGGTCGAAAATTCTGTACTATAAATAATAAATATGAATAACAAGAGGATAATTATAGCGTTACTTTCAATACTCTTTCTCTTTGTCTACTCTTGTAATGTAACAAAAAATATTCCTCAAAGTGAATATCTACTTACCAAGAATAGCATAGAGATAGATTATCCTGATACTATTGTGAAAAGCGAAAGAGTAGCTCCCTACGATTTAACACGTTTTATTCCTCTTACACAGACCCCAAATCAACGTATTTTTGGAGCAAATATATTTCTTTGGATATACAATCTATCTGATACTGCTAAAAACAACGGTTTCAACCGTTTTTTGCGTCGTGTAGGCGAAGTCCCAATTCTTGCCGACACCACCATAGTACCCAAAATCGCCAATGAAATGGGATTGTATATGGCTGGAAATGGTTTTTTTAATGCCAAAGTAGATAGTAGCATAGATTATAAAAAACAGCGTGCTTACGTAAATTATAGTGTTGATGCTGACTCTCCCTACATTATTAGTGAGCTTAACTATCAATTCAACAACAAAAGCCTAGAGCCAATAATTCTTGCCGATACCAGTAAATCACTAATACGTGTTGGCGAGCCATTAAGTCGCATTGTTATGGATAGCGAGCGAAGCCGTATAGCTAATGATTTAGAGGATATGGGCTACTACCAATTCTCAACGGCAAATATTAAATATATTGTAGATACGATAGGTTTAAAAAATAGAGCAAAAGTGACTTTGGTTGTTAACAAGAATAGAGTTGTTGGCACACAAGAGGATAGCAAGCTTTTTAGAATTGGCAATATCTACGTAAACACAAATTACGCTGCTGCAATTGACGCCGACACTATCGCCTATGATACAGTTGCTCTAGGAGCAATGAATTTTATCTATCGTCGTGGCGAAAAACGCAATATACACCCCGATGTAATGGCACGTGCCATTACTCTCTTTCCAAACCAAATCTATTCCAACAAAGAGATAGAGTATACAAGTGCAAATATTCGCAACTTAAACTACTTCAAAAATACAAGCATCATATTTCGTGAAGCAACAACCACTCAAGACGATTTTGTTACATTTGTCGACAATACCATTTCGATTAATCCAGACTCATTAACAGCAGAGGATGGCAAGTATGGAGAGATGGATGTAAGGGTTGGGAAAATAGATTGCTACATACAGTGTACTCCAGCTAAAAGACAGAGCTATAGCGTTGATTTTGAGATGTCGACAAACACCAACTTCAACTCCTTAGCATTTACTGTAGGCTATGGCAACAACAATATTTTTAAACGTGCCGAATCGTTTAACGTCAATATGACAGCCTCTTATGATTTTATGCACTCTAGCCTAAAGCGTGACTCTTACGAATTTGGGGTAGGCGTGTCGTATGCAGTACCACGACTACTGCTTCCAAACTTTTTCGACACCTACAAAAACCTGCTAAACACCTCCACTTCTTTAGATTTATCTTATAGCACGCAACGTAGACCCGATTATGATAGAAATATTTTAAACGCCTCGTATGGCTACTCTTGGTCGAATAATAGGCTCTTTACATACTCTGTAAAACCATTAAATATAGGACTTATTCAAGTGCCATGGATTGACGAAGAGTTTTACGAATCAATCGAAAATCCATATCTAAAAAGCAGCTACAAATCGCAAATGATTTTTGGTACTCTTAGCTCTTTTAGATACAATAATAGCTCTATGGGACTTTCAAATAGGGTAAATCTTCGATTTAATATCGAGACAAGTGGCAATTTTTTAAGCCTTATGTCTGAGGTATTTAACGTTAAAGAAAACTACGATAGCGATAGCAACCTAAACTACTACAACGCTTTTGGGGTGCAATATTCGCAATATCTACGTTCGGAAGTAGATTTTAGTCAAAGATTTGATTTAAATGCCAAAGGTAGCAGCTCGCTTGTATATCGACTATTTGCGGGTGCTGGCTACTCATACGGAAATAGCAGCTCTATGCCTATCGAAAGAATGTTTTATGTGGGTGGTAGTAATAGTATGAGAGGGTGGCAAATTCGCACCTTAGGTCCTGGCGACACCACTGCACCCTCCGACGACGACTATCCACAAAGAGTAGGAAATATTCGCCTTGAGGCAAATTTAGAGGGGCGTTTCCCTATCTATGGACCACTTAATGGTGCGATATTCTTCGATGCTGGCAATGTGTGGTATAATGGCAAGGGAGAGGATGAAGATTCGGTTGCTCGATTTAAGATAAACGACTTTTATAAAGAGTTAGGATTTAATACAGGGCTTGGCGCACGTCTCGATTTTAGCTACTTTGTACTTCGCTTAGATTGGGGTATCAAACTTCACGACCCAGGTCAAGATATAGGAGAACGTTGGATTCATAATTTCAAACTTAGCAATACTGCTTTGCATTTTGCTATTGGTTATCCATTTTAGAAGTTCCCTTTAGATTAATATTCGACATTTTAAAGCGGTAAGACTATCAGTTTTACCGCTTTTTACCTATAAAATATATAAATTATAATAATTTATTACTCAAAAAGTTGTGATTAATATTTTTTTTATTACTTTTGTGCTATAAAGGCAAATTTGCAAAAGAGGCTTAAATAAGTTTTCCTATAAAAATGCTAACGTTTGCAGATTAATCAAAATTTATAATTTTATATGAAGAAAACCCTATTACTCCCTCTTTTTGCTCTTTTTGCAACGCTTGTTGGTTGTGATGAGAGTGCACCCAAAGTTTACGACCCTGCTGTAGGTGAGGGTTACTACATCCTAACCCCTAAAGTTAGCGATGCTCCACGTATTAATGGTGCTGAAGTTTTTGGTGTCCGCCCAGGTTCGCCATTTTTTCACACAATTACTGCTACTGGTATTCGTCCAATGACCTTTACAGCCGATAATCTACCTAACGGTTTAAAAATGGATGCAAAGGGCACAATTACAGGTAAAATTGCCGACCTAACTGCTCGTAGCTACATTGTAAAACTTACTGCATCGAATGCAAAAGGCACAGTTACAGAGGATTTTGAGATTAAAGTTGGCGAAGATATTACGCTTACTCCTCCGATGGGTTGGAGTAGCTGGATTGCACAAAGGCGTGAGGTGTCGCAGGTAAATGTAATAAATAGTGCAAAGCTGCTACTCTCGCATGGACTTAATAATTATGGCTACTCTTACGTAAATATTGACGATGCTTGGCAAGGAAAATCAAGAGGAGGTGAATTTAATGCTATACAGCCAAATCCTGCTGCATTTTCAGATATGATGGAGCTTAGCAATCAGATACACGATATGGGTTTTAAATTTGGTATCTACTCAACTCCTTGGATTACCTCTTACGCAAAATTTATTGGTGGTAGTAGTAATACAAAAGATGGTTATTGGGATGAATCGATGATTATTGATGCTAAAAATAAAAATGTAGAGGGTACTGCCTCAAAATTTGGAAAATATCGCTTAGATGAAAACGACGCTAAGCAGTGGGCTGCATGGAATGTTGACTATATGAAATATGATTGGAACCCAAACGACTCTGTAAGTATTTTAAGTATGTCGAAAGCTCTTCGCAACTCTGGCCGTGATATTGCTTTCTCGGTTTCAAACTCTTGCCCAATGTATTTAGGTGACTTATGCTCAGACCATGTCGAGGTGTTTAGAACAAACGGTGATATTCGTGCTCGCTGGGATGGAGATGGCAGTCATATTAATCTTCGTGATAACTGGAATCACCATAATGAGTGGTTAGAAAAGGGGTTTGAAGGTAGACCAGGACACACTCCAGATCCTGACTTTTTAATGGTTGGTTTGCAAAACTATGGCTCAAAAGATAGCTTAACAGCCGACGAACTCTATCACCACACCTCTTCTTTTGTACTTTGGGGTGGTCCACTTCTAATGAGCTTTGATCTTTCTACCTTACAACCATTCGAAAAGAGCCTATTAACAAATGTTGAGATGCTTGATATAAATCAAGACCGACTATCAAAACCAGGTAGATTAAAATATGTAAATGGTGATATTGAGGTGCTTGTTAAAGAGCTTGCAAACGGAGATAAAGCGTTTGCAATCTTCAACTTTGGCGAAAAACAGAGTGCTACTGTCGATTTTACTTCGCTTGGACTTAGTGGCAAACAACTACTTCGTGATGTATGGCGACAAGAGGATATTGGCACATATAGCGATAGTTTCTCAGCTGTAATTCCTCGCCATGGCGTAGTTGTAGTACGTGCAAAAACTGTAAATTAATTAAGGGAACTCCCCCTTAATAATTTACAATTTATAATTTACAATTTATAATTAATAACTTATACTTTCCCTATGAAAAAAACTTTATTTCTCCCACTTTTGGCATTTGCTGCAACCTTAGTTGGCTGCGGTGAGAGTGCTCCTAAAGTTTATGACCCTGCAACAGGTGAGGGTTACTACATCCTAACTCCTAAAGTTAGTGATGCCCCACGTATTAATGGTGCTGAAATTTTTGGTGTCCGTCCAGGTTCGCCATTTTTCCACACAATTACCGCTACAGGTGCTCGTCCAATGACCTTTAAAGCCGAAAACCTACCTGCAGGTCTTTCGATGGATGCAAAAGGTACAATTACAGGTAAAATCGCTGATTTAACCCCTCGTAGCTACATCGTAAAGCTTACCGCATCTAATGCAAATGGCTCAGCTACAGAAGATTTTGAGATTAAAGTTGGCGAAGATATCACGCTTACTCCTCCGATGGGATGGAGTAGCTGGATTGCTATGAAAAAGACTATTACTCAACAAAAAGTGCTTGATAATGCAAAAATGGTTGTAGAGTTAGGTCTTAACGATTATGGCTACTCTTACGTAAATATCGACGACTGCTGGCAAGGTAGACGTGGAGGTGAATTTAATGGTATTCAGGCAAATTTAGAGGTTTTTCCTGATATTAAAGAGCTTAGTGACCAAATCCACGGTATGGGTTTCAAATTCGGTATCTACTCAACTCCATGGATTACATCGTATGCTAAGTATGTTGGTGGTAGTAGCAACAAAAAAGATGGTTATTGGGATGAATCTATGATTATTGATGCAAAAACTGTAAATATTGAGGGTACTGCATCAAAATATGGTAAATACTACTTCGATGAAAACGATGCTAAGCAGTGGGCTGCATGGAATATCGACTACATGAAATATGATTGGAATCCAAACGACTCTACAAGTATCCTAAGAATGTCGAAAGCTCTTCGCAACTCTGGCCGTGATATCGCTTTCTCGGTTTCAAACTCTTGCCCTATGTATTTAGGTGACCTTTGCTCTGATCATGTAGAGGTATTCCGCACAAACGGTGATATTCGTGCTCGTTGGGATAAAGATAGAGAGCATATCAACCTTGTAGATAACTGGAACCACCACAACAAATGGTTAGAAGAGGGTTTTGAAGGCGGTCCTGGTCACACTCCAGATGCCGACTTCTTAATGGTAGGACTTCAAATGTATGGTGCCGACGATAGTCTTACTGTAGATGAGCTTTACCACCATGTATCTTCGTATATCCTTTGGGGTACACCGCTTCTACTTAGCTTCGACCTATCTACTATGCAACCTTTCGAAAAGAGCCTAGTTACAAATGTTGAGCTTATCGACATCAACCAAGACAAACTATCTAAACCAGGTAGACTAAAATATGTAAATGGCGATATTCAAGTGTTGGTAAAAGAGCTTGCAAACGGTGATAAAGCGTTTGGTATCTTCAACTTTGGCGAAAAACAGACTGCTACTGTAGATTTTTCTTCGCTTGGGCTAAGCGGCAAACAACTTCTTCGTGATGCTTGGCGACATGAAGATATTGGAACATATAGCGAATGCTTCTCGGCTGTAGTTCCTCGTCATGGTGCTATTGTTGTACGTGCTAAAGCAGTGAAATAGGCAAATTCACCAAACCTCTTTTTCGGTTTTTGGGTCATTGCCCAAGGCGTATTCGCAAAAGGGGTTTTGCGAATGACCCGCCCAAAGTCTTGTTACACCCTCAGCAGTAGAGACGTTGGGTCCAACGTCTAAAACCAAACCACAGTTTAGACGTAGCCCTGCTACGTCTAAACCTGCTACGTCTAAAATCGAATTTTGCAAAACAAAATAAACCTACCCAAGTTAATTTAAACCACCCCTACCACAGTGAAATAAGTAGTGTAAAACAATTATTGCCATATTCTTAATAGCACTCTTGGAGCGATATTTTTCACTATTAAATCTCAATATAGAACCACTATATTTTCGATTCAATAGCAAAAAATCTCATCTCCAATAGCACTATTAAAAATACACCAATAATTATTTTACCCTACTTAGTTGTGGTAGGGGTGGTTTATTTTGTTGGTAAATTTTCAAGATTTTACCTATCTTCTTCTATCAATATTACGAATAAAAAGCTCGGCACACTGCTCAACTGTTGTGTTGAATGCACGCCCGCCAGCAGCATTTATATGACCTCCGCCATTAAAATATTTTCGAGCAAACTGATTTACATCCTTTCCTGCTCCTTTGGTAGAACGTAGCGACACCTTTACAAAACCATCTTGCTCAATAAAAAGTGCTGCGTTGTTGATACCCTCAATCGAAAGAGGCAAGTTTACCAAACCCTCTGTGTCGCCTGAGGCGTAACCAAATTTTGTAAGCTCCTTAGCTGTTAAAGTTATGACAGCAGCCTTAGCAGGATAGTTTACAATCATTTTTTTCTCTGTAGCATATCCATTTAATCGAAGAGAATTTTCACGACGAACATTAAATATACGGTTGTTTACCTCTGTTGGGTCGACCCCCTTTTCGATTAAAATTGCAATGTTGCGATACATTTCAGCCGATAGATTACCGTAGCTAAAATTGCCTGTATCAGTCATCATCCCTGTATAAAGCGCAGTAGCGGCATTGTTGTCGAGATACTCCAACATATCGTTTTCTTTCAAAGCTCTAAGCACTACATGTGCAGCCGACGACTCTTTTTCATCGCAATAAGCCACAAAAAACGGCGATAAATCGGGACTCATGTGGTGGTCGAATACTATTTTTAGAGCCTTTTCATTAGCCTCAATTGCAGGAGTCAGATTTCCAACTCTTGAATTGTAGTCAGAAAAATCGACACAAACCAGTAGATCGCAATCGGCAATATATTTGTCGCATTGAGCAGTTTTTGCGATATAGTCGGTCACCATATCAAACCCTTTTATAGTACCTAGATGCACAGGAGTGCGGTTAGGTGTGATAATTCTCACCTCACTCTCGCTACAGTTGCGAATAACATGTGCCAAACCAACCGTTGAACCAATAGCATCACCGTCGGGATTAACATGAGTAAAGAGGGCAATTTTTTTGCTGCTACAAAATATATCTTTTAAATTTTTGCTATTTTCCATTAAAGAACTCGGGGGCTAGAAAGGTAAATCGTCGGTTGTTGTATCGCCACTATCACTCTGTTGCTCAGCTGTTTGCCAAGCTGGTGTAGCTGGGGCTTTCTTTTCAGCTTCGAAACTTGCACCGCCATAATTATTATTACTACTACCTCCACCATAACTACTACTATGCTCCGTACTCTGCTCTTGTACTACAGAAGGTGTTGCTGGTTGTGTGGTAGGTGCTACGTTGCTAGTAGTGCTATAAGATGTTGAAGATGATTGCGACGTAGGAGCATTATAGGTTGATGGAGAATTTGAGTCACTACGTCTACCAAGAAGTTTGATTTCGTCGACTCTAATTTCTACAGCAAAGCGACGATTTTCGCCCTCGCCCCACTCACGGTTGCGCAAACGCCCCTCTACATAGATCTGAGCACCCTTTTTAACATACATTTCAACGAAATTAGCATGTCGCTGTCCTACAATAACAGTATGCCACTCTGTGTGGTCACTCCAAACAGAGGTGGTAGGGTTAAATATTTTTTCAGTTGTAGCCACTCTTAGGCGTACAACTTTATTACCACTATCAAAAACGTGTGTTTCAGGATCTGCACCAACGTTTCCTAGTAAAATTACTTTATTAATCATATTTTAAAATTTTTGGCGAATAAAGATTTGAAAATTTTCAGTAGTTACCTACAGTTAAGTATGGCAATAATTGTTTTGCACTACTTATACTAGAGCCAAAGTTAATAAAATAATATTCAATATCAAAATTTTGCGGTTGCAATGCTCGGATATATTTCTAAATACTTCTAAATACCGATTGCAATACCTACTTTTAAAGAAAAACTAAAGGTGTCGTTGTTTTTATAATTTGTAGGGTTATTATTGTTGTCGACCAAAATATTTAAGGCTGGAAGTGCAAAAAGACGGCTATTCCCGACAAATTTACAACTCAATCCAAGACCAATATGCGATGTAACTAATGCCCCGCAATTTTCCTGTTTATATTTATATGTTGATGTTATTTTCCCAATTACAGACTCCGTAATTTCGGTATTATTTGCAATTATGCACTCTGCAAGCACACCTACAGAGCCATAAAGCGATAAATTTTTACCTTTTTTAAAGTCATAGTTTAATGTAAGAGGTATTCCTAAGTAGTTTAGTTTTTGGTCTAAAATATAATTACTTTTACCTATTATTTTTGCACTTGAAGATAGGTGTGTGTAGTTAATTCCGCTTCCTAAAGAGAATCTATCGTTTATCTCATAGTTTAAATCTACAGCAAAGGTTATAGGAAATTTATGTGTATAGTTGTAAAAATTTGAGGGTGGAATATATTGCACTAAGTCGTTACCTCCACCTTTAGTTGTGGTATTAGTTGTGCTATTTAACCCCGCTTTCGAGATTAATCCAGCAGCATCTACATCTGTAGAGTCGCTATCTTGTGGCGGAGCAACATAATCTTCTAAGGCATCTATTCTCTCCTCCAAATCCTTTGGCAATAAATTAGTGGCCTTACTAATTAGAGTTGTGGCAGCTCCAAATTTTAATCGTTTTTTACCATTACTCTTTCCACTCGAACCATTATGGGCAAGCAGTGTGGCATTGTGGGCAATAATTGCTAAATCTCTCTCTTTTTGAGATAAGTTCTCATCTTTGGTTTTATCCTCTGCGACTTCGTTTTTATCGCTATCCGAATCTTTAAGCCTGTTAACAACCATCTCAACAAGCTCTTTTTCCTCTATCTTATCAAATTCAGCATCTGTAACTACCTCATCTTTAATATTTTCTACACCATCAACACTATCAACATCCTTTATATAGTTATCAACAATCAATATTTTATCCTCTTTTTCTAGGATTACTAAAACATTCTCTTTCTCACTACCCCCCTCCTCATTGATTTCGATTTTAGTGCTATCACGATCGGTCTGTGTGAGTGTTATAGGTGTTGTGATATTTTTTATTTCACTCTTCAAGCCTCTCTCTACTCTAAAAATTACTGCTATAACAAGCAGAGCAGCAACCGCTATTAATGAGGCTAAAATTGCTCTTTTCTTGGTTGTTTGTACTGTTTTTTTAGCTGCTAAAGAAGAGTTTAAATCACTTTTATTCATATTTTCAAACATTGTAGCCTTCGCCACGTCGCTTTCAAAATTTTCACCAAAAAGCTCACCCCACACTGGAGCGTTCGGTGCATCTACAGCATCGAATTTACTCTTTAGGAGCTTATCAAACTTATTATTTTTGTTTATATTCATTTGGTGTTATTTATATGGTTATGATATATTTTTAAGCTTTCTACAAAATATTTTCATCTGCTAAAAGCTGTTTTAATCTATTTTTAGCCCTCATAAGTTGTGAACGAGAGGTTTCGGTCGATATTCTGAGCATTTTTCCAATTTCTGAATGTGAATAACCCTCTACACAATATAGCTTTAATACTGTTTGATATCCTGTAGGTAGGTTTGCCATAATGGATATAAGTTCGCCCTCTGAGATGCTCTCTAAAATTGAAAGATAGTCGCCACTATCGCTTTTTTCGAGCTGTTTTTCAGCATCAAAATCCATATTTTTATTTTTTCGAAGGTTGTCGAGGGCAAGAGTTACGAAAATTCGCCGCATCCACCCCTCAAAAGAGCCTTCACCTCTATAGTCACCAATTTTTGAAAAAATCTTTATAAATCCATCATGTAAGATATCTTTTGCCTCCTCATGGGAATTGCTATACCTTAGCGACAACCTATACATATCGTCACTACAAAGCTCATAGAGCCTCTGCCAAGCAGCTCTATCTCCTTTTTTGCACTCAGCAATTATGTTGTCGGTTATCTTCAATTTTGTTTTTTGTTCTATTATGTAGCAAAGGTAAAACAGTTTTGGGTTTTACACAATTTTCTGCATAAAACCCAAAAGCGCACATTATTAATTTCTAAATTAAGTAGGGAAAAATAATTATTGGTGTGTTTTTAAGAGTGCTATTGGAGATGAGATTTTTTGCTATTGAATTGAGAATATAGTGGTTCTATACTGAAATTTAATAGTGAAAAATATCGCTCCAAGAGTGCTTTTAAAAATATGGCAATAATTGTTTTACACTACTTACTACTCTTGACTTTCGCCCTCTGAGTCAGTATCACCATCTGTATCGGTGTCAGTGTCTGTATCACCTTCAACATAGTATATTGAGCTATACGAATATTTAGAGTAAATCTGCTTATCACCATTTTTCTCTGTCAACTCCTCACGTAGCATACCTAAAGTATCAAATGCGTAGCTATATTTATACTCATCTTTGTTGCCATCTTCAGATACAATCACACCCGAAAGAAAATGACGACTCTGCTTACCAAAATGGTCTGTAACATTTAGGTAGAAAGGAGCACCTACTATATTGTTTTGCTGAAAAGCCATAGCATTTAGATATGGAGTGTAGCTGTACATCACAACCGAACCGTCGCTCATCTCAACTTTATCATACTCACTCGACTCAGAAGTAATTGTGTGACCCTCATACATTGTACGATAACCAGCTTCATCGTAAGCAATGTTTTCAAGCTCAACATACTCCTCACCCACTAAAGTGTGGGTTGCCATACCCTGCTCATTAAGCTTATACTTCTCAATGCGCTCGCTATCATCGCTAAGCGTAACATCTATAATAAGGTACTCTTTCTTCCCCTCATAAGAATACTCTACCTCTTTAATATCGCCACCAGTAATTTTCATCTTCCATAGAAGTGGCGCAGAGCTACATTTTCCACCCTCTATCGGTTGCATCCCCTCTTTTTCATCATAAGTTGCAAATCCTAAAAGATACTCAATATCTTCATCTGCCTCATAGTCGTGTGTTTCGATTTTTGTTAGCACTGTATAGCTGCTAATGTAGTCGGCATCATCATTTTTGATACATGACGAAAAAAAGGTAACCACTAGGGTTAAAATCAACAATTGTGATAATCTTCTCATAAATTTTTAGTTTAATTTAATTTTTGTTTAGTTTTTAAGTAGGGTAAAATAATTATTGGTGTATTTTTAATAGTGCTATTGGAGATGAGATTTTTTGCTATTGAATCGAAAATATAGTGGTTCTATATTGAGATTTAATAGTGAAAAATATCGCTCCAAGAGTGCTATTAAGAATATGGCAATAATTGTTTTACACTACTTAGTTTAGTTTTTGTTTTAGAAATTTCCTTTACAATCATAAGACGATTTAAGAGGGCAAAACGTTGCATGAGAATAAAAAAATATTTAAAGAAACTGCATTAAAATGTTAAATTTTACATTTTAGTATTGTTTTTTGAAAATGTTTACTATATTTGCAAAGTAAAATTATAAATTGTTAATTATTAATTAATTCAAATGATAACAGCTTTTACGCATAGAGTCCATCGTCTACATCATCATTGCAAAATGGTGGGGTAGCTTTTTATGTGAATAAAGGTTTGGTTTTTGTAAATTAGTTTTACAGCAATTAGATAGATAAATTATTAAATACAATATCACATTTAGGCTTACCGATAGTTGCGGTAAGCCTTTTTAATTTTTTAAATTATGATACGAGTAGCATTACAGGCAAAAGGGCGACTAAATGAGGATAGCCTACGCCTATTTTCCGAGGCAGGAATCCGTTTTGAAAATGCAAAACGCAAACTTCTTTCAAAAAGCGAAGATTTCCCTATTGAGGTTCTTTATCTTCGTGACGACGATATTCCTTCGGCTGTCTCAAGCGGTGTTGCCGATATAGGGTTTGTTGGTATTAACGAAATTGAGGAGAAAGGTTTTGATGTTGAAGTAGTTCATAAACTTGGCTGGGGAAAGTGCCGAATTTCACTTGCTATTGCTAAAAGCGAAGAATATACCGATATTTCGTGGTTTAACGGAAAAAGAGTGGCTACATCTTATCCTAATATCTTAAAAAAATTCTTTAATGAAAATGGTATCGATGCGGTGATTGAAGAGATTGCTGGAAGTGTAGAGATTGCCCCTGCTGTAGGCATGGCAGATGCTATTTTTGATATTGTAAGTAGTGGTAGTACGTTAGTTTCTAATGGACTAAAAGAGGTTCATACTGTAATGAAGTCAGAAGCGGCTCTTATTGCAACTGTGGGTCTTAGTGGTGAAAAACGTGAGCTATTAGAGCAGCTAAAATTCCGTTTTGAGTCGGTAGAGCGAAGTGAGGGTAAAAAATATATACTTTTCAACATCCCTAACGACAAAATCGACGAGGCACTAGAGATTATTCCTAGCCTTAAAAGCCCTACTCTACTCCCTCTTGCTAATAAGAGTTGGAGTTCTATTCATGCAGTTGTGGAGGAGAGTGTATTGTGGAGTAAAATTAATCTATTAAAAGGAATTGGTGCCGAAGATATATTAGTTCTTTCATTGGAAATGATGGTTTTATAAGTGATTTTTATTCTTGAGAAAATTTAGCTATGATAAAAATTATAGATTGCCGCAACTCTGATGCAACCCCCTATCTTGAACGCCCTTTCTCGAAAGGGAGCGACGTAGGGCGAGTGGTCGAAGAGATTGTAGCAAAAGTTAAAGAGGGTGGCGACAAGGCTCTTTCGGAGCTTAGTCGTACAATAGAAAAGGTAGATTTAGGCGAGAATTTTTTGGTTAGCGAAGCGGAATTTACCGCTGCTACTGCCAAAATCTCTGCTGAGCTAAAAGATGCTATAGAGGTTGCAATAACCAATATCGAAAGGTTTCATGCAGCACAAAAACACCATGAAGTGGTGGTAGATAGTGGCGATGGAGTGGTTTGTGTGCAGCGAAGTAGAGCTATTTCACGTGTGGGATTATATATACCTGGTGGTACAGCTCCTCTATTTTCAACAGTTTTAATGTTGGCACTTCCCTCTAAGATTGCAGGATGCAAAGAGGTGATACTTTGCACTCCGCCAGCAAAAGATGGCTCAGTAGCAGCCGAAATTCTCTACTGCGCAAAGGCGTGTGGTGTTGATAAGGTGTATAAGATTGGTGGTGCTGCTGCAATTGCTGCTATGGCGTATGGTACAGAGACAATAAAACCATGTTTTAAGATTTTTGGTCCGGGAAATCGCTATGTTACCGCTGCAAAGCAGCTAGTTGCCTCATCACAATGCTCTATTGATATGCCTGCTGGACCATCAGAGGTTATGGTGGTTTGCGACGAAACAGCCAACAGCCGCTTTGTAGCTGCTGATCTGCTTTCACAAGCCGAGCATGGCACAGATAGTCAAGCTATTGCGGTAGTCTTGTCGAAGGAGATGGCTCAAAAGGTAAAAACTGATACTGAGGCGATGGTTGGCGAGCTTTCTCGTGCTGATTTTGCCTCGCTTTCGCTTTCGAATAGCTCAATTTTAATTGTAAAAGATAAAGAGCAGATGTTGAAGGTGATAAATGAGTATGCCCCAGAACATCTGATAATTTCGACCAAAGATGCCGAAACTTTTGCACTAGAGGTTGACAATGCAGGAAGTATTTTTATTGGAAACTACACCCCTGAGAGTGCTGGCGACTACTGTTCGGGTACAAACCACACACTTCCAACATCGGGTTGGGCAAAATCTATGAGCGGTGTAAATTTAGATAGCTTCTGCAAAAAAATAACCTATCAATCAATCTCGAAAGAGGGCATACAACGACTTGCACCATCAATTATTGCAATGGCAAATGCCGAAGGACTTACTGCTCATGCTTTAGCAGCAGAGGTAAGAAGAGAACAATTGTAAATTGTAAATTATAAATTACAAATTATGAATTTAAATAAGATATTACGACCAAATATAGCATCCCTAGCCCCCTACTCAACAGCACGTGATGAGTATGAGGGAGGTGAGATAGCCACTTTTTTGGATGCAAACGAATCGCCCTACGATACAGGGCTAAATCGCTACCCCGACCCACACTTAAAGGCTGTTAGATGGCAGCTTGCGAAGATTAAGGGCGTGAAAAGCGACCAGATTTTTGTAGGAAATGGGAGCGACGAGGCTATAGACCTAGTTTTTCGTTTATTTTGCACACCTGCTAAGGATAATGTGGTGATAATCTCGCCTAGCTACGGCATGTATAAAGTGGCTGCTGAGATTAATGATATTGAGGTGAGAGAGGTGGTACTTAACGAAGATTTTTCGCTCGATGCAGATGCACTTTTAAACACTACCGACCAAAATACAAAGGCTATTTTTATCTGCTCTCCAAATAATCCCACTGCAAATCTGCTTGATAGAGCAGAGGTTGAACGACTATTAAAGGAGTTTCATGGTGTTGTTGTAGTAGATGAAGCATATATAGATTTTGCTCAAAACTACCGCTCTTTTAGCGAAGATTTAGCTCTTTTCGACAACCTAATTGTGCTTCAAACCCTTTCGAAAGCGTGGGGATTGGCAGGAGTGCGTTTTGGGATGGCTTTCGCCTCAAAAGAGATTGTTGCGGTGATGAATAAGGTAAAATATCCTTACAATATCAATATTTTAACTCAGCGTTTGGTGTTAGAGAAGCTAACAGAGTATCAGAGGGTTAAAGATGAGTGTAAGGTTATTATTGCTGAGCGAGAAATGCTTATTTCGGAGTTTTCGAAAATCGAAAAAATCGAAAAAGTGTACCCTTCCGATGCAAATTTTATACTTATAAAGGTTGCCGATGCTAATAAACTCTACGATTATCTTGTTGATAATGGGGTGATTGTCCGCAATCGCAATAGTGTGACACTTTGTAAGGGGTGTTTGCGTATTACGGTTGGTACTTCGGCGGAGAATCAGCAACTGGTTAATTTAATGCGTAATTCGTAATTCGTAATGCCTAATTCATAATGCCTAATTCATAATTCATAATTGTTTTGCTTGGATAACACTTTCGTTTTAAAAGTGGAACCGTAGAGACGTTGGGTCTCAACGTCTGTAATCAAGCAAATATTAATCATTATATATGAAAAAAGTCCTTTTTATCGACCGTGACGGTACAATTATAGTTGAACCACCTATAGATTATCAAGTTGATTCACTTGAAAAACTGCAATTTTTGCCAAGTGCCATAACCGCTCTTTCGCAAATTGCAAAACTCGACTACTTTTTAGCAATGGTATCAAATCAAGATGGTCTTGGTACCGACTCATTCCCTACTCCTACCTTTGAAGAGCCTCAAAATAAGATGCTTTCGATTTTAGAGGGTGAGGGGGTGAAATTTGATGCTATACATATCGACCCCTCGTTCGAGCACGAAAATTCACCTTGTCGTAAGCCGGGAATAGGGATGCTTACCGACTATTTCGACGAAGATTTCGACCTTGCAGCCTCTTATGTTATTGGCGACCGCTACACTGATGTGCAGCTTGCCAATAATCTTGGCGCACGTGCCATTCTAATCGCTCCTAAGGAGAGCGGACTTGAGATGCTTAAAGAGAAAGGTGTTGATAGCAGCTCCATTGCGCTTATTACCGAAGATTGGAACGAAATTTATGCAATGCTTCGTGCAGGTGAGAGGATTGCAACGGTTTCTCGAAATACAAAAGAGACAAAAATCACTACAACTATCGATTTAGATCGCTCTGCAAATCCAAAAATATCTACAGGTGTAGGCTTTTTTGACCACATGTTAGAGCAGATTGCATATCATGGTGGAGTTGATATTAAGCTAAGCTGCATTGGCGACTTAGAGGTGGATGCACACCACACAGTTGAAGATTGTGGCATCGTTTTGGGTGAGGCGTTTGCTAAGGCACTCGGAAATAAGATGGGAATTGAGCGTTATGGCTATGCACTACCTATGGATGAGAGTTCGGCACTAGTGCTTTTAGATTTTGGTGGTCGCAACGATTTTGTGTGGGATGTTGAGTTTACTTGCGATATGCTTGGTGCTCTTCCAACTGAGATGATACGCCACTTTTTTAAAAGTTTTTCGGATGCAGCTCGCTGCAATATCCAAATTTCGGCTCGTGGAGAAAATAACCACCACAAGGCTGAAGCGGTGTTTAAAGGGTTTGCTAGAGCACTAAAATGCGCAATAAAGCGTGATAAATTTAATTACTCTTTGCCATCTAGTAAAGGAGTACTTTAATTTTTAATTATAAATTATAAATTACGAATTACGAATTATTAAAGAGATGATTGCAATAATAGATTATAATACAGGAAATCTACGTTCAGTAGAGAATATTTTAAAGCGCATAGGTTCGGAGTATGTTATCACCTCCGATGCCGCAGTTATTGCCTCTGCCGATAGGGTTTTGCTTCCTGGTGTGGGAGCAGCAGGAGCAGCTATGCAGCGTCTAAATGAGAGGGGACTTTGCGAGGTGATTCGCTCTCTTACCGCACCTACTTTGGGTATCTGCTTAGGTATGCAGCTGATGTGTAGCTATAGCGAGGAGGACGATACGGAGTGTTTGGGTATATTTTCGAATAAGATTATGAAAATCAAGCCTAAAGATGATATAAAAATCCCTCATGTGGGTTGGAACCAAATTTACAACCTAAAAAGTTCACTTTATGAGGGCATATCAGAGAGAGAATATGTCTATTTTGTCCACTCCTATGCTGCAAATATGAACGAAAACGTGATTGCTACCTCATTTCATGGCGAAGAGTTTGGAGCATCACTAGGGCGAGATAACTTCTATGGTTGTCAATTTCATCCCGAAAAAAGCGGCGATATTGGGGAGCAAATTATTCGTAATTTTGTTCACTTTTTCTAAAAAGTGTTAAATATAGTTTCTTGATTACCTCCATTTTTGCACAAAAGTGCAAAAATGGAGGTAATTTAGAGGTTTTGCAGACATTTAACTATCTGTATAATAGATTAATAATAGTTTTGCGAATAACCCTTTCTATAGGATATGAGGTAGATTATTGCCTAATGCAACCATAGATATTGCAGTTGCAGCAGCCTCTTCGCCTTTATTTCCTAATCTACCGCCACAACGTTCCATTGCCTGCTCATGTGTGTTGACAGTTAATACCCCAAAAATCACAGGAATATTACAATCTATAGCCACCATATTCAATCCATGTGTAACACCACTACAGATATACTCAAAGTGTGGAGTATCGCCCTTAATAACGCATCCAATTGCGATTACAGCATCCACTTTTAATTTGTCGGCAACCATCTTAGCACCCATTGTAAGTTCGTAGGTGCCAGGAACAAAGTGAGTAGAGAATTTTGCACCCTTTTCACGACAAAGATTTTCTGCACCCTCCAAAAGTTTAGAGGTGATGTCGCTATTCCATTTTGCAACAACTATTGCAATATTCATACCTTCGGCTGAAGGCACTGTAAATTCAAATTCTGAAAGATTATTTAACTCTGAAGCCATATTATTTATTTTTAAAAAGGGCAATCAAACATTAAATTTGACTGCCCTATATATTATTAGAAATACCAATAAAGGTTGAAGAACCTTCTTCCACTTTAAGCGAGCGGAGCGAAGCCGTGAACGAAAGTGAACGATTTTTGCCAGCCCTTTGGGCGTGCTTTTTCTAAAAAAGCATTAACAAAAGTTATTATTTTATAACTCAAGTTGCAAAAATAGCTCAAAATTTCAAACCTTAATTCGCATTAGAAATTCCCTAAAGATTATTTTTCAGCTCTACCAATAAATTTTTCAATATCACGAGCCTCCATAGAAGAAGAGTACTCATTTACGATTCTTTGGTAAGTTTCTACAGCTTTAGCACTATTGCCAAGAGCTTCGTAGGTTAAACCCAATTTTTTAAGGTAGATAGGAGTTGAAAAATCATTTAAAAAAGCAGCAGCTTTTTCGTAGTAGCTAATACTTTTTTCAACTTCGCCTTTTTGAACCATGATATCACCAACAAGACCAACATTTTGAGCATTGATAATATCAGCAGCTTTACCATTAACTTGACTATAGCTTTGAAGTGCGCTAAGAGCGTTGTCTAGCTCGCCTAATTGTAGGTAGCAGATGCCAGCGTAGTGATTCGCAACATTTCCTGTTGGAGTCGAGCTGTAGTTGTCTGCAATTGAAAGGAAACCCTCAAAATCTTCAGCACCATTAAGGGCTAAAGCGAAAGAGTCTTGTTGAAAATATTGCTCAGCAACAAAAGCAGCAGCAGAAGCTTTTTCGTAGCGTGGTGCTCTGATAAGTTGATCATAACCGAAGTAGCTACCAGTGACAAGAATAATAGCTACAACGGCAATTATTAACTTTTTAAAGTGTTTTTCAATATAACTTTCTGTAAGGTCAAGAGCTAATTCAATTACCTCTTCTGGATCCTCTGCGCCAGTCATTTTTTTGTCCATAATTTTATACTTTTTTTAATTTTTATTTTTCTTTAAATTTTTTATGTACTATTAAGTAGTGTAAAACAATTATCGCCATATTTTTAACAGCACTCTTGGAGCGACATTTTTTACTATTAAATCTCAATGTAGAATAACTATATTTTCAATTCAATAGCAAAAAATCTCATATCCAATAGCACTATTAAAAACACACCAATAATTATTTTACCCTACTTATAAAGTGCAAAAATAACTCTTTTTATTAAAGAATAAAATATTTTACACTTTATTTTTTACTTTTGTAGCTAAAAAGGGGGAATTACTGAAAAATATTTGCTTTTTCAGCCTAAAATTCGCCTATATTTCGCTTAAAAATTGCGTAATTTTAGCATAAAAAAATAAAAAAGAGAGATGAAATTAGAAAAAATAACAGCATTAAATTATAAAAATCTGGAGAGTATCTCTCTTCAATTTTCACCACGAATAAACATACTAGTTGGAGAAAATGGTTCGGGAAAAACCAATATAGTTGATACAATCCATTACCTTTCAATCTGTAAAAGTCTTACAGGCTCTACCGACGGTCAGACAATTAGAAAAGGTGAAGATTTTTTTATGATAGATGCACAGTTTTTAAACGAAAGCCATCAAACCATCGAAAATATTGTCTGTTCATACAAAAAAGGGGGTGAAAAGGTTATTAAGCGAGATGGGAAGCGTTATGATAGACTATCTGACCATATCGGTGTTGTGCCTATTATCCTAATTTCTCCCTATGATAGTGCGTTGATAAATGATGCAGCCGAGGGGAGACGAAAATTTATAAATATGCTTATATCTCAAGTAGATAAAGAGTATTTACAGTCGTTAATAAAATATGATTCTCTCCTTTCTCAGCGAAATAAGCTGCTAAAGAGTCAAAACAGCGATTTTTCAAACGATTATTACGAAATTATCGATATGCAACTGTGTGAGGAGGCTGAAAAAATACACTTTAAACGTAAAGATTTTATAGAGTCGCTTTCACCAAAAGTTGCTGAAAACCACTCTATTATTTCACTTGGCAAAGAGCTAGTGTCGCTTTCTTATCGCTCAGAGCTTAATGAAAATGATTATGCAGAGCTTCTACGCCAAAATTTTGATAGAGATAGAGCACTTGGCTACACCTACAGCGGTATACATCGTGACGATATGATAATAAAAATCGACTCCTCACCAATCAAACGTTTTGGCTCATGGGGGCAACAGAAATCGCTACTGATTGCGTTAAAACTTGCTGAGTTTGATATGATTTTATCTCGTCGAGGTCGTAAGCCAATACTGCTTTTAGACGATATTTTCGATAAACTCGACACTACTCGTGTTGCAGCATTGATTCAACTAGTTTCGAGTGATAAATATGGTCAAATTTTTATTACCGATAGCAACAAGACACGAATTGATACAATATTGGAGGGTGTTGATATAGATTTTTCGCTCTTTTCGGTGTGCTCGGGAGAGGTCTTTGGTAATTATAAATTGTAAATTATTAAGTAGGGTAAAATAATTATTGGTGTATTTTTAATAATGCTATTGGAGATGAGATTTTTTGCTATTGAATCGAAAATATAGTGGTTCTATATTGAGATTTAATAGTGAAAAATATCGCTCCAAGAGTGCTATTAAGAATATGGCAATAATTGTTTTACACTACTTAATGGTTAATGATTGATGGTTAATGGCTAGTTTGTCTATTTTATTTGTTGAAAATTGTCATAAAAATTGAAAAATTACAACTTCTTTCGCTATTCTTTTCTATTTTAACTAAAATAGAGATGGGTTTTATTATATTTTTCATAACTTTGTGGTGAAATTTGAGAAAACTTTTAAAAAGATATTTCATTAAAAAATTATAACTATGCAAAAAATTTTCAAAACATTATGTTTAGCAATTTTTGCACTTACGCTATTTTCTTGTGGTGGTGCAAAAGGGGGTTACACTCTTACAGGAGATGTAAAATCGGCTGAAGGCACAATTTATCTTTCGGTTTTAGAGGGTAAAATGCCAAAACTAATCGACTCTGCTGTAGTTGCAGATGGTAAATTTTCATTTAAAGGCAATTTACCAATGGCTGGCTATGCTCAACTTCAAGTTAAGGGCGATCGTTCACCTTTCTTAATGTTCTTCATCGAAAATTCAGATATTAGCATTAATGGTGATAAGAGCGATCCTCGCAATATTTCTGTTGTAGGTTCAGCGACAAACGACCACTACACTAAAGGCTATATGCCTATAAGTAACGATGTAGAAGCAATCAAAAAATTTGTTCGTGACAACAACACCTCTGTAGCAGCTGCCTATGTTCTTTTCCGTAATCTTATCTACCAACTTGAGGTTGAAGAGCTAGAAGAGCTTAAAGGTGCATTATCTCCAGAGCTTCACCAAACCTCTTACATCAAAATTTTTGACGAGCGTATTGCAGCTATGAAAGGTAGCGCAGTTGGTCAAAAATTTACTGAAATTGCTCTTCCTGATACTGCTGGTAATATTTTAACTCTTTCATCGGTAGTTGCTCAAGGCAAATATGTACTTCTTGATTTCTGGGCTTCATGGTGTCCTCCATGCCGTGCCGAAAATCCTCATGTTGTTGAGGCATTCAAACAGTACGCTGATAAAGGATTTACTGTTTATGGTGTTTCGCTTGACAAACCAGACGATAAAGCACTTTGGATTAAAGCTATCGAAGATGATGGACTACATTGGAATAATGTTTCAGATCTAAAATTCTGGGAGTGTGGTCCAGCTGCTCAATATGGCGTAAGCTCAATTCCTTCAAACTTCTTAATCTCTCCAGAGGGTGTTATCGTAGGTAGAAATCTTCGTGGCGATGCTCTAACTGCAAAATTAGAGGAGCTTTTAGGCGACAAAAAATAGTAATTCAAAACCACTTGAAACAGTTATTAATAAAAATAGTAGATAGTTTCTATCTACCTATCTTTCGTAAATTTATACCGTTACAAACTTTCCGCTATGGGGTTTGTGGCGGTATAAATTTAATATTTGATGCCCTACTATATCTCTTTTTCTTTAATGTAGTCTTAAAACAACAAAATTTTGAGCTTCCATTTGTGGTTATATCACCTCAGATTGCAGCATTTTTGTTTACCTTTCCTATAATCTTTTTTACAGGGTTTTATCTCTCTAAAAATGTATCGTTCGAGGGACGAAAAGGGCGTAGCAGCGAGCAAAGTGTAAAATATCTAGCAGTAGTAGTGTTAAATATTGCCGTAAAATATTGGGGTATTAATTTTCTTACACTTGTAGCTCTGATTTATCCCTCAATTGCAAATGTAGTTATGACTGTCGTTACAGTAATCATTAGCTATCTTTTACAAAACTACTTTACCTTTCGTGGTAGAGGTTAGAGATTTTTTTAAATCTCTCAAAATCCAGAATTTAGAACTTCCCTTAATTTAAAACTCCTCGTTAAAAAATATCAAATATGGAATGGTTGGTAGAATATGGTTATTTGGGGCTATTTATAGGTGCATTTCTTGCAGCTACAGTTATTCCGTTTAGCTCTGATGTTATGTTGGTGGCTCTCTTGGCTACTGGAGCAGATGCTATAACTGCCACAATTGTGGCTACTGCTGGCAATTGGATTGGTGGGCTATCTTCATACTATTTAGGCTATATTGGCAAATGGGAGTGGATTGAAAAATATCTTAGAGTAAAAGAGGAGACTCTGGTAAAACAAAAAAAACGGGTCGACAAATATGGTGCAGCTCTTGCACTATTCTCGTGGCTTCCTGGTATTGGTGATGTTCTAGCAATAGCATTAGGATTTTATAAAACATCTTTTAAAACCACTGCTATATATATGTTAATTGGGAAGGGTGCACGTTTTGTGGCTTGGACTCTTTTGTATATATATGGTTCTTCTCTTTTGGGAATTTGAGTCTAATATAGTTCACTCATGTTGAATAAACGAAAATACGCCTTTAATAGCTCTCTAAGACTACTAAAGGCGTGTTTTTGTTCACTTTTTCTAAAAAGTGTTAAATATAGTTTTTTTAGAGGTTCCCTTAATCTTAGTCCAACTCCTCAGCTGCTTCAATTACGCTTTTTAAATGTTTATGATGATTTTCAAAGAAAGTTCGGATTTTGTTTAATGTTCGGTTGTTAGGCTCTTTTTCTGAGAGTGATTCCGCTTCTTAAAGAAACTGTTTAATATCTTTTGCTAAACACTCCAATAATCTTTTTTCATTGTAATTTGGATGCCTTTGATAGCGATATTGCACTAATGCAAGTAAAAGATAAAGTCTACGCTGCTCCTTAATTGGGAGACGAAACGCTGTAATTGTTTCAAGTGAAATTTGTTCCATGCCGTTAATATTTAAAAGGTTTACAATCTATCTTTTGTCTGTTATAGATTGAAGAACATTCAAAAGTTTAAACCAAAAACAATGGCACGGACTAAACCTATCCGTAATCAAGGTACTGGCATACCCAACAAAGCAGACAAGTAAGCCCGCACCATATAGATATACAGCACGGGCGTACACACAGTCTCTTGTCAACATTTTAAACGCCAGTTTTTTTATACAAGATTCTACGCAAACGCAAAATTAATATTTTATTTTAGAAATTATCTAAAATTTAAGTAGGGTAAAATAATTATTGGTGTATTTTTAATAGTGCTATTGGAGATGAGATTTTTTGCTATTGAATCGAAAATATAGTGGTTCTATATTGAGATTTAATAGTGAAAAATATCG